>NZ_MKKG01000033.1:240067-369250 GCF_001942325.1 Gordonia sp. CNJ-863
GCACCGATCCGTCGGATTCGGCGCCGGGTCAGGGTGGTACGAGTCCGTCGGATGTGGCGCCGGGTGTTCCGGCTCCGGGTGATGCGGTGGTGCAGCCGGTTGTTGTTCCGGGTCTGGGTTCGATTCCGGGTCCGCCGGTCGAGGCTCCGTATCAGTCGTATGACCAGTCGTTGTCGCAGAGTTACCAGCAGCCGTATTCGCCGGCGATCACCAATCCTGTTGCGCCGCGGGTTGCTCCGCCGGTGCGTCCGATTGCGCCGCCGCCGGACAAGATCCGTGTGGGTAACTTCGTCACCGACATCCCGAAGGGCCTGTCCGACAGGGATGTGAACTCGATCAATGCGTGGTCGGCGTATGGCGAGGCGAAGATCGCTCAGGGTTTGATCTCGGTGGGTGTGCCGGAGGACGAGGCGAGTCGTCGTGCTGCTGCCACGATCATCGGTGTGATGGCCGGTGGCACGGCTGGTGCTGTCGCGCTGAGTATTCCGTCGGCGGTGGTTGGTGCTGTTGGTGGGGCCGGGGTCGGTGCCGTCGCCGGTGCGATCGTCGGGTCCTTGCCTCCCTACTACATCTTGGGTGGTCCGGGCGCGGCGATTGGGGCCGGAGCCGGTGCTGCGATCGGAGGCGTCGGTGTTGGCGTGGCCGGAGCTGCACTTGGATTCGCAATTGGTGGCACCGCAGGCGGTCTGCTTGCGTACTCACTCGGTGCAGGCGACCCCGGGGCTAATCCGGATGAACCGTGGAAGAACGACGGCCCCCGACACGCGTTGCCGGAGAACGACGGCTCGAACCAGTTCGAATTCCACCTATCGGCGGAGGACGCTCGTCGTTCAGGTCTTCCGGCAGTCGATTACGTCGTGAACAACCGTGGAGATGTGGACGTTAAGGTCGGGTCTTCGGTCCACAAATGGTCCGGTCAGCAGGCTCGCTCGCCGTATGCCGTGTTCGGTCCGCATGCTGAGAAGTCCGTTCGGGACTGGACTAGGGCGCAGTCGGACAACCTGAAGAAGACCATTCCGGGGAGTGAAGTTCTCTGGCCCGGGGAACTGTCCAGGTAACAGTTGCTCCGTTTCGCGTAAAGCTACTCGACCAGGTCGCAACCGTGTTGTCCGCACTGAATGAAATTGCAAGCGAGGAAGACACGTTCAACGCGCCCGTGAAGGGCAGTCGAAGGGAGATCGATGAAGAAGTTACTTGTGGCGCTTGCCGGGGTTATTGCGGCGGCGATGGGTCTGGTTGGTGTTGGGACGGCCTCGGCCGCACCGGTTCCACAAGTCTCGCCGACCGGGTACAACTTCGGAACGTTCGGTGACCATGCCTCGTGTCGCGGTGCGATCAATGTGACGGTGGATGCACCAGCGAAGAAGCGTGGAGTTGTGCGGGTGACGGCGCGATCGCACGGCTTTACCGGAGACGGTGCCGGATGGAAACGAAATCCCAAGTGTCGGGTACTCTTCGGGAATTTCTTTACCAGCGTGCGCGGGTACAACCTTGAAAAGTGGGTAAGCGGAACGTTTGGGCCGAGGCCAGGGGAGAAAAAGGTCTGGGAGATTGCCACGGGATCCGGTCCCGTCAGTCTTGGGTTCGGCGGTTTCTCGCCTAATAGTCAGGTTCGGGTGCCCGCCGGTTATGGGGCGACGATCTACATGCTGGTTCCCTGACTTCTTCCCGTGGTGCCGTTCACTGTTCGTGGACGCGCGCCGAATGGCCCGGCGGGCGCGCCTCAGCCGATTGGGTACGGCGCCTACCTTCTGGTTCCATAAGGACCGATGACTGCTCCAACACCTCGCGACGGCGACCCGCAGATCTGGGATGAGCGGGCCGTCGTCGTTTGTGGAACTGCCGGCGGGGTCGGCACGTCTGTCGTGTCGGCCCTTCTCGCCGAACATCGCGCCGCGTCGGGTCTCGGCCTGCTCTCGTGGTGGGTCGATGCCTCCGGCAACGACTGCGACATCGAACTCCGCCTCCGCGGGACCGGCAACGAAGAGTTGCTGCGCACCGCGTCGGGCACGGGCCTGTGGCTGCCGCCCGACGAGGCGGCCGTCACCGACGCCGTCGTCGAGGTGTGGCGGCAGGGAGCAGTGCCGGTGATCGACGCCGGGGCGCATCCGCTGACGCTGCTGCCCGAACTCGCCGAGGACGACCTCCCGAACCTCACGCCCGTCCTCGTGATCAGCCCACGCCCCGACCTGCTCAACCGGGCACGCGTGATCTTCACGGAGTGGGACCGCGCCGGCGTACTCGAGAACACCGTCGTGGTGATCGACTCCCAGCTGCCGGTACAGCAGCAGACGGGCCTCGCGGACATGCTCGTCGGTGTGGTGTCCGGGGCGGTCGGCCCGGTGATCGGCCTCGATTACGATCCGGTCCTCGGCGCCGGGACCTCACTCGACCAGGGCGCTCGACGCGGGTTCCTGCCTGCAACGGTCGAGTCCATCGCGAAACTCGCGGCAGCTACGTCGAACCGGCACTGACAGCGATTCCAGAGTGCGGCCTGAGTGCCGGAAAACGGCACCCAGGCCGCACTCTGGGAAACCGGGCCCTTTCGAAACAGGTCTCGAAGGTGCAGCATGGGGCAGTATGACCGGGTCCACGCGCACACCGCTCAACGCCAAGCAGGCCACCGAGGTCGTCGCCGACCCGTGGCGCGTCGTCGCCGACAGACTCGTGGCCGGCTACCGCACCGGTTCGATGGTGCGGGGTCTCGAGTTCGTGACCAGGATCGTCGACGCGGCAGAGGAAGCCAACCATCATCCCGACGTCGACCTGCGTTACGGGTCAGTGCATCTCGCTCTCACGACACACAGCACGCATCAGCTGACCGAAGCCGATGTGGCGCTGGCCAACCGGATCACCGGGATCGCCGCCGAGATGGCGGTCGAGAAACTCGTGGGCCCGGTGACGGCGATCGAACTCGCGATCGACGCCATGGACATCGGTGCGATCCGTCCGTTCTGGCAGGCAGTCCTGGGTTACTCCGACGGGAATGACAGGGAACTCGCCGAGCTCGCCGACCCGACCGGGCGGCTGCCGTCGGTGTGGTTCCAGCAGATGGATGAAGCTCGCCCGCAACGTAACCGGATTCACTTCGACCTTTGCCTACCGCACGACGAGGTGCACGAACGACTGCAAGCGGCGATCACCGCCGGTGGGCAACTGCTCTCGGACGAGTTCGCACCGGCGTGGTGGATTCTCGCCGACCCCGAGGGCAACGAGATCTGCTTGTGCACCTGGCAGGAACGGGACTGAAACACCTGCGGAAAAGAAACAAGCCGGTTCGATCGAGATGATCGAACCGGCTTGTGAAACACAATTTTACGAGCAGAGGCCCTCGTCCTGCGCCGCCTTGGCGACCGCCGCCGCAACGGCCGGTGCGACCCGGTCGTCGAGCGGGCTGGGCACGATGCGATCGGCCCGCAGGTCGTCGGCGGCCACCGAGAAGATCGCCTCTGCTGCAGCGATCTTCATGCCCTCGCTGATCCGGCGTGCACCCGCGTCGAGTGCGCCCTTGAACACGCCCGGGAAGGCGAGCACGTTGTTGATCTGATTCGGGAAGTCGCTGCGACCGGTCGCGACGACGGCCGCGTACTTGGCGGCGGCCTCGGGGTGGATCTCCGGATCGGGGTTCGACAGCGCGAACACGATCGAGTCGTCGCTCATCGACGCGATGATCTCCTCGGGGATCAGGCCGGCCGATACGCCGATGAAGACGTCGGCGCCGTCGAGGGCCTCCACCGCTCCGCCGGTCAGGCCGCGCGGGTTGGTGCGGCTCGCGAGCTCGGCCTTCGACTCGTTCAGGCCGTCGCGGCCGGCGGAGACGATGCCCTTCGAGTCGAGCACGATGACGTCGGTGATGCCGACCGCGAGCAGGATGTTGGCGCAGGCGACACCCGCGGCGCCGGCACCGGAGATGACGACCCGCAGGGTGGTGATGTCCCGGCCGAGGTGGGTCACGGCGCCCTTCAGGGCGGCGAGGACCACGATCGCGGTGCCGTGCTGGTCGTCGTGCATGACCGGGCAGTCGAGCGCCTCGATGACGCGGCGCTCGATCTCGAAGCATCGCGGTGCCGAGATGTCCTCGAGGTTGACCGCGCCGAAGCTCGGACGCAGACGGATCAGGGTCTCGACGATCTCGTCGGGATCCTTGGTGTCGAGAACGATCGGGATCGAGTTGAGTCCGGCGAAGCTGCGGAACAGTGCGGACTTGCCCTCCATGACCGGCAGCGACGCACGCGGGCCGATGTCACCGAGGCCGAGCACAGCCGATCCGTCGCTCACCACGGCCACCAGACGGTCGGTCCAGGTGTACTTGTTCACCAGGGTGGCGTCGGTGTCGATCGCGCGTGACACCTGGGCGACGCCCGGGGTGTAGGCGATCGACAGGTCGCGCTGGGTGTCGATGGGCGCGCGAAGTTCGACGGACAGCTTGCCGCCGGCATGCGCCAAGAAGATCTCGTCGTCGGTGATCGGCAGATCGGCAATGGTCGGTTCGGTGATCGGGGTATCGCCCATACGTGTGTCCTCCGTGCTTGTCACGGTCGGGTCCTCCTGAATGCCGCGAAACGCGGGTTGCATCGTCTCGCCGGCCACGCTGCCCGCGAGCTGTAGAGATCCGCATCGACGCGAGAGCGGATGGCTCAGCGGACGCGATCAGGGCCCGCGAGCGAGGTGACGCTCGTTACGGCCACATTAAGTGTCTCACTGCTTGGGATCGCCATGAAAGGCGGGTCGGCCCAGGTCGCGGCGTCATCGCCTATTGGTAAGGTACGACTTGTGTCTATGTTGCATACCTCTGCTGAATCCGCTGCTGAGCGGGTATATGCCGAGGTCAAAGAGCGAATTCTCACAAACGAGATCGCCGGCGGTGAGCTGATCAGCGAGGGCGAGATCGCCTCGAAGTGCTCGGTGAGCCGCACTCCCGTGCGGGAGGCTTTTCTGCGTCTCGAGACCGAAGGGTGGATGCGGCTCTACCCGAAGCGGGGAGCGCTCGTGGTGCCGATCGGCGACCGCGAGAAGCGTGACGTCGTCGACGCGCGCCGCCTCCTCGAGGGACACGCCGTCCGGTCGGTCACGTCTCGGCCCGCCGCCGTCGCCGAGCTGGCCGAGCGACTCCGCGACAACCTCGCCGCCCATCGACGCGCCGACGCGACCGACGTCGCCGAGTTCTCCCGGCTCGACGCCGCGTTCCACCAGCTCATCGCCGCAGCCGGCGACAATCCGCTCCTCGCCGACTTCTACACGACGCTGGGCGAGCGGCATCGACGCATGACGATCGCCTCGGTGCATCGTGACGCCGGGGTTGCGGCGCGCATCCTCGCCGATCACCTCGATCTCCTCGGCGCCATAGAAGCCGCCGACGCCGACCGTTTCGACCACCTCCTGGCGGGGCACCTCGCCGGTGTTCACGACCTCCCGGGGGAACCCGCATGACCGACAACCGCAACCGCTTCGGATGGCCCGCCGTCTCGCTGGCCGTCTTCGCGGCCGCGTGGGGCGGCAACGAGTTCACCCCGCTGCTGGTCATGTACCGGCAGATCACCGACCTGTCGCCGGTCGTCGTCGACGCCCTGCTGTTCGCCTACGTGCTCGGCATCGTGCCCGCCCTCCTGATCGGCGGGCCGCTGTCGGACCGGTTCGGTCGGCGGCCGCTCATGCTGCCGGCACCGGTGTTCGCGGCGCTGGGCTCGGTGTTGTTGGCCGCAGGGTCTCAGTCGGCGGCCCTGCTGACCGTGGGACGCATCTGCAGCGGCATCGCACTCGGTCTGTCGATGGCGGTCGGCGGAAGCTGGATCAAGGAGCTGTCCGACCGCGACGGTGCACGGGCCGGAGTCGGCGCCGGGCGCGCGGCGATGAGCCTCACTGCCGGCTTCGGTGTCGGCGCAGGCGTCGCCGGTGTGCTCGCCCAGTGGGGCCCCTGGCCGCATGTGCTGCCGTATCTGGTGAACATCGCGATCGCGGTCTGCGCGGGAGCCCTCCTGACGGTCGTGCCGGAGACGCGATTCCGCAGTTCGACGCCGGGCCGTCTGATCGACGACCTGCGCATCCCGGCCGCCGGTCATCGACGGTTCATGTTCGTCGTCCTGCCGGTCGCGCCCTGGGTCTTCGGCGCCGCGGCGTCGGCGTACGCGATCATCCCGGCGTTGATGTCGGCACGGACTTCCGGAGCGCCGATCGCCTTTGCCGCCCTGTGCTGTGTCCTGGGACTCGGCGCCGGGTTCGGCATTCAATCGGTGGGTCGACGCATCGACGTTCCGGGGAGCTCGCGTGGCGTGGTTGTCGCCCTCACGACCCTCGTTGCGGGCATGCTCGTCGCCGCACTGGCGGCACACGTGCTGACGGTCTGGCTGTCCCTGATCGCCGCGACCCTGCTGGGTTGCGGCTACGGCATGGCGCTGATCGCCGGGCTCCTGGAGGTGCAGCGCATCGCCGGGCCCGACGACCTCGCCGGCCTGACCGCCGTCTTCTACAGCGTGACCTACCTGGGCTTCGCCGTCCCGGCGCTCCTGGCATGGATCACCGAGAAGTGGACGTCGATCACCTACACCGAGATGTTCACGTTCGGTGCGGTCGCGGCGCTGGCCTGCCTCGCCGTCGCCGCGTCGGGGCACACCAGGCATCGCCCGGAAGTCCGGCCGGTGTCCGGCGAGCGGCCGATGCGCGACGAGAGCGTCGTCACCGGACAGTCGCACTGAGACGACGCCGGGTACCCTGCTGAGTGTTTGGTCGGGGCCCGGAAGGGAGTGGAAACCGGGTCTCACCGTGGGTGTGACAAGCGAGTGTGGAAAGGCGCGGGGTGATGGTGCTGGCTGCGTGGGTCGTGATCGTGTCCGCGCTGGTGCTGATCCTGCCGGGCGCCTTCGTGGGTCGGCGGATGAACCTGCCCTGGCCGGTGGCGTTCGCGGCCGGACCGGCCATCACGTTCGCCCTGGTCTCCATCCTCACCGTCCTGTACTCGGCGGTCGGCTTCGAATGGAACGCGGTCTCGGCGCTTGTCGGCTTGGTCCTGGCCCTTGCCGGCGCCTGGCTGTACTCACGGCTGCTCGGCACGGGGATCGGACGTCGTCTCGCGCCGGTACCCACTGACACCGGCGAACCTCGCGTCGGCCGCACCGCGATCCTGCGTGCGGCTGCAGGCCTCGGGCTCGGTGGACTCATCATCGCGATCACCTGCATCCGACCGGTGGCCAAGACCGCCTTCGCGGGACTGAACAACATCTCGCAGGTGTGGGACTCGTTGTGGCACGCCAGTTCTCTGCGATGGATCGACGAGACCGGGATCGGTTCGGCCATGCGCATGGGCGAGCTGATGAACTACGACACCCAGGGGTTCAACTACTACCCGAACACGTGGCATGCGCTGGGTGCCTTGCTGTTCCCGCTGAC
Organism: Gordonia sp. CNJ-863; assembly: GCF_001942325.1. Taxonomy (NCBI): domain Bacteria; kingdom Bacillati; phylum Actinomycetota; class Actinomycetes; order Mycobacteriales; family Gordoniaceae; genus Gordonia; species Gordonia sp. CNJ-863. The sequence goes on from NZ_MKKG01000033.1 coordinate 247,451, forward strand.
CGGCGCGAACCCGGTCGAGCTGTACAACACGTATTCGCCTGCGGTGCTGGCCGTCACGGTCCCGCTGGGTGTGGCGTCGTTGGCCTACTGGTTCGCCCGGCACCGCTACGACGTCGACAACTCTGCGTTGATCGCCGGCACGGCCGCCGCCGTCGCCGCGCTGTTCCCGTCGCTGCCGTACGTCGAGGTGCAGCTGACCTCGGTGCCCAATGCCGTCGGCGTGAGTCTGGCTCCGGTAGCAGCGGTCCTGGTTCTGAGCGTCGTCCGAGACCGGTCGCGAGTGGCACCTGCGGCCCTGGCCGTGGCCGGCGTGACCGCAACGCATCCGTCCGGTCTGATTCTCGTCGGCGTCATCGTCGGCCTGTGGTGGCTGTGTGAGGGTCTGTGGCGTCCGGCGACGAGTCGTTTGGCAGATCTCGCGACCCTGGCTGTCACCGCCGTCCTCACGATGATCTTGATCTCCCCCGTGGTGATCGGCACGATCCGCGTCGCCGACACCAACGAACTCCCGTTCTTCGACTTCCGGGAAGAAGGGATCGGAGTGCTGCGCGGCCTGGCGCAGGGCGCGTTCAACGGCACGATCCCGCTGGAGCTCAACCACTTCCCGATCTGGCCGCTGATCATCGTGACCGTCCTCGGCCTCGGGGTGCTCGCCTGGCTGCGATGCTGGGCGGGACTCGCCGTCTGGCTGGTCTTCGCGCTCGTGACGACCAACTCGGTGGTCTCGCTCGGTCTGCTGTCGTACCCGCTCGGCGCCATCGGCGGCTACTTCTACAACTCGCCGCACCGCCTCACCTTCGTCGTCGCCATCTTCTCGGCCGCGGCCGCCGGTGTCGCGATCGGCGTCGCGGTGATCGCGCTGATCGGCGTCATCGGGCGGCGGTTCGCGCAGTCCGACGAGACGTCCGTCAAGGGCACCGCTCGCGCGGGTTGGCTGGTCGCGTCGACGTACGTGGTGTTGCTGGCGTTGATCGCCGGTGCCGCGGTGGTCCGCTACCCGCCGAACGCCCAGATCGCGTCGAAGGAGCGCGGTGGCAAGTATGTCGGTCCCGACGACCTCGCCGCCTACGCATGGCTCGCCTCGCAGCCCGACGCCCAGGACGTGCTCGTCCTGAACAACCTGGACCAGGGCACCGGCTGGCTGTACCCGGTCACCGGCGTCACCCCGATGTTCCCGTTCTATCGGGCCAACGAGTTCTCCGAACGGCAACGCGACCTCTTCTGGGGCGTCGCGAAGATCGGCGCCGACCCCGCGACCGACCAGATCGTCCGGGACATGAACGTGCACTATGTGATCGACTCCCCGACGAGTTACTGGGAGTTCCAGCGCGGCCGACCCGATCCGGCGAACGGCCACCAGGGCGACCCGTTCCTGGAGCTGCGCGAGAACGGCGCTCCTGGACTGACAGAGGTGTTCCGCCAGGGCGAGGCCGTCGTCTACCGCGTCAACGAACTGGTTTACCCGCCTGTGCCGGCCGAAGGTGCGCCGCCGGTCGAGGCGCCGCCTGCCGGCTGACCGATTCGATTCCCGCTATCCGGATTCCTTCCCGCTGATCAAATCCAGTCAGCGCAATGGAAGCAGAACCGCGGCAGGGAAGTGCGCACGCGGGAATCGGACTGGGGTTAGCGTCGAGACATGCAGCCGTGGATGTGTGTTTTCTGCGCAAACGAGTTCGCTCCGGACGCCGACCTACCCGAGGTCTGCCCGATCTGTGACGACGATCGGCAGTGGATCCCGACGAGCGGGCAGCAGTGGACCCGGCTTGACGAGAACGCCGACAACGCGCTCGATGTTGCCGAAGAGGAGCCGGGTCTCATCCGGCTGTCGCTGCGACCGGCGGTCGGCATCGGGCAACGAGGATTCCTGGTGGCCACCCTGAACGGCAATATCCTCTGGGAGCCGCCGGGGTTCATCGGTCCGTCCCTCGTCGGCTGGCTGGAAGAGCACGGCGGTGTCGAGGCCATCGCCGCCAGCCACCCGCACCTCTACGGCGCGAGTGTCTCGCTCAGTCATCGGTTCGGCGGGGTCCCGGTCTTCTACAACGATCTCGATCGTCGATGGCTGACCCGGCCGGACCCCGTGGTCGAGTTCTGGTCCGGCGAAGCCGAGGTTCTCGGCGGAGTGCGACTCATCCAGTGCGGCGGACATTTTCCCGGCAGCGCTGTGCTGCACCTACCGGACGCCGCCGACGGTCGGGGAGCGCTGCTGACCGGCGACACCGTCAAAGGTGTCATGCAGCCGGGAATGGTGACGTTCATGCGCAGCTATCCGAACATGATCCCGTTGTCGCCCAGGCTCGTTCGTCAGATCGTCGACCGGGTCACGGCCCTGCCGTTCGACCGGCTGTACGACGCATTCGGCGTCGTCGTGGACAAGGACGCACGCGAGGTCGTCGAGACGTCGGCCCGGCGCTACATCGGGTGGGCCACCGACGAGATCATCGATCCCGACGATCCGTACGCGGCTCGGTGACGGTTCAGGCGTCGGGGTAGCCCGTCGGGTTCTCGGACTGCCATCGCCACGTGTCGACGCACATGTCGTCGATCGTCTTGGTGGCGTGCCAATTGAGATCGGCGTTCGCCCGGGTGGGATCGGCATACGACGCGGCGATGTCGCCGGGTCGGCGGGGTGCGATCTCGTACGGGATCGGCTTGCCGCTGGCCTTCTCGAAGGCGTGGACGACCTCGAGGACCGAGACACCCTGCCCGGTACCGAGGTTCCACGTCGACATGCCGGTGTCGCCGGTGCTGATCCGGTCCAGAGCGGCGACGTGTCCGGCGGCGAGGTCGTCGACGTGGATGTAGTCGCGGACGCCGGTGCCGTCAGGGGTGTCGTAGTCGTCGCCGAAGACCGACAGCTTCTCGCGCCGGCCCACCGCGACCTGCGCGACGAACGGCATCAGATTGTTCGGGATGCCCGACGGGTCTTCGCCGATCTGACCGCTCGGGTGCGCGCCCACCGGGTTGAAGTAGCGCAGCGCGGCGATCCGCCAGGCGTCGGAACTGGCGGCGACGTCGCGCAGCACTTGCTCGATCATCACCTTCGTCCAGCCGTACGGATTGGTGGCCGACGTCGGGAGGTCCTCGGTCATCGGTAGCTCGGGGTCCGCACCGTAGACGGTCGCCGACGACGAGAACACCAGCGTGTGGACGTCGTGGCGTTCCATCGCCCGCAACAGCGAGAACGTGGTGCCGAGGTTGTTCTGGTAGTAGTCCAGCGGCTTGGCCACCGATTCGCCGACCGCCTTGTACCCGGCGAAATGGATGACCGCGTCGACGTCCTCGTGAGCGAAGAAGTGTTCGGTCTTGTCCACGTCCGCGAGGTCGAAGGCGTGCACCGGGATGGAACGACCGCTCAACGCCTCGAGCCGACCGACCACGGTGGGCTTGGCGTTGCTGAAGTCGTCGACGATGACGACGTCATGACCGGCGGAGACCAGCTGGATCACGGTGTGCGAGCCGATGTAGCCCGCGCCGCCGCTGACGAGTACGCGCATGAAACCACCGTAGGCGGCGGACCTGGGAGAACGCCAAACGACCGGCAGCGGTCAGCCCGTCACCCGCTCGGTGGCGGCGTATTTCTGTTCGACGGCGTCCTTGGCGGGCTGCCACCAGTCGGTGTTGTCGCGGTACCAGTCGATGGTGGCGGCCAGGCCGGCGCGGAAGTCGTTGTAGTTGGGTTGCCAGCCGAGTTCGGTGCGTAGGCGGGTGGAGTCGATGGCGTAGCGGCGGTCGTGGCCGGGGCGGTCGGTGACGAAGTCGAACGCGTCGGTGGGTTGGTCGAGGAGTTCGAGGATGGTTTCGACGACGGTGCGGTTGTCGACCTCGCCGTCGGCGCCGATCAAGTAGGTCTCGCCGATCCGGCCCTGGTCGATGATGGTCCACACCGCGTCGTTGTGGTCGTCGACGTGGATCCAGTCGCGGACGTTGCGGCCGTCGCCGTAGAGCTTGGGGCGCTCACCGGAGAGGACGTTGGTGATCTGGCGGGGGATGAACTTCTCGATGTGCTGATACGGGCCGTAGTTGTTCGAGCAGTTGGAGATGGTCGCGGCGACGCCGAAGGACCGCACCCACGCCCGAACGAGAAGGTCGGAACCGGCTTTGGTCGAGGAATACGGGCTCGACGGGTTGTAGGCCGTGTGCTCGGTGAAGCGGGCCGGGTCGTCGAGGTCGAGGTCGCCGTAAACCTCGTCGGTGCTGATGTGGTGGTAGCGCACCTGATGGGCGCGCACAGCCTCGAGCAGCGTGTAGGTGCCCACGAGGTTGGTGTGGACGAACGCCGACGGGTCGACCAGGGAGTTGTCGTTGTGGGATTCGGCGGCGAAGTGCACCACCAAGTCACTCTCACCGACCAGTTTGTGGACGAGGGCGGCGTCGGCGATGTCGCCCTCGATTAGTTCGACGCGATCGGCGACCGGGGCCAGGGTCTCGGGGTTGGCGGCGTAGGTGAGTTTGTCCAGCACCCGGATCGAGACGTCGGGGCGGGTGGCCAGGGTGCGCAGCACGAAGTTGGCGCCGATGAAACCGGCACCACCGGTCACGAGAACACGCACGTCGTTCCTTCCGCCTGAGGTATTCGTGGACGTCACTCTACCGAGGCGCCGGGTATGCAGTCGGTGAGCCGGATCGTCGGGCACTAGGCTGAAGCGCATGCGAGGGATCATTCTGGCCGGTGGTACGGGCACGCGCCTGCACCCGATCACGCAGGGTGTGAGCAAGCAGCTCGTCCCGGTCTACGACAAGCCGATGATCTACTACCCGCTCTCGACGCTGATGCTCGCCGGCATCCGCGACATCCTCATCATCACCACCCCGCACGACGCACCCGCCTTCCAGGGGCTACTCGGCAACGGTGACCAGTTCGGGATCAACCTCACCTACAAGACCCAACCCTCACCCGACGGACTCGCCCAGGCCTTCACCCTCGGCGCCGACCACATCGGCGACGAGTCGGTCGCACTCGTGCTGGGCGACAACATCTTCTACGGTCCCGGTCTCGGCAGTCAGTTGCAGGGATTCGAGAACGTCGACGGCGGTGCGGTCTTCGCCTACTGGGTGTCGAATCCGGAGGCCTACGGTGTCGTCGACTTCGACGCGAACGGTACCGCGATCTCGCTGGAAGAGAAGCCGGCACAACCGAAGTCGAACTTCGCGGTGCCCGGCCTGTACTTCTACGACAACGACGTGATCGAGATCGCCCGTGGTCTGCAGCCCAGCGCCCGCGGTGAGTACGAGATCACCCGCATCAACGCCCACTACCTCGACCGCGGCAAACTGTCGGTGACGGTCCTGCCGCGCGGCACCGCCTGGCTCGACACCGGCACCTTCGACAGCCTTCTCGACGCCGGCAACTTCGTGCGTACCGTCGAACAACGCCAGGGTCTCAAGATCGCTGTGCCGGAAGAGATCGCGTGGCGTCGGGGCTTCCTCGACGACGACGGGCTCCGGTCCCGCGCGGAGAAGCTGCGCAAGTCCGGCTACGGTGACTACCTGCTCGAAATCCTCCAGCGAGGCAAAGGGTTTTGAGTAAACATCCGACGCGAAAGGCTCATCCATGAAGGTGCGACCGCTCACGATCGACGGCGCGTGGGAACTCACGCCGGTCCAGCACGGTGACGCACGCGGCCTGTTCGCCGAGGCATTCAAAGGAGACCTGCTCGCCGAGGTGATCGGCCATCGCTTCGACCTTGCCCAGGTCAACCTGTCGGTGTCCGCGGCGGGTGTGCTGCGCGGTGTGCACTTCGCCGATGTGCCTCCCGGACAGGCGAAGTACGTCACCTGTGCGTCGGGCGCCATCCTCGACGTCATCGTCGACATCCGCGTGGGGTCCCCGACCTTCGGCACCTACGACACCGTCCTGCTCGACGACGTCGACCGCCGTGCGGTCTACCTGTCGGAAGGGCTCGGACACGCGTTCTGTGCGCTGGCCGACAACTCGACCGTCACCTACCTCTGCTCCACCGGGTACAACCCGTCCGGTGAACACGGCATCAATCCGCTCGACCCCGAACTCGGCATCGAGTGGCCGACGCACGCCCGCGACGGGTCGCCGCTGGAGTACGAACTGTCCGAGAAGGACACCGCCGCACCGGGTCTCACCGAGGCGCGCGAGTCGGGGCTGCTTCCGGATCACGACGACGTAACCGCATTCCTGCGGGGGCTCGCCGGCGATCAGCTGTAGTGACCTGACGCTTGTCCTCAGCCGCCGTATGCCGCTCGGTCACTCACTGATCTCGACATCGAAACGCATCGTCGTGGCGTAACGGTCGGCGGGGTGAATTCCCTCGAAGACCCCGATGAGCCCGTCCTCGGTGATGAATCGCCGCGTTATCGCGAGTGCCGGGCTGCCTGCTGCCGCCCGAAGATGCTCGGCTTCGTGGTCGTCCAACAGGGTGACCGCGATGGACTGTTCCAGACTCTGCAGGGTCAAGCCGAACTCGCGGGTGATGCGAGGGAACACGGCAGTTTGCGCATCTGCAACACGGTCTCGGACCGCGACGGCGTATTTGGTGGGAATGTAGTAGGTGTTGAAACCCATGGGCAGGGGATTGTCGACGGTTCGTCTCAGCCCCGTCCACTTGAGCCAGTCGCGCGCGTCGCCGAGGAGCAGACGACGACTGTCGAACACCGCGGCCGGTCCCGGCTCATCGATCAACTCGAACCGGGTGCTCTCGGTGTACTGCCGCACAGCATTGTCCTCGTCCGATGCCCGCAGGATGTAGCGTGCCTGCGAGACGTACGACAGCACCGTGGTTCCGACGCCCCGCTGGCGGGAGATCAGACCGCTCTGTCGTAGATCTGCCATCGCGGCACGGACCGTGTGGCGCGAGACGCCGAACCGGGCGCACAGTTCCATCTCGGTCGGGAACTTGCTGCCGATGTCGTATTCGCCTGCCGCGATCTCTGCCCGAAGCGTTCGCGAGAGCTCGCGATGGAGCGGGCCGCCGCGCCTGTCGCGTGGACTGTTCGGCTCGCTGTCTGAGTTCTCGGATTCGGTCACGGAGTTCCTTGATGTAGAGCGTCGGGTCGACTGCGTACCGTCCTATCAGAAGTCGCCCCCGTTGGGGTGTGTGGCGCTTGTTTCGGACGTGCGTCTCCCGCAATGTCCGGACTTGGATGAGACCAGCGGCGCCGCGATGGACGGGTTGAGCGTTCTCGTGCACGCACGCCGAACGGCCAGTCGCGTCGGCGTCCGAGTTCGCCGCTGCGCAAACCGCCGAGCACGCCCGACGATGGTGCGAAAGCCCAGTGAGACAACATTTCCTGTCTGTCTCCCAGTAGCCTGCCGGCATCGGTGGCATTCCGGCGACCTCGCCTTTTGATGATCGTGCGCGCGGGCCGATCGCCGCCCCTGCGGTAGAAGGTGGGATGCGTCACTGGACGACCCTTGTGGAGATCTGGGTCTCTAGGCTATACATTGTCCGTACAAATGAACGGCAGCACGAATGGCCGTGCGCGCTCGCGCGTGCGGTGCCGGCGAAGCCGGACTCGCCACGCACCTGAGTCGGCCCGTTCAGAGCATCGCGTGGAGGTACGTGCGGCGAGTTCTCCATTCCGTGCAAGTGAGGTCGAAAGATGCTGTCCGGGCACCGTCTTCATCTGAACACGTCGGCTTCGACGAGAAGTCGGGCTGCTGCGTGCGTTCGACACCGTGGCTTGTGGGCCGTCGGTCTCTTCGGCGTGCGTCCGTCCCGTGATGTCCGAACAAATGTCCTGCGAAGAAGGGTTCTAGGAGTGAAACAAGTAGGTATGGCGGTAGCGGCGGCGGCGGCGGCGTTGGTGCTGCTGGCATCGGGAACCTCACCGGCTTCGGCGGCTCCGCTGCCGAACGGGTACAAGAAGGTTTCCGAGGGTGCCGTGACGGTGCAGACCTGGCGTACGGGCGAAACCGCGATGCCCGCGACGTCGATGGCCGCCAACGGCATCGGGCGTTCAGCGGTGCTGTCGGGCGAGGTCACGACGCGGGTGTCGAAGGGGGAGGGCCGGCTGAGGGTCGGGTACCTCGTCGGCTGCCAGGTCTCGGTCGGCAACCTGACCGCCGGTGTGTCCGGGACGCTGTCCGCGGCCCCGACGGTCTCTGGCAGCATCTCGTTCCCGCTGGCGCCGGGCGAGATCAAGGCCGTCCAGTTGTCCGTGCAACCCATCGTCGACGGACTGGCTCGGTATCAGTATTCCGGGCTGGAGGTCGAAGTGCAGGGTTGTGGTGGATTCGCGCAGGCCCGTTCCTTCGCGAAGGTGGAGGCGGTCGAGGGATACGCCGTCGATGCAGGCACCACGGCGAACAACATCGGCGGCGAGGGTGCCTACGTGCAGTCGACCCTCTACGGCAAGCCGTTCAGCCTCAACTGAGCCGAATTCCCCAGCGAGAGAGAAGAACACAGCGGATGAATAACAGGATTTTGGCCGTTCGCGGAGTAGTCGCCCTGGCCGTCGTAGCCGGGGCAGGTTCTGCCCTGGGGGCGGGTTCGGCCGTCGCGGGACCACTGCCGGGCGGTTCGGCATACGAAGACCTCGGCGGCGGCACGTCGATGACCGCGAAGCTGGCCGAGGAGCGGGTCTCCTACCAGCGATCGGGTGTGGCCGCGGTGCCGACCAGCCGCGAGGTCTGGGTCAGTGGCAAGGTGCGCGTGTCCCTGACGGGCAAGGCGACCGGCGGCATCATCAAGGGCGGCTACGTGGTGGGCTGCCAGGTCAATCTGGCGGGTGTCGGATTCTCGGGCAATTCGACGGCGAACCAGTCCGGCATGGCGTCGGCCGGCGCCGGTTCCACGCTGTCCCTGGGACCCGGTCAGGCGGCGTATGTGCCGATCATCAACCAGACCAATTCGCTGGTCGATGCCGACAACGAGCTGTACCGGATCAACGGGTACAAGTTCGCCGGCACGCGCGCATCCGTCGCCTACAGTCAGGAACCGTTGCGGGTCAACGGATGCGCCGGGTACGCCCAGGCGCGGGCGCGGATGTCCATCCAGGTCACGGCGGGCGGGCTCAAGAGCGAGACCGTCCTGTGGGGCAAGCCGTTCAGCTTGGGCTGATCAAGGTTCCCTCTCACGGGTGAGGCGGTTCCCACTTCGGACAGGTGCGTCGGAGTGGGGACCGCTCGCCGTGGTCGAGAGCCGTGGTCGAGAGCCGAGGCGCCGCACTATACGAGCCCTCAGTCCTGAACGCCGCCGGTCTCTCCCGGTCGGTGCGGCTTCTCGGCGTTCTGCAACGCGATCGCGCGCGCCAGGCGTGCGTACTTGACCTCGAGGTCGCGGAACCGCAGGTATGTGGACACCGTGGTGAACGCGAACGCGATGACCAGTAGGAACAGCACGAGGTCGAGGCCGCGTTGGATTCCGATCTTGTTCGCGACCCAGGTGACGTCGTCCTGGCGCAGCATCGCGTAGAGGCCGAAGCCAACGAAGGCGACGAACAGGATCTTCACACCGGCCGACGACCGGGCGGTGCCGCGGTTGACGACAAAGAAGCCGACGAGCGCGAGCAGGCCGATGATCGCGAGGATCTGGAACCAGATCATGCGTTGTTCACTTCCTCATCCGGGTGTGGAACAGGCCGTCGGCGACGATGTTGACCCCGTTGATCAGCGACTGTCCCTTCGCGCGTGAGTATTCGGTGTAGAGGATGGTGACCGGTTGCTCGGCGACCCGCCACTTGTGGTGGTCGATGAGCGCGATGAACTCCGAGGCGTGACTCATCCCGCTCATCAGGAGGTCGAGGTCGTCGGCGACCTTCTTGTTGAAGACCCGAAGTCCGTTGTGCGCATCGGACAGTCCGAGCCGCCGCGTTCGCGGGCTGAGGAACACGATGGTGCGCAACGCCATTCGGCGCAGCAGCGGGACTGATTCGCTGCGTCCCTCGGCGAAGCGGGTGCCGACGATGATGTCGACCGGTTCGGTTCGCAGTCGGGCGACCATCGCCGACACGTCGTCGACCTGGTGCTGTCCGTCGGCGTCGAAGGTGACGAAGAAGCGCGCGCCGGGCTGCTTGCGGGCGTACTCGACGCCGGTCTGGATGGCGGCGCCCTGCCCGAGGTTCACCGGGTGCCGCACGAGATGGACGCCGGCGGCCCTGATCTCCTCGGCCGAGTTGTCCGACGAGCCGTCGTCGACGCAGACGATGTTGGGAAATGTCTCGCGCGCCTTGGCGGCGACCCCCCGGATCACCTGTCCCTCATTGAAGACGGGTACCACCAGCCAGACGTCGGCATTGGTGATGGGGTCGGCCATGGTGAACAACCCTAACCCGGCCGGTCGCGGTACTGATCGCCCGGCACGGCCCGGCTAGTCTGGTCGGGTGCCGATCGACGTGATGATGCCCTTCTATGGCGACGTCGCGCAGTTCCGCGAGGCGGTGACCAGCGTCCTCGACCAGAGTGACCCGGATCTGCGGCTCGTGGTGGTCGACGACTGCTATCCCGACCCCACGCCCCGCCAATGGCTCGCCTCGCTGAACGACGCCCGCGTCCGCTACGTGCGCAACCACACCAACCTCGGCGTCAACGGCAACTTCCGGCGCTGCGTCGACCTCGTGACCGCCGACTGGTTCGTCGTCATGGGCTGCGACGACGTGATGCACGCCGACTACCTGGCGACGGTCCGCACCCTGGCCGGGCACCACCCGGACGCGTCGGTCATCGCGCCCGGAGTCGACGTCATCGACGAGAACGGCCGTGCGGTGCGTCCGCTGGGGGACCGTATGAAGAACGTGCTGGCGCCCTCCCGGGCGACCGTGCTGTCCGGTGAACGCCTCGCGACCAGCCTCTACCACGGCAACTGGACGTACTTCCCGTCGTTGCTGTGGCGGACCGCCGCGGTGGGTGAGGTGGGTTTCCGGCCGGGACTGGAGATCGTCCTCGACCTTGCGCTCCTCGTCGACCTTGCCGCCGCCGACGGCTCACTCGTCTACGACCCCGAGGTCGTGTTCTCCTACCGCCGCCACAGCGCTTCGGTGAGTTCGGTGCAGGCCGTCGACGGACGGCGCTTCGACGAGGAGAACCGCTTCTTCGCGGAGGAGGCGCAGCGGTGCGCGGAACGCGGCTGGCCCAAGGCGGCGCGGGCGGCCCGGCTGCATGCGACCTCGAGGATGAACCACCTGCAGGCGCGGGTTGGTGCGCAGGTCGGCAAGGTTTCGACGGGGCTCACCCGGCGACAGGGGCACTAGGCCGCCGCAGCACCCCGACCATGTGCACGCCGAGGCCCACGAGTGGTCCGACGACGAGGGCGACGCAGGTCCGGACCTCGACGTCGGCCGGGATCAGCAGCATCCCGACCGCGACCACGGTCGCGACCCACCACCCGGCCGCATACCAGCGGTGCGCGCCGGCGGCGATCGCGGCGGCACCGGTGACGGTCAGCAGGGCCAGGCACGTGGCACCTGCGGTGAGGAGTGCGACGACGTAGCCGTCGAGGTTGAAGTCGGCGCCGAAGACCGACCGGAGCAGCCAGGGCCCGACCAGCCACGCGGCCGCGACCCCGACCCCGCCGACGATGCCGACGATGCCGAGCGGAGCGGCCAGCGCGGCGATCCGCCGATCGCGGCCGTCCACGAATCGCGAGATCAGCACGCCCTGGAAGCTGTTGAGCGGCACCAGCAGCGGGGCACGCGTGAGTGTCACCGCCAGGATGAGTGCGCCGATGATCCGGGCCTCGTCGGCGTCGGGGGTGCCGCGCAGGTTGGCGGTCAGGTTGATCAGCACCGGGAAGCCCATGACGAGAACGGCACTCGCCGCGGCGGCGGCCATCGCGGTCAGGGTGTTGGTGGTGAGTCGACGCGGCGACACGTCCCCGCCGATCCCGACCGCCCGGCGGGCCGCCGATGAACCGAGCAGCAGCAGGCCCCACGACGCGGAACCGATGACGGTGATGACCAGGAATGCTGTGGTGCCCCAGCCGGCGGCCACCGCGACGACGGCACCGGCGAGACGGATCAGCGCGTCGACAGACAGCAACACCGCGAACGACGACCAGCTCAGCATCCCGGACAGGGCGCCGCACAGGTGTGCGTACACCGCGAAGCTCGCCACCCCGACCGACAGCAACGCCACCGACAGCCAACGCTGATCGGTGAACACCTCACCGCTCCACAGCGGCGAGGTCGCGGCCACGAGCGCGGCCAGGCCGACTCCGATCCCGACGTTCACGGGCAACGGTCGCGACCGGACGGCATCGTCGGAGGCCGCGCGCACGGCACGCGTCGTCTCCTGCAGCTGACCGTTCTGCGCACCGGTGACGAGGCCGTAGGCCGCCCAGAACACCGCGAAGACTCCGTACCCGATCGCGCCGAGATGTCGTGCGGCCAAGAGCAGCACGACATAGCCCGACGCGGCGGCGATGAGCGTCGCGATCGTGACGCGTCCCAGCGACCGCGCGTCGGTGTCGGTTCCCTCGGCCGCGCCGGAAGGGGAGTCCGGCGTCGGTGCCGGCGTGTCCGTCGTCATGAGGTGCCTCAGGACGGAGTGGGGAACGGCGGTAGCTCGGGGGTGAACAGCCAGGCGTCCCACAGGTCCTTGAGCGGCTTCGACGAGTGGTTGGCGGCGAGCGACATGAAGTCCTCGGTGGTCACCGACCCGTAGCGGTACTTCTCGGTCCAGCGGCGAAGCAGGGCAAAGAAGTCGCCGTCGCCGATCCGCAGACGTAGGGCGTGCAGCGTCAGCGCACCGCGTTTGTAGACCCAGTCGTCGAACATCTTGCGCGGGGTGGGATCGGCCAGCGGCACCTTCACCGGCGCGGCGTCGAGCTTCTCGTAGTAGTGGCGGGCCCACTCGTCGGCGCTTCGGCCACCGGATCGCTGGCTCCACAACCACTCGGCGTAGCAGGCGAACCCCTCGTGCAGCCAGATGTCCCGCCAGCGCGCGGCGGTCACCGAGTTGCCGAACCACTGATGTGCGAGCTCATGGGCGATGAGGCGGTCGGCGTCGCGGCTGCCGTCGCAGTGATTGGCACCGAAGGTCGAGAAACTCTGTGCCTCGATGGGGATCTCGAGTTCGTCGTCGGTGACGACGACGGTGTACTGCGGGAACGGATAGGGCCCGAACATCTCGATGAACGCCGAGATCATGTCCATCTGTGGTCCGAAATCGATCCCGAAGTTCTCCTCGAGACGGGACGGGATGAGCCCGGTAACCGGAAAAGGCTTGTCGGCCAACGGGATCTGCTTGTACTGGCCGATCTGGATGGAGGCCAGGTAGGTGGGCATCGGCTCCACCTGCTGGTAAACCCAGGTGGTCTGTGCGGCGCGGACCCGCTTGGACTCCAGCACGCCGTTGGCGAGCGCGTGGTACGGACTGTCGGTGGTGATCGAGATCCGGTACGGCGCTTTGGCACTCGGGTGATCGTCACACGGGAACCACGATGCGGCGCCGTTGGGCTGGTTGGCGCACAGCGAGCCGTCGGTCAGTTCCTCCCAGCCCACCTCGCCCCACGGGCCTCGAATCGGACGGGGGCTGCCGTGGTAGCGGACGGTGATCGTCATCGCGCCGCCGGGCGGCACCGGGGTGTCGGGGGTGATGGTGAGTTTGTTGCGGCGATGGCTGTAGCGGGCGCGCTTGGTGTTGACCGAGACCCGCTGCACGGACATCGTGCCCGCGAGATCGAGGGTGAAGCGCTTGAGCTCGCGCAACGACGTCGCGGTCAGGACCGCGGTGCCGTCGAGGCGATTGCTCGCGACCTTGTACTCGAGTTCGAGGTCGTAGCGCGAGATCCGGAAACCGAGATTCCCGTTGTCCGGCACGTACGGATCGAGGACATCGGACGGTGCGCCCAGGACGGGCTGCCCGGTATTTGCTCGCGACCCCAGGCCAGACTTTCCCGGCACTCTCGACTCCTACTCCGTTCTGCCGTATGGCATGTTCGCCGGCGGTCGGATGGCCGTGGCCCCCGGGCGCCGGTACGGTGCCTTTGGTCACGACGCGGTTGCGTTTGATGACTCGATTTCGGCGTAACACCCGCGACGAGGTGATGTCGTCGCGGACACTGTGAGAGTACCTGGCGGCGGGGATCCGGGCCCGCCCGACGATGCGAGGAGCAGGGTTATGAGCGGATTCGGCAGTGTCGCGCAGTTTCTCGCGCGATTGATACTCGGCATCATCTTCATCGCCCACGGCTGGCAGAAGCTGGTGACGCAGGGGATGGACGCCACGAAGGTGGCCTTCGGTCCGGCCGGCATGGACGTGCCGTACCCCGATCTCGCCGCGTACTACGCGACCTGGGTGGAACTGGTCGGCGGCATCCTGCTGATCCTCGGCCTGCTGCTTCCCATCGTCGCCACGCTGCTGATCGCGGACATGATCGGCGCGATCGTGTTCGTGCACTGGGATGCGGGATTCTGGAACGCCGACAGCGGCTACGAATGGCCGCTGGCACTGATCGCCGGTCTCCTGGCCGTCGGCTTCACCTCGGCGGGACGAGCGGCCGCGGACAGCTACATCATGCGACGGCGGCGTCGAACCGACGTGGTCTGACCTCGACTCTCGTCGGGTCAGGCGAACGCGAGGCCGTCGATGGTGGCCGAACTCCGCGAGGCGGTGTCGTTGTCGGCGAGCTGAGCCACCAGGCGAGCGATCACCGTGCGTTCCTCGTCGGCGTGGTGCAGGCCCACTCCGTCGATCTCGCCCGGGGTGAGGATCTCCAGGGGATCGGTGTCATGCCGGTGGATCACGGCGGCACCGAGAAGGCGCTGTGCCTGACCGGGGTCGATGTCCCAGAGAGCGTCGGCGGTCATGAGGTAGAGGCGGATGGCCGTCGGGTAGTCGTGGAGGTTGACGAGCGCCCAGGCCCAGTGTTTGGCGACGTCGACGGTGTCGGCTTCCCCGCGGCCGTGGGTGCGCACGTACTTGCCGTGCAGCTCGCTGCAGAGGTAGTTGGCGTCGGTCCACAGCTGCAGGTGCGACATGCATCGGACGCAGTCGTGCAGGTTGGACAGATACTTCGTCGAGTACGGTCCCTCGCGTCGTGCCCTGACCTCGCGGAGGACCGAGAATGCGGCGAGCGCATGCTCGTATTCGCCCGCGGAGAGGAGAGCTTCGGCCTCGACCTGCAATTCCTCGATCATCTTCGTCATTCTGGTCGATTCCGCTGACGGTTACCGGCGTATTGACCGAACTGGGACAACCCGCGCCGATCTCTGGCACAGGCCACGACGGGCTGGCATCGTGACAAGGATGAAGGACGACATCGGCAGCACCCCCGAAGGCTCCGACGGCGAGTACAGCCTTGACGAGGACGATCAACTCCAGCCGGAGGACACCCTGGTCGACCGCGGCGTCGACGACGTCCTCGACGAGGGATTCTCACCACCCGACTACCGGCCCAAAGGTGCTGTCCACGGGCTGACGGCCCAGGAGCAACGCGAGGGCGAGAGCCTCGACGAGCGGCTGGCCGAGGAGGAGCCCGACGTCGGGGCGGTCGATCCGCTCGACGAGATCACCGCCGACGAGCGCGCCAAAAAGGATTGGCGCGCACATGATTCCGACCGGAGCGAGGAGTTCGACGAAGACCACGAGGTCGGTGACCGACGAGCCGGTCGGCTGATCGCGCCGGACGAGGGTTCGGGTATCGACACCGAACCCGAGGCCATCGCCGCCGACGCGGGTATCGACGGCGCGGGCGCCTCGGCCGAAGAAGCCGCGGTGCACTACATCTCTGACCAGGAGTAGCTACTCGGCCGGCTCAGGAGTAGCTACTCGGCCGGCGGGGTGAACTGCGCGAGCGTCACGATGATCGTGTCGCGGATCGCGGTCTTGTCGAGCCCGAGGTCTGTGAGCGCGGCGGCCACCGAGTCGTCGGCGAACAGCCCGAGCAGCAGGTGTTCGGTGCCGACGTAGTTGTGCCCGAGGTCGACGGCGACGCCGACGGTCGCCTCCAGGACGGCCTTGGCCGCGTCGTCATAGGGCACGACGGTCGACGCCTCGGAATCCGGGATGTCCCGCGGCGCCGGGACGAGGGGCGCCATGGCCTCCGTGAACGCCTCGACGTCGACGCCGAACTCCCGCAGCACCACGAAGACCAGGGCCCGCGGATCGACGCTCATCGACGCGGCCACGTGGGCGGGGGTCACGAATTCGGCCCGATCCGCGGCCGCCGCACCGTTGGCCGCCATCAGGACATTCGCCGCGCGGGGCGTGAACCTCGAGAACGGGTCCGACGCGTCGGCCGGTCCCGCCCCGGCATCGCCGGTCGTCGACACCCGGTCGACGAATCGCTTCTGAGCTGCCTGTTTGCTGACGCCCATGCTGGTTCCGATCGCGGTCCACGAGGCCCCGGAGCGGCGAGCCTGGTCGACGAAATGGCCGATCAGGCTGTCGGCGACCTCGTCGAGGTGGGCCGCGGCGAGGACCGCATCGGACAGTTGGTCGAGCGGGTCGTCGTGCACCTTGCGGATCGCGGCGATCAGGTCGTCGAGGCGAACGGGAATGCGGTTCTTTGCCATGCGTCAACCGTAGATTGACGAGACTCGGCCGTCAACCCTCGGTTGACGATTGGTGTGTTAGGGGGCCGGACGCAAGACCGACCATCGTTGACAGAGATGGAAACCGTCGTGACGATGGATGCGGAGATTCGCCCAAGACGCCGCCGCACACTCCTTCGTTTGCCACGGGAGGCTTTCCAGTGAGCATCACCGAACCCACCGTCCGCCCCGATCCGCGATCGGGAGCGGGGTCCCCGGATGTCGAACCCCCTGGAGTGGACGCGGGCGGTTCCGACACCGTCCGCCGCTTCCTCGACGTGCGATCGCGGACCGATGCTCTCGCCGAACGGCTCTCGCCGGAAGACCAGACGCCGCAGTCGATGACCGAGGCGAGTCCCGCGAAATGGCATCGGGCGCATGTCACCTGGTTCTTCGAGGAGTTCATCCTCCGCCGGGACCCGGGCTACACGGTCTACGACGAGACGTTCCGGTACCTGTTCAACAGCTACTACGAGACGGTGGGAGAACGGCATCCTCGTTCCGATCGCGGCCTGGTGACCCGACCGGGCGTGCGCGACGTGACGCGGTATCGCGAACACGTGGACGCGGCGATGGTCGCGGCCCTCGAGTCCGGCCGACTCGACGACGCCGCACTCGACCTCGTCGAACTGGGCTGCAATCACGAACAACAGCACCAGGAACTGCTGCTCATGGACATCAAGCACCTGTTCTCGACGCACGCGTTCGGGCCGGTGTACGTCGACCGTGAACCCGATGTGCCCGGGGAGGTCGCGCCGATGGGCTGGCGTGAGTTCGCCGGCGGTGTGCACGAGGTCGGTGCTGTCGGAAGCGGATTCGCCTACGACAACGAGGGGCCCCGGCACCGTGTGTATCTCGAGGACTTCGCGGTGTCCGACCGGCTCGTGACCAACGCCGACTGGCTGGAGTTCATGGCCGACGACGGATACCGACGCCACGAGTTCTGGCTCTCCGACGGGTGGGGCACGGTCAACCAAACAGGCTGGCATGCACCGGGTTACTGGCGCGAAGAGGACGGTGGCTGGACCACTTTCACCTTGTCCGGGCGCCGCCCGGTCGTGCCCGACGAGCCGGTGACCCATGTGTCCTTCTACGAGGCCGACGCCTACGCCCGCTGGGCCGGCGCGCGCCTCCCCACCGAATTCGAATGGGAGGTCGCCGCGGGAACACTCGGCGACGCGCGTGGCCGGCTCCTCGACCCTGGCCGATGTCATCCCGGTCGGGCCGGTTCGGCGATGGTCGGTGACGTCTGGGAGTGGACGGCCAGCGCGTACCTGCCCTACCCGGGATTCGTCCCGGCGAACGGGGCGGTGGGCGAGTACAACGGCAAGTTCATGTCCGACCAGCACGTCCTGCGCGGCGCGAGCGCGGTGACCCCGGCCGGCCACGAGCGGATCACCTACCGGAACTTCTTCCCCGCTGCGTCGCGGTGGGTGTTCTCGGGACTGCGGCTCGCCCGATGACTCTTGCCGCGGATGCACTTTCGGGGTTGTGGCAGGACCCGCCGACGCTGCCCACCAAATGGCTCTACGACGAGCGCGGGAGCAAGCTCTTCGACGAGATCACCCGGCTGCCCGAGTACTACCCGACGCGTCGTGAGACCGCGATCCTGCGCGCGCGTGCGGCCGAGATCGCCGATGCCACACAGGCGCAGGTGATGGTCGAACTGGGTTCGGGCACCTCCACCAAGACCCGGCTGTTGCTCGATGCCTTCAGCGCCGCCACCCCTGACGCCGAGCGATTCACCTACGTACCGGTCGATGTCAGCACCGAGATGCTCACGACCACGGCCGACGTGCTGTCCGCGGACTACCCGGGTATCGACGTCGTCCCGGTGGTCGCGGACTTCACCGAACCCGATCTGCGTCTGCCCGACGCCGACGGCCCCCGCCTCGCCGTGTTCCTCGGCGGCACCATCGGGAACTTCGACCCCGACGCGCGGCGCGCGTTCTATCAAGGCCTGGCGAAGGCGCTCTCGCCCGGCGACTTCTTCCTGCTCGGCACCGACCTCGTCAAAGACACCGGCCGGCTCGTCGCCGCCTACGACGACAGGGCCGGTGTCACAGCCGATTTCAACCGCAACCTCATCGAGGTCCTGCGGACCGGGCTCGACGCCCGCGGCCTGTACGCCGACGACTTCGAACACATCGCGCGATGGAACCCGCGCGAACACCGCATCGAGATGTGGCTGCGCGCCCGCCGGGACATCGACGCCTACTTCGAGGTCCTGGGCCGGGCGTGGCGGCTGCCGGCCGGCACCGAGATCCACACCGAGATCAGCACGAAGTTCGAGCCCGACGCACTGCGCGACGAACTGGAATCCGCCGGACTCCAGGTGGTCACCGTGTGGACCGACCCGGCCGGGGATTTCGCGCTCACGCTCAGTCGGCGCTGAGACCGCTCACCCCTCGGCGAGCAGCTCGCGCACCCGCGGGATGACCTTCGTGCCGTACAGCTCGACGCTGCGCATCAGCTGTGTATGGCCCAGGGTGCCGTGGGAGTACTTCATGTCGAAACGACTCAGCCCGAGAGCCTTCGATGTCGAGGCGATCTTGCGGGCGACGGTCTCCGGCGATCCGACGAACAGTGCACCGTCGGGCCCGGTGGACCGCTCGAACTCGAAACGGCTGGGCGGTGGCCACCCTCGTTCGCGCCCGATCCGCGCCACGTATCCCCGATAGTGCGGCCACAACTCCTCGCGTGCCTGCTCGTCGGTGTCGGCGACGTGTCCCGGGCAGTGCACGCCGACCGGGAGGGCGTCCTTCTCCAAGTCGGCGAGAGCGCGGTGGTAGAGGTCGACATAGGGGCGGAAGCGGAGCGGGTCGCCGCCGATGATTGCCAGCATCAGCGGAAGCCCGTACGACGCTGCGCGCACCACGGATTCGGGGCTGCCGCCCACTGCGATCCACGTGGGCAGCGGGGGATTCTCGAGCTGGGGGAACACGGGCTGAGCGCGTAGCGGGCCGCGCGTCGAGCCGGACCAGGTGACGGGGTTGCCGGTGCGCAGTTCGGCGAAGAGGGAGAGTTTGTCGGCGAACAGCTCTTCGTAATCGGAGAGGTCGTAGCCGAAAAGAGGGAACGACTCGGTGAACGAGCCGCGGCCGAGGATCACCTCGGCGCGGCCCGAGGAGAGGGCATCGACGGTCGAGAACCGCTGGAACACACGGATCGGGTCGTCGGAGCTCAGGACGGTCACGGCCGATCCCAGGCGCATCCGGCTGGTGCGCGCGGCGATGGCGCCGAGGACCACCTCGGGTGCGGACACGGAGTAGTCCGCGCGGTGATGTTCGCCGACGCCGAGGAAGTCGACGCCGACCTCGTCGGCCAGGACCGCCTGGTCGAGCACGTCGCGCAGGGTCTGCGCGTCGGAAAGCGGGCTGCCATCGGGTGCCGCGGTGATGTCACCGAAGGTGTCCAAGCCCAACTCGAGTTCATGCCTGGCCGTGTGTGATTCCATCGCGTCTCTCTTTTGTCGGTTCCTGGCACAACTTCTCTTACGCGGCAAAAGGTGCACGACCGCTCACGTGTTACTACTTCTCACGGCAACTTTCGCCCGACACGCATTACCGAGGGTATTGCTGTGACATGCTTCTATCCGTCAGGGGACCATTCGGTATGGTCCCTTTCTTCTAGAGACCGGAGACCTTCATGTGGGACTCATTCTGGGACTTCATCTGGTACACCGTCGTCATCTTCGCGTTCGTCGCGTACCTGATCGTCCTGTGGCACATCATCACCGACCTGTTCCGTGACAAGAAGGCGTCGGGGTGGCAGAAGGCGGTCTGGGTGGTCTTCCTGATCATCTTCCCGTACATCACCGCCATCGTGTACCTGCTGGCGAAGGGCAAGGGTATGGCCGAACGTCAGCGCGAGGCCTTCACCGAGGCCAAGCAGGCGTCGGACGAGTACATCAAGTCGGTGGCGGGAACCTCTTCGACCCAGCAGATCACCGAGGCGAAGGCTCTCCTCGACTCCGGTGCCATCACCCCCGAAGAGTTCGAGCACCTCAAGGCGAAGGCTCTCGGCGGAGCGGCTTGAGTCACGCTACGGTCGGGTGACACCGACCTGACGACGACCTGGAGCCGCGGTGATCGGATACCTGTGTAAACGCATCGCGGCCTGGGCTGTCCTCGTCTTCCTCGCAACCAATCTGACCTATTTCCTGGCCACCTGGTTCCTCGACCCCCGATCCAATTACGCCGTCCGGCGACCCCCGTTGCCGGAGAGCGTCGTCGACGCCACGCTGTCCTCCCACAACCTCAACGACAAGACCCCGCTGGTCGAACGTTGGTGGAACTGGCTGACCGGCGTGGTGTTGCACTGGGATTGGGGGTCGACGCCGGTCGGTGAGAGCGTCAACAGCGAGATCGGTTTCCGGCTGGTCTCCTCGGTGCAGCTGCTCGCCGCCGCCACCGTCATCTCCACCCTGCTGGGTATCGCCCTGGGCGTCTACACGGCCCTCCGCCAGTACAAGCTCGCCGACCGTGCGTGGCAGTTCATCTCGATAGCGATGATCAACCTGCCGGTTCCCGTCGTCGGCCTGGGCATCGTGCTCGCCGCCATCTCGCTCAATCAGTCCCTCGGCCACAGCGTCGTCTACGTCTCCGGGGCCGCCAGCGTGGGGGTCGAGGGATTTTTCCCGGTGCTGCTGGACCGCATCCAGCACCTCATCCTCCCGACCATCACCCTGGTCGTGATCCAGTACGCCGGACTGCATCTGCTCCAGCGTTCGATGGTGCTCGACACCATCAACGCCGACTATGTCCGCACGGCACGTGCGAAGGGACTCACCCGTGGGGTGGCGGTTCGACGACATGCGTTGCGCACGGCCATCATCCCGGTTGCGGTCGGCATCGCCTTCGCGATCCCCGCGGTGTTCACCGGCGCGGTCCTCACCGAGACCATCTTCGGCTGGGAGGGGATGGGCCGGTACTTCGTCACCTCGATCAACACCAACGACATCCACGGCGTCGTCGCCGTCGCCGCATTCGGTGCCCTGGCCACCGCGGTCGGTGCGATCCTCGCCGACCTCGCCGTGGTCTACCTCGATCCGAGAGTCCGGGTGAGCTGAGATGGCGATGATGCCGCCGGAACCGCGCGGGCCGCAGTCCGGTCACCTCGACGCGACCGCCCCGATCATGGGTGAGACAGGCGGTGTCCTCGACGAATCGGACACCGCGTCGGCGCCACTGGCCCGGCGGCGCAGCGGCCGGGTCAAGATCTTCGCCAGACGGTACGCGCGCAACCGGTCCGCGCTGCTGGGCCTGGCCATCTTCGTCCTGCTCGTGCTGTTCGGCGTCTTCGGCGGACTGTTCACCGCGTACTCCTACACCGACACCGATTTCCTGGCGATCGGCTTCCCGCCGTCGACGCACGGGTCGGATGGCGCCCACTGGTTCGGTACCAACGACGCCGGCAACGATCTGTACGCGCAGGTGGTGCACGGACTCCAACGTTCGCTGACGATCGCCCTGGCCGTGTCGATCGGGACGACCGCGATCGCCGCGTTCCTCGGCGGGCTCGCCGCCTACTTCGGCGGTTGGGTGCAGCGCGTCGTGCTGGGCGTTGTCTACCTGCTCCTCGTGGTGCCGACGTTCCTCATCCTCGCCCTGGTCTCCAACAGCACCGGTGGTGACTGGCGGTGGTTGATCGTCGTGCTCATCGCGTTCGGCTGGATGATGCTGGCGCGCGTGATCCATTCCCTGGCGCTGACCGTCCGCGAGCGCGACTATGTCGCCGCCGCAAAGTATCTGGGCGTGTCCCCGGTGACCATCATCCTCCGGCACATCCTGCCCAACATCGCGTCGTTGCTGGTCATCAACTTCGCCCTCGGCGTGGTGGCCGCGGTGCTCGCCGAGACCGGGCTGTCGTTCCTCGGGTTCGGTGTGAAGATCCCCGACGTCACCCTCGGCTCACTGCTGCAGGCGGGTGCCGGGACGCTGGCCGCGTCGCCGTGGCTGTTCTGGTTCCCCGCGGCCGCGCTGGCGCTCCTCACGGTCTCGATGGCGCTCATCGCCGATGGCCTGCGCGACGCCTTCGACCCTTCGTCGAGTGGAGGTGCCCGTCGATGACGAATCCCGATGCGGTGCTGACGGTCCGGGACCTGACAGTGGATTTCGGCAGCGAGGCAGGCGTCGTCGCCGCCGTCCGCGGTCTCGACTTCGACCTGCGGGCCGGCCGGACCACCGCCATCGTCGGCGAATCCGGATCAGGGAAATCGGTGTCGGCACTGGCGGTTTCGGGACTGCTACCGGACAGTGCGCACATCAGCGGATCGGTCGCACTGCGGGGTCGAGAACTGATCGGGTTGTCGGACAAGAAGATGTCCGCGGTCCGGGGTTCGGAGATCGCGATGGTCTTCCAGGACCCGCTGTCGTCGCTGACCCCGGTGTTCACCGTGGGAGCGCAGATCTCCGAGGCGCTGCGGGCCCATCAGTCCATCACCGCCAAACAGGCCTGGTCGCGCTCGGTCGAACTGCTCGACCTGGTCGGGATCGGCGATCCGCAGCGACGCGCCAGGGCTTTTCCGCACGAGTTGTCCGGCGGGATGCGGCAGCGTGTGATGATCGCGATGGCGATCGCCAACGACCCGTCGGTGATCATCGCCGACGAACCGACCACCGCGCTCGACGTGACCATCCAGGCACAGATCCTCGATGTGCTGGCCACGGCGCGACGGGAGAGCGGCGCCGCGATGCTGTTGATCACGCACGATCTCGGCGTCGTCGCGGGTCATGCCGACGATGTAGTGGTGATGTACGCCGGGCGGGCGGTGGAGACCGCCGACGTCGACACGCTCTTCGGCGGACCGCGGATGCCGTACACGATCGGATTGCTGGGAGCGGTGCCGCGGGTGGACCATCGGACCGATGCACTCATCCCCATCCCTGGGACGCCGCCGCTTCTCATCGACGTGGCAGACCGATGTCAGTTCGCGCCACGGTGTCCCGTCGCGATCGACGACTGCCGCGGGAGCGAACCGGCGCTGGCGGAGGTGGCCGGCGGCCACCGAGCGGCGTGTATCCGTGTAGGGGAGATCGACGGCGACGGCCGGATCGGTGGTGAGCCGGTGTTCCCGCCGCCCGGTGTGCCGGCGGCGTCGACGGCAGTGATCGACCGGCAGGAACGCGCGACCGTCCTCGATGTGGTGGACATGACCAAGGTCTTCCCGCTGACGAGCGGTTTCCTCAAGCGTCGGGTGGGTTCGGTGCGGGCCGTCAACGGGATCAGCTTCGACATCCGGAGCGGTGAGTCGATGGCCCTCGTCGGAGAGTCGGGCAGCGGCAAGTCGACGACACTGCTGGAGATCATGGACTTCGCGCAGCCCGAGGGCGTCGTCCGGATCGGCGGGGTGGACCCGGCGGCGGTCCGTTCACGTGAGGCCCGCGCGTTGCGCCAGAAGACGTCGATCGTCTTCCAGGACCCGTCGGATGCGCTCGACCCTCGGTTCACCGCCTTCGACATCATCGCCGAACCGCTTCGCGCGCTGGAGGTCCCGAGAGCGGAGACGGAGGAAAAGGTCACGGGTCTCATGCGGCGAGTCGGGCTGGATCCCGTTCACGCCGACCGTTTCCCCGCCGCCTTCTCCGGAGGCCAGCGACAACGTCTCGCCATCGCGCGGGCACTCGCCACCGACCCCGATCTGATCGTCCTCGACGAGCCGCTGTCGGCCCTCGACGTCTCGGTGCAGGCGGACGTCGTCAACCTGATCCGCCACCTCCAAGCCGACGGCGACGTGGCGTATCTGGTTGTCGCCCACGATCTCTCCGTGGTCCGACATCTCGCCGACCGCGTCGCGGTGATGTATCTGGGTTCGATCGTGGAGTCCGGGCCCACCGAGGCGGTCTTCGCCGAACCCGCGCATCCCTACACCCGGGCACTCTTGTCGGCAGTGCCCATTCCGGACCCGCGCGTCGAACGCGAGCGGCAGCGCATCGTCCTGACCGGCGAACAGCCCAGTGCGACAGACGAGATCGTCGGATGCAGTTTCACCACCAGGTGCCCGTTGCACGCCCGGCTCGGCGAGGAGCGTCGCGAGCGGTGTCGGACGGTCGTACCCCTACTGCGGCCGACGGATCAGCACGGTGCTCCTGCTGTCGACCACAGAGCGGCATGCCATTTCCTGGAGGTGGACCGGTGAAGCGCTGGTCGGTGATCATCGCCGCGATGGCCGTGACCATCGCCTGCATCACCGGTTGCGGTGCCGCGATCGACACCGGGGCGGTGAAGACCGAAGGAGCCTCGCTCAACCTGCAACCCCGGGAGAATCTCGAGGACGGCGGCAGTCTCACGACCGTGCTCGCGGAGGTGTCGGCCCAGTGGAACACCTTCCACGCCGACGGCAACGCCTACACCCTGGCCTTGTGGCGCTGGTACAACCCGGTGCTCGCCTACTTCTCGCCGGACGGGCAGTACGCGCCGAATCCCGACTACCTCACCGACGTCCGTACCGAGGTCGTCGGCCGGGACACCGTGGTCACCTACACCATCAACCCGAAGGCCTTCTTCAACGACGGCACACCGATCGACTTCCGCGCCTTCGTCGAGACCTGGCGCACGAGCCGGGGCATCGACGATCGCTACATCGTCAGCTCTACCGACGGGTACAGCCAGATCGCCTCGGTCACCCGCGGCGCCGACGACCGTGAGGTCGTCGTGCGCTTCGACGGCGTCTACGCCTGGCCCGACGGCCTGTTCAACGTCGTGCTCCACCCGAAGGCCGCCGATCCCGACGTCTACAACGAGGGCTATGTCCGGAAGCCGCATCCCGAATGGGGCGCCGGGCCGTTCACGATCGCCTCCTACGACGCCGACAACGGGACCGTCGTCTTCGAACGAAATCCCAAGTGGTGGGGGAAACCCGGCAAACTCGACCGACGGATCTTCCGGCAGATGGAGTCCCAGGCGGCGCTCAACGCCTTCCAGAACGGCGAGATCGACGCGACCGGGGTGGCCGCCAAAGACGCGCGCGCGCGGGCACTCACGATGAACGGCATCGACATTCGCACCGCGGCCGCACCGCAGCAGTCGTTGCTGGTGCTCAACCTCGACACCCCGATCCTGTCCGATCGGCGCGTCCGTGAGGCCGTGCTCTCCGCCGTCGACCGGGAGACGCTGTCGCGCATCAGGTTCACCGGCCTCAACTACACGGAGGAACTCCCCGGTTCGTTGTCGCTGTACCCGTTCCAGCCGGGATACGAGGACAACCTGTCGGACGTGTTGTCCTACGACCCGGCGAAAGCCGAGGAACTGCTCGACCGGTCGGGGTGGACCGAGGGTGGGGACGGCATCCGCAGCAAGGACGGGAGACGGCTGTCGCTGGAGTTGCCCAACATCGGCGACGACACCACGACCCAGAACCTGTCACGCGCGCTCCAGGCGATCCTGAAGAAGGTGGGCGTCGACCTCGCTGTCCGCCAACGCCCGTCGGCCGACTTCTCGCAGGTGGTGGTCAACAAGGAGTTCGACGTGCTCCTGCTCGGCTTCTCGTCGAGCGACCCCTTCGGCATGGCCTACTTCTGTCAGGTGTGGTGCATGGGGTCCCAGCTGAACCCCGCCGGTGCCGGGTCCCCGGAACTCGACGCACAGATCCGTGCGATGTCGAGGATCGGCGACCCGATGGCCCAGATCAAAGCCGGGAACGAACTCGAGCGCGAGGCCTTCGCGCAGTTCTCCAACCTCCCCCTCTTCAACGGTCCGTCCATGGTCGCGGTGAAGGAAGGGCTCGCCAATTACGGAGCGGGACAGTTCTATGTCGGTCCCATCGAGGACATCGGCTGGGAGAAGTAGGTCTGCGCCAACTCTCCCGCGGTGCCGTTTCCTTCCCGCGGGCGCTAGCCGGCACGCGGGAAGGAAACAGAATCGCGGGACCGAAGTGCGTATCGGCGAGATCGTTCGCTCGGCGGTGCGTCAGTAGGGGCCGCTCACCCGCCACAGCGGGTTCACCGGGCCGTGGCCGGCGCCGAGCGGATAGGCGGCGGCCAGGCCGCGGGTGACCCACTTCTTCGCGAAGCAGACTGCGTCGGGCACCGAATAGCCGTGTGCCAGGGCGCAGGTGATCGCCGCGGCGAGGGTGTCACCCGCGCCGTGGTCGTGGGCGGTGTCGATGCGCTCGTGGTTGAGCTCGATGAACTCCGCGCCGTCGTAGAGCAGGTCGGGGGAGTGGTCGCTCGACCGCAGGTGGCCTCCCTTGACGAGCGCCCACGCGGGTCCGAGATCGAACAGCGCCTTCGCTGCGTCGCGCTGAGAGTCGGTGTCGACGACGTCGATGCCGGTGATGAGGCGCACCTCGTCGAGGTTGGGCGTCACCACCGTTGCCAGCGGGAAGAGGTTGTCGCGCAGGGTGTCCAGGGCGGAGTCGGCGAGTAGTTGATTCCCGTGCATCGAGGCGCACACCGGGTCGACGACCAGCGGCGAGGAACCGTCGCGACCGATACCGCTCGCCGAGCACTGCGCGACGACGGCGTCGATGATCGGTGCAGACGCCAGCATGCCGGTCTTGGCGGCGCCGACGCCGATGTCGTCGGCGACCGTGGCGATCTGGGCGGCGACGGTCTCCGGTGCGATCTCCTGGAAACCGGTGACGCCCAGCGAGTTCTGCACGGTGACCGCGGTGACCGCGACACAGCCGTGAAGGCCGAGCAGCGCGAAGGTGCGCAGGTCGGCCTGGATGCCGGCACCACCGCCGGAATCCGATCCGGCGATGGTCATCACGCGGACCGGGGTCTCTCCCGGTGCTGCGACGGGCAGCAACTCGACGTCGGTCACGCAGAACCTCCGGGACCGGTTTCGAGCGGCAGGTACACGCGGTTGCCCGCCTCGGCGAACTCGGCCGACTTCGCCGCCATCCCTTCGGCGATCTTGCGGTCGATGTCTTCGGCGGTCACCAGGTTGTTCTCCTCCGCGTAGGCGCGCACGTCGGCGGAGATCCGCATCGAGCAGAACTTGGGACCGCACATCGAGCAGAAGTGCGCGGTCTTCGCGGGCTCGGCCGGCAGGGTCTCATCGTGATACTCGCGGGCGGTGTCCGGGTCGAGGGCGAGGTTGAACTGGTCGACCCAACGGAACTCGAAGCGCGCCTTGCTCAATGCGTCATCACGTTCCTGCGCCCGCGGATGGCCCTTCGCGAGATCCGCCGAGTGGGCCGCGATCTTGTAGGTGATGACGCCGACCTTCACGTCGTCCCGGTCGGGCAGCCCGAGGTGCTCCTTGGGTGTGACGTAGCAGAGCATGGCCGTGCCCGCCTGGGCGATCATCGCCGCGCCGATGGCGGAGGTGATGTGGTCGTAGGCGGGTGCGATGTCGGTGGCGAGGGGGCCGAGCGTATAGAACGGCGCCTCCTCGCAGAGTTCTTCTTCGAGACGCACGTTCTCGACGATCTTGTGCATCGGGATGTGTCCCGGGCCCTCGATCATCACCTGCACGCCATGGGATTTCGCGATGGAGGTCAGTTCGCCGAGGGTGCGCAGTTCGGCGAACTGGGCCTCGTCGTTGGCGTCGGCGATCGACCCCGGACGCAGTCCGTCGCCGAGGGAGAAGGTGATGTCGTAGCGGCGGAAGATCTCGCACAGTTCGTCGAAGTGCGTGTACAGGAACGATTCTTCGTGGTGCGCCAGGCACCAGGCGGCCATGATCGATCCGCCCCGCGAGACGATGCCGGTGACCCGCCGGGCGGTCAGCGGCACGTAGCGGAGAAGCACCCCGGCATGCACCGTCATGTAGTCGACACCCTGCTCGGCCTGCTCGATCACGGTGTCGCGGTAGATCTCCCACGTGAGAGCGACGGGATCGCCGTTCACCTTCTCGAGGGCCTGATAGATCGGCACGGTCCCGACGGGGACGGGGGAGTTGCGCAGAATCCACTCCCGGGTGGTGTGGATGTCGGCGCCGGTGGACAGGTCCATGATGGTGTCGGCGCCCCATCGGGTGGCCCACACCATCTTCTCGACCTCGTCCGCGATCGAACTGCGCACCGCAGAATTGCCGATGTTCGCATTGATCTTCACCGCGAACCGCTTGCCGATGATCATCGGCTCCGACTCCGGATGACGATGGTTGGCCGGGATGACGGCGCGGCCGATGGCCACCTCGGAGCGGACCAGGTCGGGGTCGACGCCCTCCCGTGCCGCGATAAACCGCATCTCATCGGTGACGATCCCCGCTCGCGCCCAGGCGAGTTGGGTGCTCGCGCCGTCGACGGGTTCCGGGCGGTGCCACGCGTCCCGGGTCGGTGGCAGGCCGCGCTCCACGTCGATCACGGCATCGGGGTCGGTGTACGGCCCGGAGGTGTCGTAGACGTCGAGGTGTTCCCCGTTCGTCAGGTGGATTCGACGCTGCGGTACACGGAGGTGATCGACGGAGAGGTAGTGCTTGGAACTTCCCTCGATCGGCCCGGTGGTCAGACCGCCGTCTGTGAATGTCGCAGTGGTGGGTGCGGTGGATACACGTGTGCCCATGATGGTTCTCCCTACGCCGGCATTACCCGGACAGGTTCGAGCGGTCGGCGACCGCCCGTCGCCATCTCAGCCCTCGGTCATCGTGAGAGCCCCCGCGTGTGTAATTGTGTTGCGTTCGCCACCCTACAACGTCGGTCAACACCTGACGATGCGCCCAGATGCTCACTGCACCGGATCACCGGGAGGTCTCGGCAGTTACGGAACCGTAAGGTAGGGTGTGACCCTAGTCACAGGGGTCCTTGCGTCGAGCCGCGACGTCCTGCCGGTGACCCGCCACAGTGATCACGTAAGGAGATGTAGGTGTTACGCAAGAACCGGCATCGGCCGCCGCAGTCGGCGCGATCCATTCTGCAGCAGATCGCTCAGGTGGTGCACAACCCCGACCGCGAGAGGTTCGAACTCTGGGTCGCGGGGGATCTCGTCGGGGTGCTCGGCTACTCGATCGAGACCGTCGACGGTCAGACCACCATCACCGTTCTGCACACGGTTCTCTACGACGAATACAGCGGTCACGGGCTCGCCACGCGTCTCACCCGGACGGTCATCCACTTCGCCCGGGAACGCAACGCGCGGCTTCGGCCGGTGTGCTCGTTCACCAAGAACTATCTCGACCATCACCCGGGGATCGTCGAGCTCGCGCCGGTGTGAGCAGGCGGCTTCCGCGCGCCCGGGGTGCTGCTTGCCGGCGTTGGCGTTCTTATACGCCAGGGTGACCCGCGGCCGAGGTTTTGTACCCTCGGGCGACGACCTTGCGTGCCGATGCGGACGTATTGTTCGGCGGTGATCCCGCCCGGTTGTCGGGCCGACTGCTGCCACGGAAGCGAGAACGATGACCGAGACGGTCGAGTCCCTGTACAACCTCATCGACGGACAATGGGTCGACGGCGAGGACGCGCCCTTTGCCAGCGACAGCCCCGGTGACCCGAACGTCGTCGTGGCCGTGGGGCGTCGGGCGAGCATCCGCCAACTGGACGCCGCGGTCACCGCGGCCGGACGCAGCCTGGCCGAGTGGTCACGCCTGTCCACGCACGAACGCGGTGGGGTACTCGTGCAGGCTGCCGGCGTCCTGGAGCGCAATGCCGAGGAATGGGGCGCGGAACTCGCCCGCGAGGAGGGCAAGACGCTCGCCGAGGGTATCGGCGAGGTGCGGCGCGCCGCGCAGATCCTCCGCTACTACGGCGCCGACGGTGACCGCGAGGCCGGCGAGGTGTACTCGTCACCGCGCAAGGGTGAGCGAATCCTGGTGACGCGCAAACCGATCGGCACCATCGGTGTCATCACCCCGTTCAACTTCCCGATCGCGATCCCGGCGTGGAAGATCGCGCCGGCCCTCGTCTACGGCAACACCGTGGTATGGAAGCCGGCCGGCACCGTCCCGCTGCTCGCGTTCCGTTTGGCGCAGGCCCTGACCGAAGCCGGGCTCCCCGCCGGCGTAGTGAATCTGACGTTCGGCGACCGTGAGATCGGCGACGCCATCGTCCATCACACCGGCATCGACGCCATCACCTTCACCGGGTCGACCGGGGTCGGACGCGGTATCGCGGCCGCCGGCGCCGCGCGCGGCGTGCCGGTGCAGGCCGAGATGGGTGGCAAGAACGCCGCGATCGTCCTCGGTGACGCCGACCTCGACCTGGCGGTCCAGCAGATCCTGTTGGGAGCGTTCCGCTCCTCGGGCCAGAAGTGTACGGCCACATCGCGACTCGTCATCACCGAGGCGGTGGCCGACGAACTCCTCGCCGCACTGAGCAAGGCTGCCGCCGACCTGGTCGTCGGTGATCCCTTGGACCCCTCCACCGAGATGGGTCCGGTGATCACGGCCCCTGCCCGCGACGCCATCAGGGCCGGCATCCTTCGCGCAGTCGAGCAGGGTGCGACCGTGCTCACCGGGGGTGACCAGCCGCCCGTGGATACCCCCGAAGACGGATACTTCGTGTCCCCGACGATCCTGGAACTACCGTCCACGGACCTCGACGTGTGGCGCGACGAGCTCTTCGGTCCGGTCCTGGCGGTGGTCCGTGTGCCCTCGGTCTCCGAGGCGTTCCGGGTGGCCGGCGACGGCGAGTACGGGTTGTCCGCTGCACTTTTCACGCAGGATCTCACCCGTGCACTGGAGGCGGTCGACGACCTCGACGTCGGTATCCTGCACGTCAATTCGGAGTCGGCGGGCGCCGATCCCCATGTACCGTTCGGCGGAGCAAGAAAAGCGGGTACGGGCCCAAAGAGCAGGGACGTTCGGCGCGCGAGTTCTTCACCCACACCACCACGGTCTACCTCCGTGGTGGCGCGCCGCGCATCTGACGGCCGTCGACACCGATACGACCGCGCGTCAATCGGTCTCGAGGACGTCGAGGAGTTCGCGCGCTTTGACCGCTATCCACAGCTCGACCCGGACCTCGGCCGAGTCGAGGTCGCGGCCGAGGAGTTGGCCGACCTTGGCCAGCCGACTCCGCATGGTGTGTCGGTGTACGCCCAATTCGCTTGCGGCGCTCTCGATGTGTGCGTCGTGCCGGAGCCAGGTCCGTAGCGCGGTGACGAGATCCACCGACGAACCGTGTGCGGCGTCGTAATCCTCGAGTGGTCCCAGGACGATTCGCGACATCGCGGACAGTTCGCCGGGTGACCGTCCACTGAACAACATCGAGAAGGTACCCGTGTCCGAGAAGTCGACGACCGTCTCCTGCGTCGGGCCGAGGTGCAGGGCGGCCCTGGCCTGGCGGAGGCTCACGGCGGTTTCGGCGATCACGGCGGTCCCGCCTCGCCCGGCCCGCAGCGTCCGTTCCAGCCGGGCGCCGAGCCGCGCGACGAATTCGACAACCCAGTCCCGTCCGCGGTCGTCGGACACGACGAGCAGCAGACCCTCCCGTATCGGCGACAAGAGGTACGGAACTGATTGCCGTGTGATCAGATCGGCCGTTTCCCGAAGAGCCGGCAACGCCGGCCCGACGTTCGTCACCGTGATCGCGACGACGCGGGTGTCCTCGTCGAAGCCGAAGTACCGCAGCAGGCCCGCGTCGAGTTCGGGACCGAGGTTCACGAGTGCTTGCGTCACGACCGTCCGGAGCCGCTGTTCGGCGTCGATCACCTTCGCCGGCTTGCCCAGTTCGATCGACAGCAAAGCCACCGCGTGGGCCACGAGGAGTCGTTCCTCCGGCCGCAACGCCGCCGGCGACGCCACCGCCAGATACCCATGCGGCTCCCGGGCGACGGACACGCTCTGCACGAGGTACGTGGTGTGTTCGTCGGCGAAGGCAGAGCCGGCCTGTCGGCGGCGTCCCGAACCGCGTGCCACTGAACGCGCATGTTCGAGTGCCCGCGCCGCGTCAGGACCGTGGACCGAGAGTGCCCCGCCCTCGGCGTCGACGAGGACGACCGAGCACGAGAGGGCACGCCCGAGCGCGGTGACCAGATGCGGTATGCCGCCGCGGAGAAGATCGCGGGCGAACTTGTCCTGCTGGTCGACGACCTGCTGCACCGCGCGCACCCGATCGGCGGTCAGATCGTCGATCACGGCGCGGGTGACCGCGATGAACGGAGTGTGCGGTGGCACTGCGAGGACGGGCAGACCCAGTGCGTCGCCGGCGGCCCGGATGCCGTCAGGGACCGCGTCGAAGGTCATGCCGGTGTCGACGGCGAGTGCCGCCGCCCGCGCCTGCACCAGGCGGGCCACGTAGTCGAACTGTTCGGAGTCGGAAGGTCCGATCGCCAGGCCCGTGGTCATCACCAGTTCACCGCCGGTGATCCAGGGAGCGGGATCGGCGAGTTCGATGGCGTGTGCCCACTCGATGACCCGGTCGGCGCCGGCGTGACCTGCCACCAGCGTCAGGCCCAGGTCGGCGTTCTGGGACAGGCGCTGCACGGTCAGCGCCACGGCGACTCACTCCTCACAGGTCAGCGGACGTTCGAGACCCGTCCGCAGGTGCGTCAAAGCATAGCGAGGGCGCCGGGTGTCGAGGTCATCCCGCTGTGGACACCAGCTGCTCTCGTAAGACCTTCTTGTCGATCTTGCCGACGGCGGTGACGGGGAGGGTCCGGACGACGCGGACCACGTCGGGCAGTTTGAACGATGCGAGGCCGCGGTCCGCGAGGAACATGCGCAGCGTGGCCAGTTCGAGCGGTTGGGCCGGCGGATGGTCATGGGAGAGCACGACCGCGGCGCAGATCTTCTCGCCCAGTGCGTCGTCGGGAAGCCCGACCACCGCGACCTGGCGTACCGATGGGTGCGCGAGCAGGTTCTCCTCGACGTCGTCGGCGGCCACGTTCTCGCCCGCCCGGACGATGGTGTCCTTGATGCGACCGGTCACGGAGAGATGCCCCGACGGCAGCCGGGTCACCTTGTCGCCCGACCGGTAGAAGCCGTCGGGGGTGAAGGACTTCTCGTTGTGCGCGTCGGCCCGGTAGTACCCGCGGATCGTGTACGGGCCGCGCACCAGCAGTTCGCCTTCTTCGCCGTCGGGAACGTCCACGCCCTCCTCGTCGACGACGCGTACCTCGTCGAACTCCGACATCGGCGAGCCCTGGACCTCGTGGACGAGGTTCCGCGGCTCGTCGGGCCGGGTGTAGCAGATGAGGCCCTCGGCCATGCCGAACACCTGCTGGACCACGTCGCCGAGCGCTTCGTCGAGGGCGACGGCGTCCGGGTGGGCGAGCTTGGCGCCGCCGACCTGCAGGAGTCGCAGCGAGCTGATGTCGGCGGGCTCCCACTCGGTCGCCGCGCACCACAGCTGTGCGAGGGCGGGGACCAGGGCGGTCACCGTCACGCGGTGACGTTCGATGAGGTCGAAGGTGTTGTCGGGGCTCGGGTTGTCGGTGAAGACGACGTGGCCGCCTACCCCGAAGACGCCGAGGATGCCCGGGCAGCACAGCGGGAAGTTGTGGGCCGCCGGCAATGCGACGAGATAGGTGTCGTCGGCGGTCAGCTTCGCGACCTCGGCCGACAGTCGTGCGTTCAGGTCGTAGTCGTCGTGCGTGCGCGCGATCAGTTTGGGCAGGCCGGTGGTGCCGCCCGAGACCAGGAAAAGGGCCGGGAGGTCGGAGTTCGGCGAGGCCGGGAGGTCGACCGATGCGGGATCCGCGTCGGGTGCGGTCGCGAACGGACCGGGATCGCCGGAGACGAACACTTGCGTGACGGCCGGGACGCGGGACTGCAGCTCGGTGGCGAGGTCCCGGAAGTCGAAGCCGCGTCGACCGTCCTCACCGATGTAGGCGACGGCCCCGGCACCGGCGGCGAGATGTGCGATCTCGGTGATCCGGTGTGCGGGCAGGGTCATGACGGGGGCGACGCGCGCGCGGAGCAGGCCGAGCAGATTCACGACGAACTCGAGCGAGTTGTTCTGCTGGAGGACGACGCGATCTCCGGGGCGGAGTCCGGCCGCGACGAATCCGGCCGCTCGACGCAGCGAGGCCTCGCGCAGTTCGGAGTACGTGAGCGTCCGCGGCCCGTCGATCGAGGCATCGGTGACGGCCGGGGCATCGGGGGTGCTCTCGGCACTGGCGTCGAAGCCGGCGAACAGTGGGAGTCCGCGGAACAGTTCGGCGTCGCGGTAGCGGGCTGCCTGGGCGTCGGCGTACGGGGTGAAACCGTCGAGCAGGTCGGTCGCGTGGTCCAGAGGCGTCGGCATGGGACCCATTCAAACACAGGCAGGGTAGGGTAACCTTACCGGTCGGTCTGGTGGTGTGATCCACGCCATCGACTCGCCAACATTTGCTTAGGCTGTCCTAAAATCCCTAGGATCACTGGTGCTGCCGCCCACGACCGGAGGACAACGACATGTCGCTGACGACCGACTCGCCGACATCGAGGCTCGATGCCGCGGACCTCGGCCTCGAGGGCGCCGCCGGCCTGAACGCTCCGACGACGCGGTTCGCCGACGCGGACGCCGCCCGGATCTCGGCGGCCTGGGCGGGTTCCGGCGAGTTCGGCGACCACGTCGTCTACGAGCGCA
Source organism: Gordonia sp. CNJ-863 (assembly GCF_001942325.1). Classification (NCBI taxonomy): domain Bacteria; kingdom Bacillati; phylum Actinomycetota; class Actinomycetes; order Mycobacteriales; family Gordoniaceae; genus Gordonia; species Gordonia sp. CNJ-863. The sequence continues at coordinate 282,294 of NZ_MKKG01000033.1, forward strand.
ACGGTCGCTGGACCTTCGCTGCCGGCGTTCACGTGCGAGTGGTGGTCACACGTGGTGAGGTCATCGTCGACGACCATGGGCGCCGGTCGACCACCGCATGGCACGGTGACCCGGCCGACGCACTGGCCGCGGCGACGGAGTCGCTGTCGATCCCCGACTGGCGTCTCTACGGGTGGGTCGGTTTCGACTTCTGCGCGCCGTACCACGGCATCCTCGACCGCGTTCCCGACGACACGGTGCTCGCGCATCTGATCGTTCCCGAGTTCGAGGCCTTCGTCGACGCGGACGGGGTGGACACCGGCACCGCCGATTCCGACCGAGCTCGTCGTCTCCTCGAGATCGCCGCCACGGCAGGTGATCCCGGGGCGTCGCGCCCCGTCGACGTGCGGGTCGACACCGAGGACTACCGCGGCCGCGTTGCGGCCGCCGTCTCCGAGATCGCGGCCGGTCGCTACCAGAAGGTCATCCTCTCCCGCGCCGTGGACATCCCCTTCGCGGTCGACATCCCCGCCACCTATGCCCGCGGCCGTGCGGACAACACGCCGGCTCGCTCCTATCTGCTGTCGCTCGGCGATCTCGCGGCCGCCGGGTTCAGTCCCGAACTCGTGGTCGCGGTGCACTCCGATCGCACCGTGGTCACCGAACCCCTCGCCGGGACAAGGGCTTTCGGGGTGTCCGCCGACGACGACGCGGCCGCTCGGGCCGAACTTCTCGGCGACGCCAAAGAGGTTGCCGAACATGCGATGTCGGTGCGCGCCTGCTATGACGAGATCGCCTCGATCTCGGCCGCCGAGACGACCGCGGTCAGCACGTTCATGGAGGTGCGTGAGCGCGGCAGCGTCCAGCACCTGGCGTCGACCGTGAAGGGAACCCTCGCGGAGGGGGAATCTCCCTGGCGTGCACTCGAAGTCGTCTTCCCGTCGATCACCGCTTCGGGAGTGCCCAAGACCGCGGCCGTCGACGCCATCGACCGGCTCGAGTCCCGGCGTCGCGGGCCGTACTCCGGTGCGGTCCTCGTCGCGTCGTCGTCGGGGGAACTCGAGGCAACCCTCGCGTTGCGCACCGTCTTCTCGTCCGGGGGCGCGGCATGGTTGCGGGCGGGCGCCGGCATCGTCGCGCAGTCGACGCCGGAGCGTGAGTTCGAGGAGACCTGCGAGAAGCTGGGCAGCGTCGCCCCGTACGTCATCCCTCGCTGACCGGCCGTTACGTTCGAACCATCACCGATCCCATCAGGAGCCATCACATGTCCGACAACATCACCGAAGCGTTGCACGGCATCCTCACCGAGGACCTCGACCTCGCGCTCGGCGACGTCACCCGCGACTCGCGGCTCATCGACGACCTGGGCCTGGACTCGGTGGCGTTCGCCATCGGCGTCGTCGCGATCGAGGAGCGTCTGGGTGTGAAGCTCTCCGAACGCGAGCTCTTCGAGTCGAAGACGGTCGGCGATCTCGAGGACCTGGTCCGCGCGAAGGCCGGGACACCGGCCTGAACCGGGTGGGACGCGAGTCGGGGCGGGGGATGAGTGTGGACACCGGAGTGCAGTCGTACGCCGAACTGCTCGACGAGGCGTTCGACGAGAAGGTCGCCGCGTGGACGGCGCAGGCCGAGAGCGATCATCGATTCCCGCGGCCACTGCTCGAACACCTCGGTGAAGCAGGGGTTTTCACCCGCAAGTGGGAGGATCGCAAGTTCGCCGACCTCCACGACCACTTCGCTCTCGGCCGCCGTCTCGGCTCGCTGGGCTCGGCCGCGATCGGAGTCGGTGTCAGCCTGCACGATTCGGCCATCGCCATCCTCCGCCGTTTCGGGCGGAACGACTTCCTGGAGGATCTGGCGCAGCGGGCGATGACCACCGACGCCGTCCTGTGCATCGGCGCCTCCGAGGAACAGGGCGGCTCGGATCTGCAGAACTCGGAGACGAGGATCTTCGCCGAGGACTGCGGCTACCGGGTAGTCGGCGCCAAGAAGTTCGTCTCGCTCTCGCCGATCGCCGACCACATGTTCGTCGTGTGCCGCGACGTCGAGGACGGCCCCGATGCGGGGGGCAACGTCGCGCTGGCCGCCGTGCCGATCGACAAGGTCGGCGTCGGTGCGCCCTACGAGAAGCTGGGCGCCGGACCACTCGACACCGCGCCGGTCACCATCGACACGTGGATTCCCGAGGAGGCACTGATCGCCCGGCCGGGAACAGGTCTGGCGGTCATCAGCTGGGGCCTTGCGCACGAACGCTATTCGGTCGCCGCGCAGATCGCGGCCGCATGCGACGTGATGCTCGGTGTGACGCTCGCCCGCATGATGGACCGCACCCAGTTCGGCAAGAAGCTCTACGACCATCAGGCACTCCGCCTGCGGATCGCCGGTCTGCAGTCCCGCGTCGACGTGCTGAGCTACTCGCTCGACGGCGTCGCCGCCGGGGGAAAGATCAACCTGCGCACCGCGGCTGCGCTCAAGGCCACCGCGGCCAACCTGGGCGAAGAGGTCGCCTCGGAATGCCTGCACATCTTCGGCGGGATCGGCTATCTCGAGGCCGAGACGCCGATCGGACGCTGGTGGCGCGACATGAAACTCGCGCGCGTCGGCGGCGGCACCGACGAGGTGTTGTGGGAACTGGTCGCGGCGGCCATGAAACCCGACACCGAGCGTTACCAGCAGTTCGTCCCTCGTTCTCTCAATCAGACGCGCTGAGCGTCCCTCATCCAGGCGGTCACCATGAACAGCCCAGTCACCACCACTCCGGCCGATGCGCGCGTCACCGAACTGGCACCACCGGATCACACCTACCTGCACATGGACACCGACAGCCGACCCATGCACTGGGCGATGGTCCTCCAACTCGACACCGGTGGAACGCTTCTCGGCCTCGACGAAGTACGGGCCCGGGTGCGGGACCGGGGTCGGCTGTTCGAGATCTTTCGGCTCGGCGTGAAGAACGGCCGATGGCGCAAGCCCGAGGTGGTGCTCGCCGACGAGAACTGGGATGCCGGCGAACACGTCTCGGAGCTCGGCTTCACCGACCGTGATCACCTGCAGCGCCGCGTCTCCAAGCTCCTGGAGACGCCGCTGCCCCGGCCGCGCCCGTTCTGGGACATCACGCTGTTCACGCCCTCCACCGGCGCCGAGGGCGTCGGTCAGTGGGTGCTGCTCCGTGTGCACCACAGCATCTCCGACGGCATCGCCGGCGCGGCCTTCGCGGCACTGCTCGCCGACGGTGAGCCCGAGGACCTCGCCGAGTTCGAGCGCTTCGCCACCAGCCCGCGATTCCACATCAGCGGCATCGACCCGGAGAAGCTGGGTGAGGCCAAGGCGGCGTTCAACGAGCAGCATGCGGCCGGCGGGGGCAAGAAGCGCGCCTGGCCGAGCCTGACGAAGTCGGGGCGTCGTGAACATGCGCTGTTCAGCACGTCCACCCGCGCCCTGCGCAAGGCGGCCAAGGCCAACGACTCCACCGTGCACGAGTTCGTCCTCGGGGCCATCGGCCGCGCGCTGAGTATCGACCCGCCCGCGTCGCCGCAGGCCGAGGTCCTCCGCGTGACCCTGCCGGTGACCCTCGACCAGGAGTTCCGGCACACCGGCAATGCGGTCTCGGTGGCACTGCTCAACCTGCCCGGCAACGAAACCGACCTGTCGCAGCAGATCGGCCGGGCACGCAGTGAGCTGGCGACGATCGCCGAGCGTCGGCCCGAGCTCTACCTCGCCGCGGCCGATGACCTGCCGCGGGCGCCGCTCTGGGGCTTGCAGCGGGCGATCGTGAACGCCTCGATGGGTCACATGCATCCGGACATCCACATCGGGATCAATCCCGGCTTCTCCCGGGTTCGGTCGGTCCTGGGCAGGTCCATCGTGAGCTTGACGCCGCTGTCGCCGCTGGCCGGTTACTCCTTCTCGGTGACCGTGCTGATCCTCGGCAACACGACGTCCTTCGGCATCGTCACCGACGCCCAGGCACTCCCCGGCTACGCGCAGAAGTTCGTGGAGACGTTCGACAAGGTCCTCACCGAGGCCCTACCGTCGGCGTGAAGAAGAGGCGAGCTTAGGCTTGCCTAGGAAGTCGATCCCCGACGGGGACGATCCAGACCGTGAAGGCGCGCAACCAGGCGTTGCACGGCACAAGTGAACGACACACAGCAGAAAACACGGAGAACACCATGCAGAACGATGTCGGCTACCAGGACCCGGCTTACGTGGATGAGACCCACGAACCGGTGGCGGGTCCGCAGAAGCGCTCGGGTGGGATCAACATCCCGACCGTGCTGGCATCGGCAGGTGTTGCGGCGGTGATCTCGGCGATCATCGTCACCATCGGCGTGGTCGGTCTGATGGTCGGCGACCGCAACGACTCGGCGAACGCGGCCCAGCCGACCGTCGTGAACCTCGGTTCCGCGCAGACACCGCAACAGCAGCAGGGCCTGGTGGGTCCGGCCGCCAACCAGCCGCCGGCTGCTGCGCCCGGTGAGCCCGCCCCGGCCGTGGCGCCCGCACCCGCGGTGACCGAGAACGTGCCCGAGAGCGGCGGCACGGTCGGCGCCGGCCCCGACGCCGCGCCCGCACCGGCTCCCGCGCCGGGTACCTCGGCTGCGCCGTCCCAGCAGCAGGCTGTCGCAGCCCCGACCGCGCTGACGCCCGGTCAGCTCAACACGAAGGTCAAGACGGTCATGAACTCGCGCGGCAATCGCGCCGCCCGGGCCGCCGAACTCCAGGGCGGCGAGCGCGCCCTGCGTCAGCTCGACGCCGTCGCCCAGGCGATCACCACCTACGGCAACGTCGGACTCAGCTACCAGATGGTCGGTCCGGTGCAGGTCAGCGGCACCAAGATGACCGCCCCGCTGCAGATCAGCGTCGTCGGCCGGGGCAGCCAGAATCGTGCGATGACCTGGGTGTGGAGCGGCGACAAGTGGAAGCTGTCGAACAGCAGCGTCTGCCTCATCGCCAGCTTCGTCCTGCTGCCCTGCTCGCTCTGACCCCCGACCGTTCTGGAGAACTGACGTGAAAACACGACTTCGTCTGGGTGCGCTTCTCGCGGGTGCGCTCATGTCCGCCGGCCTCCTCGCCGGATGCTCGAGTTCGGATGACTCGACCGGTGGTTCGGTGCAGCTGAACCTGCCCGACGGCCGCTCGGTGACGATCCCGGAGACACCGAAGCGCATCGTGACCCTGGGTGACCAGTGGACCGACGTGGCGCTCTCGTTCGGCGTGACCCCGGTCGGCTACTACGACTACTCCAAGTCGGCCACCGGCGAACTGCAACCCTGGTACGGCCAGAAGCTCACCGACTCGACGTTCATCGACCCCACCAAGGGCGACGACGCCACGACGATCGCCAAGCTCGACCCCGACCTGATCTTCGCTCCCGGATTCGCCTCCGGCAGACCGGAATTCGAGCAGATCGCCAAGCTCGCACCGACGGTCAACGCGATCAGCGGCCAGGAGATCGATCCCTGGCAGGACATGGTCACCGTCATGGGCACCGTGCTGCACCAGCCGGACAAGGCGACCGAGATCATCGACCAGACCGACGCGAAGGTCGCCGCCGTCGGCAAGGAGTTCCCGGATCTCGCCGGCAAGACCTACGCGCTGGCCTTCATGTACGGCAACGACCAGCTGTCGGTCCTCGGCGACCCGAACGACGGCGCGGCAAAGCTGTTCAGCGAGTTGAAGATGCAGATGGCGCCCAAGCTGGTCGCCGAGTACCAGCGCACCCGCAACCCCCGCTTCGGACTGAGCACCGAGAACATCCCGATGCTCGACGCCGACGTACTGGTCGTCGCCACGGCGACACCGGAACAGGCCGAAACCCTCAAGAAGCTCCCGGGTTACAAGAACCTGAAGGCCGTCAAGAACGGTGCCGTCACGTTCATGACGCAGTCGCAGATCACCGGCCTCAACGCACCGACGCCGAACTCGGTGCCGTACGTGCTGGACCTGCTCAAGCCGAGCTTCGAGGCTGCGACGAGCTGATCCCTCCGCTGGCCGAGTGGGCGAGAGCCTGCGACGAGTCCCATCGAAACCGGTCTCAACACACACGACGGCCCGTCCCCTCCATGCGGGGACGGGCCGTGTCGTCTCGCCGACCGGCCTCGGGGCGGACGACGTCACCGTGAGACTGTCGCCTCCACGTTGGAGGTGGCCTGAACGAGGCCCGGATGCCCTCACGCGTTCACGTGCCGGCGAGAAGGGTGGCTCACCCGTCCGCGGTATCTCGTGTGCAAACCCGGTTCCGTAAACACCTGCGCGATCGATGAGACGCACGATACTCTTCTCGTACCATGAGTATCACGACCCCACCACATGCCCGACTCGTGATCGAGGGCCTGACCAGCGCACCCTCCACAAGCGACGCAGTGGACAGCGCCATCCTGGAGTCGACCCTTCGGTGCATCGCGCTCTACGGAACCGCGCGACTGACGATGGCCGACGTCGCCCGAAGTGCGGGGGTGGGACGAGCGACGGTATTCCGTCGATTCGAGTCCAAGGACGAACTGATCAGACGGGCGTTCTCGTTCGAGTTGGCTCGCATCGTCGAGGGATTCGCGGAGACTGTCGCTGCTGTCTCTCATCCGGGTGAGCATTTGGTGGAGATCATCGTCGCTGCCGTTCGTACTGCGCGGACCCATCCGATCGGGACCCGGCTCGTGGAGGACGGGACGGCTGTCGCAATCCATCGCGATCCCGACCTCGCCCAACTGCAGCTACTCATGCTGACCGATCGGATTTCCGACTGCGCCGAACAACTCGCTGTCGACGTCGACACGACGGGCACGGCCGAGGTCTTGCTGCGCTTCATCGGCAGCGTCTGGTTGACGCCCGACATCGGCCTACCGACCACGGACGACGATGCGATCCGACGGATGGTCCGTGTGATTCTGCACCCGCTCATCCCCTGAACGCCCACCTGACAACCAGGCACCGCTCCCGAGGAGAATGAAGATGGCACAATCAATTTCCACAGCGTCTCCCACCGATATCACCGTCGACGGACCGCCGCTCGAGGGACACGCACAGAAACGGTATGAACAGTTTCGGTGGTTCTGCGGGTCACGGCTGGTGGGACTGTTCGCGGCTGCATACGTCGACCAGGGCATGCAGCACGATGTATCGGACGCGACGTGGGCCACCGGCCGGTACGAGAACCGGCCACTCGAGCGCAACATGCGCACCTTGGCGGCCGGGCAGCTCGTAATGTGGGGCGACGCGGAGGTCAACGCCCGGCACCTCGATCGCCTCAAGACACTTCATCGCGAGGTCAAGGGAAAGGGCCGCGATGGCAGGCCGTACAGCGCCTACTCGCCTCGAGCCTGGAACCTGGTGTACCTCAGCATGTTTCTGCTGTATCGGAACTCGTACACTCCTATCACCGGTGATCCCCTCACCGATGAGGACAACGAGATCTTCTACCGAGTGGTCTGGGACAAGATGGGGTCGTTGTCGTTCTCTGGCAGGTCATCCGGGCTGCCGCGCTCATACGCCGAGGCGATGGAGTACTACCAGGACCTGCTGGACAACGAGTTGACGGACACCTACATGCTCGAAGTCGGGCGGAAGCTGTTCGCGACGCCGCCGGCCCCCGAGGACCTGCCGACCGCACTGCGACCCGTCTGGCCGCTGATCTCACGCGTGGCAGGAGAGGTGGCCATCACGTGCGGGATGGCCATCAGTCGACCCAAGGTGCGCGACGTCTTCGGCTTTCCGTTCAACAAGGTCCGCCGGATCGAGTACGCGATCATCTGTCGCGTACTTCCCGTCCTCTATCACCGCCTCCCGAAGCGGATCAGCATGGCTCCCTTGGCATACAACCGCTGGCAGTACGAGCAGCTCGTCAGCGATCTCGAGGGAACACAGCTCACTTCGTTCCGTCCCGATCCTGAACTTGCACCACAACATCCGGCGCCCGCAGGTGCATAACCTCGGGCGGCAGTCCCCGCGCCGCCTCGGGCGATGAGGTCCCTGTCACCCCCGTCGCCGCGAGATCACGGTCGCAGCTCGCGCTGGGAGATCCTGGTACGAACCTTGGTGTGTGTGATCTGTGCCGCTGATCGCGATGCCTCCCGGAGGCCGCACGATAAGAGTTGAGTCGGCACCTGCGGCCCGTCCGCGTTCGGAGCGACCCGGGCACCCGATCAACCCTCAACGGGAGAACGGCCCGACCCGCACTGCGGGCCGGGCGTCGTTGCTCGCGGAACTCCTCAGCCGACGACGCCGTCGGAGTCGTCGATCCCGAAGCTGGTGAAAGCGGTGTCCTTCGGCAGTCGATACACCTCGCGGCCCATGACGGCGTTGAGAATTCGGGCGTTGCGGACCGCGCCGATGTCGAGGTTGGGGGCCGAGACGCCGACGGCGTGCTCCTCGGCGTTCGCCACGAACAACCGATTGGTCAGCGCGGGCTCGGTTTCCACCTGATGCGCGGCGCCCACGACGAGGCGGCCGCGCGAATCACGGTGCAGCTGCGGCTCGATGGGGGCCAGGAACGGGGTCTGGCGGGGCTGGTAGCCGGTGCACGCGATGACCATGTCGGTGGTGTGTGCGAGTTGGGTACCGGTGTCGAGGTGACGCCCACGGACCCTGAGCTTGCCGTCGGCAAGGGTGTCGATGCCGTCGACCTCGGTGGAGATGCGCAACTGGACCGGGTTGAGCTTCTCCCGCAGCTGCCGCTGGTACATCAGCTCGTGCACCCGTTCGAGGGTGTCGCTGGAGACGCCCTTGTGGAACTGCCAGTGTTGCGGGCGGATCCGATCGCGGGCCGCCTCCGGCAGACTCTGGAAGTAGTCCATGTACGCCGGGGTGGTCATCTCGAGCGACATCTTGGTGAAGTCGAGCGGGGCGAACCACGGCGTACGGGTCCACCAGCGGACGGACGGGCCGCCGCGGAGATTGGCCTCGAGCAGGTCGATGACGATCTCGGCGCCCGACTGTCCCGAACCGATGACGGTCACCGAGTCCGCGGCATGGGCCTTGTCCTGGTGGTACAGGTAGTCGGAACTGTGGACGACCGCCGGGGAGCCCGACGACAACGCCTGCGGCACAAACGGTTCGGTGCCGACGCCGACGACGACGTGGCGCGCGATCACGGTCGTGGTGGTGCCGCCGGAGACGATCGTGACGGCGAAGGCGTCGGCCTCGTCGTCCCATGTGACCTCGGTGACGGTGGTGCCCCAGCGCAGGGTGTCGAGTCGACCGATACACCAGTGCAGGTACGCCTCGTACTCGATGCGGGTGGGATAGAAGTTCTCCCGCACCAGGAACCGGTACATTCGGTCGGTGTCGGCCATGTAGTTCAGGAACGACATCGGATGCGTCGGGTCGACCAGGGTCACCAGGTCCGACAAGAATCCCACCTGGAGTCGGGCCTCGTCGAACATGAGGCCCGGATGCCAGCGGAACTCGTCACGGGAGTCCACGACGAGCACGTCGAGGTCATCGACGGTCGATGCCAGCGCGGCGAGCCCCAGGTTGAACGGACCGCAGCCGATCGCCAGGACATCCACGTTCTCTACACGGGTCATTCCGATACCCTCACCATTTCTTCACTGCGGGCCTGGTCGCCGGCGACCGAGGTGCTCTCGGACTCCACTTCGATTGCGAGACGCAGGAGTTCGTCGAACAGCTCGTCGATGTCACTCTCGGAGGTCTCCGGATTCAGAAGGGTCAGCTTCAGGCAGGTCTGGGGTTCGTCCTGGCCGGGCACCCGCACCTGGGTGCGCCCTATCAGGGCCTTGCCGTCGGTGATGAGACGGCGTCGCAATTCGCCGTTGACGGCGTCGAGGTCGGCGCAGCGGTAGCGGAAGACGATGGTGGTCAACGTGACCGGGGCGATCAGTTCGAGTTGCAGTTCGGTGGCGACGCGCTGTTCGGCGTACACCGCGAGGTCGTTGCACCGCTCGAGCATCCCGCCGAGTTCGCGGCGTCCGTACGCCAAGAGCGTGGCCGCGACCTTGAGCACGTCGGGACGACGAGTCGTCTGCAGGGTCTGGCCGAGCAGACCGCTGTAGCCTGCCTCGACGTCGTCGTCCGGGTTGAGGTAGGCGACCGAACGGTTCAGTGACACGAAGCGGTCGGCATCGGACAGCAGCATGAGGCTGGCGGCGGCCGGCTGCCAGCCGACCTTGTGCAGGTCGAGGGTCACCGAGTCCGCGCGGTCGACGCCTCTCAGGAGTCCGGACAGGCGATCGGAGAACAGGGTGCCGAAGCCGTAGGCGGCGTCGACGTGCAGCCAGATCTCGTGTCGTTCGGCGATGTCGGCGATCTCGGGCAGCGGGTCGACGGTACCGAAGTCGGTGGTTCCGGCCGTGGCGACGATGGCGAGCGGGGTGACCTCGCCGGCCTGTCGGATCGCCCTTTCCAAGGCCTCGGGGATCATCCGGTGGTGCGCGTCGACCTCAACAGGGATGACCGCGGACTCGCCGAGACCCAGTGCGGCACACGCTCGGTGCACCGAGAAGTGGGCGACGCGCGAACAGAAGACCACTGGCCGGCGCAGCGCGCCCACACCGTCCTGGCGGACGTCGACGCCACGACGGGCCGCGGTGTGATCGCGGGCGATCATGAGCGCAAGCATGTTCGAGATGGAACCGCCGGGACTGAAGACGCCGCCGGCCTGTTCGCCGAAACCGGCCATGCGGGCGAGCGACTGCACGGTCCAGGTCTCCAGGGCGAGGGTCGCCGGCCCCGAATCGTATGTGTCCAGCGAGGCGTTGGTGGCGCTCGCGAGCGCGTCCGCGGCGACCGCGACCGACAGGGGTGCCGGCTGCAGATGAGCTGTGGTCAGCGGATGGGTGAGGTCGAGACCGAACTCGGCGACGAGCCGCGCCAGCCGCGACAGGGCCGCGGACTCACCGATCCCGGATTCGGGGATTCCGGGTGCACCCAGCGAGCCGTTGACCGCGGCGAGTACCGACACCGGATCCCCGGCGGGCAGTGGCGCTCCGTGGTGGTGGTCGGTGACCGATTCCGCTGCTTCGGTCAGACCGCGACCGATGTTCGCCCAGCCCTGTCCCGGTCGGGCGAAACGGGAAGCCCCCCACGTAGACTCGCGGTCTTCGGTCACTGAGTTCCCCCCTGGATCTTCGGTGGTTGTCCGGTTCTGTGCTGAGTTGCTGTGCGAGTGTCGTTCCGTCACGCCGGGACTCGTCTCTCGAGGTTCGCGAGGAGTTCGGCGACGGTGCCGTCCAGCGCGGCGGGGATGAGATCGACGAGTGCGGTCAACACCCCGGTGGAGCGTACGGCGATGTGGTCCGGAACTATTCCGGGCTGGTGGTCGACCTCCACATGGGTGGAGTGGTCGTCGGCTTCGAAGGCGATCGACAACGGATAGTTCGCGATGCCGTTAAACACCGATCGACAGGTGACCGGCGCGTGGTCGGGTTGCGGGATGCCGCGCAGCGGAGCGGGCCGCACCGAGGCCATGATCTCCATGATCGGGAACCGTCCGCCCTGCTGACGGAGTGCGGTCAGGATCGGCCCGAAGTCGGTGCCGGAGTGCTCCATCGCCCGGTAGATCACCGCGGCCGCGGTGCGCAGGGTCTGCTCGACGGTCGCGGTCGGATCGACGCGGAAACGCATCGGGATGATGTTGCCGCAGTAGCCGATGTGATGCGGCGACTGCGAGCGTCGTCGATTGTCGGCCGGGACGACGAGCACATGGTCGGATGCGCCGGTCAGCGCGTAGGCGGCCAGCGAGCACACGCCGATGAGCAGCGCATTCGGCGTCGCGCCGACCGTCTGCGCGACCCGGTCGAAGGCGGTCAGCGATTCGTCGGCGACCGGGGCGGCGACTTTGAGGCCCGCACGATCGTCCATGGGGGAGAGCCAGCTCTCCGCGGCGCTCTCGGCGGGCAGTTCGCCGGAGAGCGGGTGACGCACGTCCTCGGCGGCCCAGGTCGACAGCGCATGCCGCACAGCGGACTCGGCAGCCTCGGTCGCGGCGGCGGCATCCGGGGTTGCCGGGCGGGAATCGGCGTCGGCGTCCCCCGCCCATTCGCCCGACACGAGCGTGCCCAGCAGCAGTGGCCAGGAGGTGTCGTCGACCGCGAGGTGATGGACGACCAGGATCATCGTCACCTCTCCGTCCCGTCCCGACACACGCAGGCGCAACGGCACCTCGGAGAACAGGTCGAATGGTGTACGCGTCATCCGCGTTGCCACGGTGTCGATTTCTGCTGGGTCGATTTCTGCCGGGTCGGTGTCGGCCGACTCGTCCGCGACATCCTCGAAGCCCCAGGACCATACCGAATGCTCGGTGTCCCACTGGCCTTCTCGCTGCACCTGAACACGATGGGGCACATCCGCGTCGTCGACCTCGACGACCGACCGCAGCACCTCGAAACGCTCGACGAGCAGTTCCGCCGCGGCGACCACGGATTCGACGGTGCGACTGCCACCGAACTCCAGGACGAGACCGATGTTGTGGGACACCGATTCCGGGTCGAGCTCGTAGATCTTCCACATCCGGCGCTCGGCGATCCCGAACTGTCCGAACAAGGCCGGGGTCTCGGTGCGCGTGTCGGGCCGGGTTTCATCGGCCGGACCCGACAGCGCCCCGCCGGACTCCGCGATCCGTCGGCGCAGCAGTGTGAGTCGCGCTTCGGTCAACGTGGGCACGATTCCCCCTTCGTCGGAGTGGCAGTGGGAGTGGCGGTCGAAGTGGTCTGGTGGGTGGCTTCGGCGTCCTGTGCGCGCAGGGCCGCCCAGTCGCGGGCGACAGGGATCAGCCGGCCGTCGGCCCACAACCGGGCCTGGTCCTGGAAGTGTTCGGAGTCCGGGTCGCCGGAAGCGCCGAGCGGCACCACCCAACGGCTCGCGTGCGGATCGGCGAGATCCCAGACATAGCGGGCAGCGGAGCCGGTGATGCACACGTGGGTGCCGACCGCAGATGCGTTGGCGAACACGCACTCCGAATCCCCGGCAAGGGGCAGGGGGGTGGGTCGCAGCGTCGCGAACAGCTCCGGATGGCGAGGCGACGCGCCGACGAGATCGAACCCGTGGATCGGGGCGAGCACATGCACGGTGCCCCAGTCGGGGACGTGTCCGATCGTCTCGGTGCGGGCGACGACGGCGTCGAGCGCGGCGGCTGCGACCTCGTCGATGTCGATCCCGATCAGTGTGCAGTTGGCGATCATCGTCGTGATCGCGGTCGCGAGGCGGGGTTCCGGGACGAACCACGGCTGGAACACGGCGGGGAAGCCGTGCGGACCGCGCAGTGGCGCAAGGGCATCGGTGCGCGCGACGCCGAGTACGAGCTGGCTGCGGAACTCGGCGAACAGGAAGGCGTCGGTGCTGTCGGCAGCCATGGTGCGGTCCCAGGCCAGGATGCGCTGCCGGATGCCCTCGGCGGCCGGGGAATTGCCCACGACCCGGGCGAGGAGTTGCTGGACCACCGCGGCCTGGTCGAGGACGACGTCGCGGTGGATGTCGGCGCAATCCTCGGGATCGACAGTGTCGAGAGCATCGAGGCGGGTGGTGATCCGATCGGCGCGGAACGCCTCCACACACTCCGTCGTGATCGGTTGCAGCGCAGGAACCGCGGAAATCCGTTGGTTCGCGGTCACACTCACACCGCCGTCGGCGACTTTCGGATCGAAGCCCGGGTCGCCGAGCGAACCGGCTTCGTAGCCCTTCCACTGGTAGCGCTCGTCCCAGCCGGGAACAGGGAGCCAGTAGTTCTCCGGGGCGCGGACGGGAACGCGGCCGGCCACGTGGGTGACCGTGGTCCCGTCGCGGTGCGCGATGACGGCGCGGTTCACCGGTTCGACCCACGACGACAGTGCGGCTTCGACGTCGGAGACCGAGCGGGCGAACAGGAGGTCGAGTGGGGCGTCGAAGGTGACGTCCTCGGAGAGCAGCGGCGACCGCAGGCTCATCGCGAACGGCTCGTCCGGACCGCCGAAGACGACGGCACCGTTGTGGGTGGTGATCACCTCGACGGCAACAAATGCGGAGTCGCGGACGGCGATCTGCTCGGTGTGGACGGTCGCCGGGACGCGGTGTCCGCCGGGCACCTCGACGAGAAGTGTCCCGTCCTCGTCGCGGGTCAACCGCTCGACGTAGAGGTCCTGGTAGTCGGCCATCGCATTCGTGATGCCCCAGGCGATCTCGGGGCCCTGCGCGAAGTGTGGAACGCCGGGGACACCGGCGAAGGCGAAGCCCACCACGTCGAAGGACTGTGCCGGATCGGTCGAGGCGAGATGGAACTGCTCGTAGATGCCGGGCAGCTCGAGGAACCTGTGGGGATCGCCGGCCACGATCGGGGACCCGGTCGTGCTGCGGGCGGCGGACACCCCCCATGCGTTGCTGCCCGACATCGGATCACCCAGGTTGACGGTCTCACCGACGGGGGAACCCGCGGCAGGCGTGGGCCGCGTGAGGTCGAGGATCTCGCGCAAGAACTGTTGGTCCGGCATCGGCGGCACGGTCGGATCGTGCTCGCTGCCCTCGAATGCCCAGAACCGCAGCGCATCCGACCCGGTCGCGCGGCAGGCGTGCAGCCGGAACAGTTTCGTCGTGAACCGGCCGAACAGAACGTGGTGCATGATGAAGACCGAGATCGGGGTCCACGGCCGCCACGGTTCCGGCTCGTGGTCGAGTGCGGCGAGTTCCGGTGCGGGCGGCGCGGTCTCGGCAAGGGTGCTGTTCACGCCGTCGGCATAGGCGCGTAGCAGGCGTCGGGTGCGGTCGGACGACGCGTGGTACATCTGCTCGGCAACCGCGTCGAGCCGGGCGCGCCGCGCGAAGGTGTCCCATTCGACGCAGGATTCGCCGAACACCTCGGCGGTACGCCCCTCGGCGCGCAGACGCATGAACTCGATCTGCCAGCGGCGGTCCTGCCCGCAGGCGCGGCCCTGTCCGTACAGCGCGTCGGCCGGTGTGACGGCCAGAACATGCGGGATGCCGTGCGCGTCGCGCAGGATCTCCGCGGGGGACGTGTCGGGTGCCGGGGTCGTGACGGTCACTGGCGTCCCCGTTCGGCGACGGGATTGACGAGCCGGTGTCCGGCGTCGACGAGGGATGCGTAGGAGTCCTCGATGTCGACCATGCGCTTGTTGTTCCGCAGCTGCAGGCCGTTCATGTGTACCGCGCCGAACTCCGGTGCGAAGAGATCCCATTTCGCGAACTGGTCGGCAAGATCGGGATGCGTGTCGACGAACTCGCGCAGACTGTCGGCCACCAGGTCCCACAACTCCTCGTCGGTCACGAGTCGGTGGGTGTGGAGGACATCCGCCAGCGGACGCAGGTAGTCGTCGAAGACGTCCGAGAGCACGCCGAGGTTGCGGATCTCGTCGGGCTCGGTGGTGAGGACGCGAGCGCAGCTCTCCGGCAAATCCTCCGGCTCGCCGAAGACCGACACCTCCTCGCCGATGTCCTTGAGGATCGCGCGGACCGGAACCCCTTCGTCGAGAACGAGGATCAGGTTCTCGCCGTGGGGGGAGAACTTCAGCTCGTACCGGTACAGCAGGTAGGCGATCGGGTGGAGGTATGTGCGCAGGTAGCGCCGGATCCATTCGGCGGCCGGTATCCCCGACCGCGCGATGAATGCGCCCACCAGTGGGTCGCCGTGGTGGTCGACGTGCAGGAGCGCGGCCATGGTGGAGAGCTGCTCGCCGCCACGCACCAGTGTGACCGGACTCTGGCGCCACAGCGCCGAGAGGATCTTGCGGTACTCCGACCCCGGCTGGGTGATCGGGGTGAAGGTGGGACTGCGGTAACCGATGGCGGCGACCTCGAAGATCATCTCGAAGCCGATTGCGGCGAGATACGGGTCGTCGGCGACGAGTCCGCGGACCCAGTTGTTGATCAGCGGGGTGGTGCGCATGTAGTCCGCCGACATGCCCCGGGTGAAGCCCATGTTCACGATCGACAGGGCGCCCTTCACGTAGTGACGGGTGGGCGTAGTCGCGTTGAAGACCGTGCGGATCGACTGCTGCGCCTGGTACAGATCGGGGCTCTCGCCCACGAACACGATGCGGCGGTCGGCGAGATCGGCCGAGTAGAGCTTCCGGACCTTCTCCGTCCACTGCCACGGATGAACGGGCAGATAGCGGTAATCGTCGGGATCACAACCGGATTCGCGAAGCACTGTATCGAACTCCGCCAGGGTGTCGGCGCCGAGTTCGTCGACGAGCATGGCGTCGTAGTCGACGCCGCTCACCGTCGCCACGTCGCAGTCCTCACGGCGGGCGGCGACCCAGACGAGCCGGAAGTGGTTGCCGACCTCCGGTGCGTAACGGTCGATGTCGTCGGCGCTGAAGCCGAGGCGCCCGGCGTTCGCCACGATGCACGGGTGACCCTCGGTCATCGTCCTCTCGATGGTCTGGAAGTCCGCGTGCGCGAGATCGGCTGCGGTGATGCGTCGTTCGTCAGGCCGGTCGGCACTGATCGCGAGAGTGCTGATGAACTCCTCGAGGTACTCCGGCAGCGCCTGCGGGCCGATGCCGAGCATCGGGGCGAGGTCGACGACCAGCGCGACGGCGTCGACGGGCAGTTCCTCCCCATCGCGCACCCGGCGCAACGAGGACTCCTCGATCGCCCAGTTCTCCAGGGACAGGACCTCGGCACGGAAGTGATAGTCGGTGCGGCCGTCGGCGGAACCGACCACGTAGCGACCCGGGCCGGTCTCGACCGGACTCAAGGCGCGTTCGTGGGAGAACTCGGCCAGGATCTTCCGCGCGATCCTGCGGTGATACACCTGCCGATACGACACGGTGTCCGTCTGCCCGGTCCGTGCGGGACGGATCTGTTCGATCGTCAACGGGCTACGCTCCCAGGTCCGTAACCTCGACGGCGCCGACACTGGTGCCGCCGGCGGTGACGCGGAGGAAGTCGTCTCGCGTGCAGTAGCTCAGGTGTGCGGTCTTGTTGCCGACCGGGTAGTCGCCGTCGACCCGGAAGCCGACGCTCGCGTTGAGGCGGTGCACCGCGGTGTTGCGGACGTCGGGTTCGACGACCACCCGCGCGGCGCCGACCTCGAGGATCGCCGTCCGCATGATGTGCAGCATCACCGTGCCGGTGAAGCCGGGCAGGGCCTGCTCGGAGTGGGCCACGAGCAGATGCATCCCGATGTCGCCCTCGGCGTGGACGTAACCGCTTGCGGGGTCGGCGAGTTCGCTGGTCTGCGGATCGTACAGTTCGAACAGGAACTGCGGCCGCCCGTCGTGGTAGCCCAGGCGCATGCCGTAGGGCGTACCGGCCGTTGCCGCCGCGGTGTCCCGGATCATCTTCTCCACGTCCGCGACGGAGCTCTCCAGCATGTCCCAGTACTTGGCCTTGGGATGGGTCAGCCACCCGTGGACCGTGATGGCGTGCGACACGTCGTCGAGATCGACCGAGTGCAGGTCGTACGTGGGTGCCGATGAAGTGGTCATGATGCCTTTGCTGTCGGGGTGTCTGGTGGAAGCGGGCCTGCTGGATGCGTCAGGTGCCGGCGAGTTCGGCATCCACCTGTTGGTCGGAGAGGGCCACGACGTCGAGGAGGATCGCGGCGACCCGCTCGACCCGGGTGCCTTCGAGGGCGGTGAGCCGCTCGGCGAGACCCGCGATCGTCCGGTGACCGAAGATGTCGGCGACCGACAGTCGCGGGGCGTCGAGCCAGGTGCGGGACAGGGCCACGAGTCGGGTGGCCTGCACCGAGTCACCGCCGAGTGAGATGAAGTCCTCGGTGACGCCGATCGGCCGGACGGGCAGCACCTCGGAGAAGATCACGACGAGCGCCTCCTCGAGCGGGGTGCGCGGTGCGACGACCTGTGGGCCGCCCTCGGCGGTGTCGACGAGTGCCGCCAGGGCCTTGCGGTCGTACTTCCCGTTCGCGGTCAACGGCAACGCGTCGAGGACGGTGACAGTCCGCGGGATCATGTGCGGCGGAAGGGACTCGGACAGACGGTCCCGGATCGCGTTCTCGTCGATGACCGTTCCGGCGGCAACGACCGCGGCTTGAAGATCCCGGCCGTCGGACCAGGCGACCGCCGACGCGACCTCGTCGAGAGCGAGCAGGCCTGCTTCGACCTCGCCTAGCTCCACGCGATAGCCGCGGACCTTCACCATGTGGTCGGCGCGGCCGAGGAAGTCGAGGAAACCGCCGGGTAGGTACCGGGCGAGATCGCCTGTGCGATACCACTTCTCGCCGTCGTGATGAACGAAACGATCGGCGGTGCGCTCGGGATCGCCACGATAACCGTCGGCGACGCCGGCGCCACCGATCCACAGTTCGCCGGGGACGAGGTCGGGCCGATCGCGGCCGGTCTCGTCGACGACTCGGCAGCGAACGCCGCGCAGCGGAACACCGTAGGGCACGAACGCCATTCCGGCCGGGACGTCGTCCGCCTCGCAGATGGTGGAGTGGATGGCGGTCTCGGTGGTACCGCCCAGTCCGGCGACGCGGCAGTCGGGCAGTTGTGTGGCGACTCGTTCGAGCAGCGAGACGTCGACCTTGTCGCCGCCCATGATGATCATCCGCATCGATGGCGGCAGTGAATCGATGTCGAGGATCATCCCGAGGATCGACGGCACGCAGTTGAGCACGGACACCGAGTGTTCGGCGAGGAGTCGCACCCAGTCATCGACCTTGGTGCGTTCGTCGTCGCCGGGTACGACGACGGCGCCGCCGACCGCGAGGAGACCGAAGATGTCGAAGACGGAGAGGTCGAACTCGAGCGAGGAGACCTGCAGGCTGCGGTCACGGGCGTCGATCGAGTAACGGTCGACGAGGTCGGAGATGGTGGCCACCGCGGCGCGATGGGGGACCTGGACGCCCTTGGGCAGTCCCGTCGATCCGGACGTGAACAGGATGTAGGCCAACTCCTCGCCGGTGACCTCCACCGGGTCGACCGGTGCTGAGGTGCGTGCCGCGTCGAGGTCGATGACGGTGGGGCCGTTGGACTCCGTCCAGGCGTCGACATCGGCGGTGAGCACGGCGCGTGGTCCGGCGATGGAGACGATGCGGTCTCGTCGGGTCGCGGGCTGCGTCGGCGCGATCGGCACGTAGGCGGCGCCCACGGCCAGGACGGCGAGCGCGGCGACGACCTGGTCGCCACCCTTGGGCAGGTTGACGACGACGGTGTCGCCGGTGCAGACGCCCGCGGCGGCGAGTGCGCCCGCCACCCGAAGTGCCTCGTCGGTGAGTTCGCCGTGCGTCCACGTCCGGGAATCGGTGGTGACCGCCGGGGTCGTCGGCCGTTGCGCCGCGCGACCGAAGATCGTGCCGTGCAGTGTCCCGTCGAAGGTGTCGGTGTCGGGCAGCGGTCGCTCGACCGAAAGTCGCTGTGCACGGACGTCATCGGCGACCGGGTCGGGTGCCGGGACATCCCATTCGCCGTCGACGAGGAGACCGAGAAGCCGGACGTAGTAGTCGAACATCGCGCGGGCAGTGGACTCGTCGAGGTCGGACACCCGGACGTCCCAGTTCAGGAGCAGTCCCCCGGCGATCTCGGTGACCTGGGCGTCGAGCAGCACCTGGGGCCCCTGCGACACGATCCAGGCGGGGTCGCCGAGGACGTCGGTCGCCTGAGGGGAGAACAGGTCGCCGAGCCCGAGCGCGCTGGTGAACACGACCGGCGAGATGACGGATTCGCCTCGGGCTCGGCCGAGTTCGCGGAGGACGTCGAGACCGCTCATCGATCCGTGAGCAGCGGCATCGTGCATCGCCGAGCGCATCTGGCGTGCGCGTTCGGCCAGGGTCGCCGGGCGGCGCAGGTCGACATCGACGAGGATCGACGAGGTGAAGTCGCCGACCACGCGCTCGACGTCGGCGTGGATCTGGGGACGATCGAACAGTGGAACGGTCAGCAGGAAGCGGGAATTCGCCGCGTGCGTGCCGACCGCTTCGGCGAAGGCCGCCGCCACCGCGGCTGCGGGGGTCACCCCTCGACGATGGGCGTGCTCCTCGAGGCGCTTCCATTCGGAGGCCGAGACGGAGTGGTGCAGGCGGACGCTACGCGGCTCGACCTCGCCGCGGGCGGCGCGATCGTCGAGCGGGAGTTCCGGCGGCCCTGGCAGGTGCGGGATGCGCTCGCGCCACCAGGCGAGGTCCTCGTCGCGGATCTCGCGGGAGGCCCGGTCGGCGGTGATCGTCGCGAAGGTGACACCCAGTTCGGGCAGGGTCTCCCCGCGGTAGAGGCGAGCGAAGTCGTCGACGAGGACGCGGTAGCTCATGGCGTCGGCCGCGATCATGTCGACGTCGAGGTGCACGCGGGTGGACCCGTCGGGCAGCAGACTCAGTTCCGCGCGGATGACCGCGCCCTCTTCGACGGGCAGGGTGCGATGCGTTCCGTGGGAACGCGTTTCGGCGAGTATCTTCTCGACCATCTCGGCCGACTGGCTGCGCAGATCGTGAACGGCGATCGCGTCCGGGTGTGCGGGCCCGACGACCTGCGTGCCGTCGGGGAGCACACGGACCCGCAGCATCGGATGACGCTCCATCAGCTCACCCATGGCGGTGGTGAAGCGGTCGGGATCGAGGCCGTGGCCGTCGAACTCGATGTAGAGGTGCGCGGCCACATTGCCGAACGCATGGCTGTCGGACCGTCCGATCCAATATGCGTGCTGCATCGGCGCCAGTGGGAAAGGTGCTGTGGGATCGACGTTCTCCGGCGATGCGCTCATCTCCGCGGGAGTCGACGGTCCGCCGAGGAGCGCGGTCCAGGCGTCGAGGGTGGGGGAGGCGGCGAGGCGGGCGAAGTCGATGTCGATGCCGCGTTTGCGCCAGGTGCCGGCCAGTCGCATCATGCGCAGGGAGTCGAGGCCCTGGGCGATGAGGTCTCCGGTGGGGTCGAGGGACTCAGGTGTGACGCCGAGGGCGGCAGCGACCTGGGCCCGGATGTCGGCGGGGCTGACGAGGTCCGCGATGGGGGGAGTCATCTCAGGATTCGTGGCCATCAGCCGATTGCCTCTCGCGGGTCGGAAACGTCTTTCACTCGAGCACTCTGCCCAATTTAGGGTAGGTTATACTAACTAGTCGCTGTACGAAACGCCCGCTTCGGGCACTAAACTTAGGTAAGCCTAAGTTGCGGACCGTCGTCTGGCCAGATGATCTGAATCACGCCGCCATCGACGGTGGACGGGCTCTTGTGCGCTATGAAGTTTAGGCTAACCTATCCAAGGGTGGCGGGCCGACACCGGGCGCCGCGACCCGCGCGATACATGCGAACCGGACGCATCCACACGAACACGACAGCCGACACACGCGGTCGGCGAGAACGGGGAACGAACATGTCGCAGAGCAGCGTGGTTCTGGAGGAAACAGGCTCGACCAACACCCTCGCGGCGACCGTCCGCGAGGCGATGCTGGCCGGGGACACCACGCTGTCCGTGCTCGACTCCGAATCCGGCGAATGGGTGATCGCGCCCTGGCGCGAGGTTCACGCGCGCGCCGAACAGATCGCGGTGCAGCTCCTCTCCGACAGTGACCTGCACGAGCCGCTCGCCGTCGGTCTCATCGGCGATCCCACGGTCGACCTCATCGCCGCGATCCAGGGCGCGTGGCTCGCCGGCGTTCCGGTGAGCATCCTGCCCGGACCCATCCGCGGAGCCGACGAGAGCCGCTGGGCGGAGACCACCTACAGGCGATTCGTCTCGATCGGCGTCGGCACCGTCCTCGGGAGCGGCTCCCAGCTCGATCTGCTCACCAAGGTCGACGGGCAGCTCCGCATCGCTAGGGTCGCCGAATACGGGATCGCCGCCGACACCAGCGGCTTCGTCGCCCGCAATGTCAACCCCAACAGCGTCGCGGTCCTGCAGGGCACCGCCGGATCGACCGGTGATCCGAAGACCGCGGTCCTCACGGCGTCGGCGGTGTACTCCAACGCCATCGAATTGGTGAGCCGCCTGGGTATGCACCGCACCCGCGACACCGGGTTCACCTGGTTGCCGCTCTACCACGACATGGGACTGATGTTCCTCCTCGCCGGAATGACGACGGGCATCCCCGCCTACGTGGTGCCGAACACGGCCTTCGCGGCCGCGCCGTTCAAGTGGATGCAGTGGCTGACCGAGACGAAGGCCACCGTCACCGCCGCCCCGAACTTCGCCTACGACATCCTCGGACGCTACGGAAAGCTCCTGCGCGACATCGACCTGTCGAACCTCCGTGTCGCGATCAGCGGCGGCGAACCCATCGACGCCGACGCCTTCGACAAGTTCCTGGAGGCCACGGCGCCGTTCGGCTTCGAGCCTTCGGCCGCCGCACCCGCCTACGGTATGGCCGAATCCGCCTGTGCCGTCACGATGCCCGCGGTCGGCGAGGGCGCGCACTACGACGAGGTCACCGTGACCCCGCCCGGCGGTGGCGAACCCATCCGCCGGCGATACGCGCTCCTCGGAAAGCCGCTGGGCGGCATGCAGGTTCGGATCGTCGAACCGAATGTGGACGTTCCGGTCATCGACGGGCGTTCGGTCGGGCACGTTGAGATCCGGGGTACCTCGATGATGCGCGGTTATCTCGGCGGCCCCGACCTCGGTGCGGGGGAATGGTTCGCCACCGGAGACCTCGGTTACCTGATCGACGACCGACTGGTCATCTGTGGACGCGCCAAAGAGGTCATCATCGTCGCCGGCCGCAACCTGTTCCCGATCGAGATCGAGCGTGCCGCCGCGGAGGTCGCGGGCGTGCGCCGGGGCGGTGTGGTCGCGATGGCCCGCGGTGAGGGCTCGTCGCGCCCGGGTCTGGTGATCCTCGCCGAGTACAAGGGTTCGGACCCGGACAAGGCTCGCGCCGAGGTCAACTCGGAGGTGGCGTCGGCGTGCGGGATCATGCCCGCCGAGGTGATCTTCGTGGCACCCGACGCGGTTCCGCGCACCACGTCGGGCAAGATCCGTCGCCTCGAGACCCGGCAGATGGTCGAGGACGGGGCGTTCGAAACCATCGGACAGAAGTGAGTCAAGTCGCGACGAAGGGCCGCGGCTGGCAGGGCGCCGTCCTCAAACTCCTCGGCGGCGACGACTTCGAGCTGACCGTGACCGGCACCCAGGTCGTCACCGATCACTATGTGCGCCTGACGTTCACCGGCGGCGGTCTTCTGGCGAAGCGGGCACTGCACCCCACGATGTGGATCCGGATGTGGTTCGACGACGCGGGCAAACTCCACCAGCGCGGCTACACCCTGGTCGACGCCGATCCCGCAGCCGACACCTTCGGCATCGAGTTCGCCCTCCACAACGGCATCGCGGCCCGCTGGGCTCAGCACGCGCGGGTCGGGGACACGATCACCGCCACCGTGATGGGTTCCAAGTTCACGATGCCCGGCGACGAGGTCCGCGGCTGGATCATCGCCGGCGACCCGGCCTCGCTCCCGGCGATCAACTCGCTGCTCGACGCGATCGGTGCCTCCGGCAGACCGGAGACGCCCGCGACGTTGTGGTTGGAGTACCAGCACGAGAGCGACAAGGCCCTGCCGGTGCGGGCCCGCGCACATGACACCATCCACTGGATCGCGCGTGAACACGACGGCGCCGCCCTCGTCGACGCGGTGCGGTCCTCGGCATTCGCCGCGGGCGACCACTTCGGTTGGGTCGCACTCGATTCGGTGAGCACCCGTGCGGTCGCGGCGTCGCTGAAGGACGAGTACGGCATCCCCAAGAAGTCGGTGAAGGCACAGGCCTACTGGATTCCGGGCAAGTCCTTCGCCTGACCCTTCGAGACGCTCGCAAGCTCGCTCCTCAGGGAGCGGGTTATCCGAGGTCGAAGACCACCGGCGCGTGATCGCTGGCGCCCTTGCGTTTCCGCGCCTCGCGGTCGATGTGCGCGCCCATGACACGCGTGTCGAGTGCAGGTGAGCAGAACGCGTAGTCGATGCGCATGCCCTCGTTGCGGGGGAACCGCAACTGCGTGTAATCCCAGAACGTGTAACCCGGGGCATAGGGGAGGGCGGAGTCGACCAGGCCGCCGTCCAGGAACCGCTGCACCGCAGCGCGTTCCGGTGGCGTGACGTGGGTGCGTCCCTCGAAGTACGTGCGATCCCAGACGTCGTCGTCGGTCTGCGCGACGTTCCAGTCGCCGGCCAGCATCATCTCGGCGGCGGGGTCGTGGGCCAGACGCAACGCGATGTGGTCACCGAGGGCGTCGAGCCAACGGAGCTTGTACTCGTAGTGCGGGTCCTCGGGTGTCCGCCCGTTGGGCACGTACAGGCTCCACACCCGGATTCCCGCGCACACCGCCGAGATCGCGCGGGCCTCACGGATCGGCTGGTTGTCGACACGTGGGTACCCCGTCGAAGGCGATCTCGACGGCGTCGAGTCCGATTCGCGATGCGATCGCCACACCGTTGTAGGCGCCCTGCCCGACGTGGGCGACGTCGTACCCGGACGCAAGGAAGCTCATCAGCGGGAAAGCGTCGTCGTGACACTTGGTCTCCTGCATCGCGAGGACGTCGATATCGGCCGATTCCATCCACTCGACCACCGATTCCGATCGTGCGCGGATGGAGTTGACGTTCCACGTGGCGAACCGCATTCAGCACTCCCCGATGCTGTCGAGGTCGGCGACCGGCACACCGGCGCCGTCCCAGCGCGTGCGTACGGCCGAGGCGCGTGACGAGGAGGTCGACAGGACCAGTGCGAAAGTCCGCCCCAGGTCGCGATAGTGATCGCGGTAGAAGCCGATCGAGTCAGCGAACCAGGTGAAGGTCGCGTCGTCCTCGTCGAGCAGGCGGTGAGCCTGGGTGACGTGGGTGACGATGGAAGCCGGAGTGCGGCCGTCGGCATCGGGGGCGTCGAGATCGCGCATGCAGTCGTCGAAGGCATCTCGGTTGCGGCCGAAGTGATCGGGGAAGTCCCACACGCGCGCGAAGGCGGTGTACATGGCCCCGGTGGTGGTCGCCGCGGTGCCGCTGATGGTGCGCAGGCGGACGCCTGGACCGAGGTCGGGCAACTCCGGGGAGAGCGTGAGTCCGACCGCCGGGCCGTCGTTCCCCGCGCCGTCGAGGAAACGGCGGAGGCGACTGCCGAAATCGTCGTGCGAGGTCATGACGGTCCTCGAATCAGGATGAACGAGCGGTAGTGATCGGCTGTGTACCAGGCGGTTCCGTCGCTCCCGGTGACGATCCGCTCGGCGTCCCGGCTGCGGCCGGGCTCCTTCGGGTTGACGTCCCATTCCCGGTATGCGACACGGCGGCCGTCGGCATCCGTGGCCGGCAGACGACGCTCGTTGTTACGGAAGGTGATCCCGCCCTTCGTCCCCGGTGCGCGGGCGGCCTCGGGCCACTCGCCGGCGTCGATGAGCGCGAGGGTGCGCGTGACGTGCGCGGGGGCCGCCGCGGGTGCCGGCGTCTTCGCCGTGGAGGTCCTCGTCCTGCTCGACTTCGGGGCCGTGGTCTCGGAAGTTGTGTTGCGGGCCGTCGACTCGGCTGTGGTCGACGTGGCAGCAGTGGTCTTGCCGGCCGACGTCCGGACGGTCGAACTCTTCGACGAGGCCGAACCCGCGGTGACCGACTCGTCGGCGCCGGAATCGCTGCCGCTGTTGATGAACCAGGTGATCGCGAACACCAGCGCGATGACGACGAAGGCGGCCGCGGTGATCACCGCCTGCCGGCGGCGTTGGGCAACGGCCGGCGTCGAGCGTGAACGGCTTGGCATCAGAGTTCCTGGGGTGCGGGGTCGGGGGTGACGTACCGGTAGCTGTGGTGCAGGCCGAAGCCGAGTCGGCGGTACCAGGCGCCGGCGAGGCGGTTTGTCGTCTCGACCTGCAGGTACGCACGAGCGGCGCCCTGCTGAGCGCCCCATGCCACCAGCTCGGCGAGGATCTGCGAGGACAACCCCCTCCGGCGTCGTTCCGGGTCGGTCCACAGTGCCGACAGTCCCAACCACCGTCGGCCGTCCGGGGATTCGGTGACCACGCCGCGGCCGATCGCGATGACCGCCGATGACTCGTCGCGGATCGCGGCGAAGACCGGCGGCCCGTCGCCGGCGGTCACCACCTGCCGTACGGCGTCGGTGGCGTCCTCGACGTCGGTGTCTTCGCCGGCACGGTGCCCGGTGTAGGCGGCGAGCCATTCGGCATGCGGCTCGTCGGATAGACGAACTGCGTCGGAACGGGACCCGGCCAGCCGTGCCGTCAGCGGCGCCGCGTCGCAGGTGAGCATCTGCACCTCGATGTCCTGGACGCCGCCGACGGTGGCGGCCTTCACAAGGCGCTCGGGAAGTGCGAGAAGGGGCGGCAGGTCCCGTTCGGCGTACCACCGCGCGATCCGGGCGAGCGTCGTCGCGTCCGGGTGGGCCGACATGTCCAGTGGGATCGCGGAGTTCGCGCGGCGGCTGAACCCGTGTCCGGCGCGGACGAACCACCCGGCGATCCACGCGGTCTCCACTCCCGGCCAGGATCGTGCCGCGACACCCTCCAGGGCGCGGATCTCCTTGTTACGCACCGGCGTCGCCGAGAGGAGCCGCACCGAGGTGACGGTGGCAGCGGGGATCGACACCACCTCGCCGTCGCGTTCGAGGCGAAGCGGATCGGTGTCGTCGAGCAGGACGCCGGTGACATCCGATTGCGCCGCATCGGGATTGCCGCGCCAGTCTGCGGGCGTCGAGTCACCCAGCAGATAGCGCACGACGACCCGGTCGCCGATCACGGCGCCCGACTTCGTCGTGTGCAGCTGGGACACTGTCGCCCGGTGTGGCCTGATCAGTGGCGGTCAGTCGTCGTCGTCATCGTCGTCGTGCCCGAACGGGTCGGCGACGGCGCCCGGCAGCCAGGTCAGTCCGGGGACACCCCACTTGTTGCGCTTGATGGCCTTCTTCGCGGCGCGCGCATTGCGGCCGACGAGCACGTCGACATAGAGGAAGCCGTCGAGGTGGCCGACCTCGTGCTGCAGCATCCGGGCGAAGAAGCCGTTGCCCTCGATGACGATCTCGGCGCCGGTCCGGTCGACGCCGGTGACGCGTGCCCAGTCGGCGCGGCCGGTGGGGAACTGCTCGCCCGGCACCGACAAGCAACCCTCGTCGTTGTCGTCGGGATCGGGCATGGTCTCGGGGATCTCGGAGGTCTCCAGGACCGGGTTGATCACCTCGCCGCGGCGTCGGGTCGCCATGCGGTCGCCGTCGGGGCAGTCGTAGACGAACATGCGTGACCCGACCCCGACCTGGTTGGCGGCCAGTCCGACGCCGTGGGCGGCATCCATGGTCTCGAACATGTCGTCGAGGAGGGTGATGACCTCCGGCGACGGACGGCCGTCCGCGTCGAGTGGGACCGGGGAGGTGGGCTGGTGCAGCACCGGCTCGCCCACGATGCAGATCGGGAGAATCGCCATGTCGATCACCCTAACGCTGCTCAGAGCGCCGCAACGACGCCGGGTACGGCGTCGCGGACCGGCCGTGCGTCGTGGCGAGTCACAGCACGATCGGACGCCCTGACCGTGGTTAGATTGTCTGCGAACCACACTGTTGTGATTCGTCGCCGTGCCGCCGATGTCCGATTCGTTCCGTCTGGATCGGCCCGCCGGTTCCGTGCACGTCAGCGACGGTGTGAGGGTCATCAGGTTTATCGGTGAGGGAGTGAGATGGACGGCGCAACCGCGCGTAGCCAGAACGACGGCGAGCAACCCACCCCCGACAACGGAGCCCAGCCCGACCCGCACGAGGTCGGTGCGGACGGTCTGTCGCGTCGAGAACACGACATCCTGGCCTTCGAACGGCAGTGGTGGAAGTACGCCGGCGCCAAGGAAGAAGCCATCAAGGAACTGTTCGGCCTGTCGGCGACCCGGTACTACCAGGTACTCAACGCGCTGGTCGACCGGCCGGAGGCGCTGGCCGCGGATCCCATGCTCGTCAAGCGACTCCGCCGTCTCCGTGCGTCGCGCCAGAAGGCCCGCGCCGCGCGCCGTCTGGGCTTCGAGATCACCTGAGACGCTGAACCCGGTCAGCCACCCGAGGTGCGTTAAGGTCGTCGGTGATGAATGCAGACCGTGAGCCCAATCGCCTGCCGCTGCGCGCGGGGGCGATGATGCTCTTCGCAGTGGCCGTCGTCTTCATCGGGCTCGGCTGGCATTCCGCGGCGACCTCGGGAAGCGAGCCCCAGGCCACCGAGACCACCGCGACCGCCACCCCGACACCCGCCTCCACCACGTCGTCGACCTCCGCGTCGTCGACGACGAAGCGGGTGTGCGTGATCAACGCCGGTCAGGTGTCCGGACTCGCCTCGGATGTGAGTGACCTGCTGAAGGAGAAGGGCTACACGATGGCCCAGCCCGGCAACTACACCGCCGGCGGTTTCAGCGAGAACACGATCTTCTACGACTCGGACTCCGACAAGGCCCAGGCCGACGAGCTTGCGAAGGCACTGGGCGGCACGGTCTCGGTCGAGGAGCGTCCCAGCTCGTTCACCCGATGCAAGGGCGGGGTCCCGGTGATCGTGGTGACCGCGGTCAGTGGATCGTGACGCACGCGGCCGGACTATCGTCGAATCATTCGCACAACTTCAACAGCGCGCAGTGCAGTCGTCGCGCACCGTTGGGCCGACGCCCAGTGAACCGCCCACAGCCGGGCGAAGCCCCGGTGACAGTGATCAAGGAGTGACATGTCCGGACGTTCGAAACTCACCGCGTCGCGCGCCCTCGCCGCGCTGGCTTCCGCGGGACTGATCGGGGTCGCCCTGGCCGGGTGCAGCCCCGACCAGAACCCCACGGATGTCCCCGGCACGACACCGCCGGTGATCTCCGACAAGCCGCTGCCCCCGGGTGCCGCGGACAACGTCGACGACGAGCCCAGCGGTCAGGTCGCGACCGCCGAGATCAAGGACACCTCCGGCAAGGTCGTCGGCGAGGCCACCTTCTCGGCCGAGTCCCAGGGCGACGGCCCGGTCACGGTCAGCGTTCGTGTCACCGACGGTGACCTCCCCGCAGGCTTCCACGGCATGCACATCCACGAGAACGGCACCTGCGACGCCGGTTCCGGTGGGGCACAGGCCTTCACCTCGGCCGGTGGACACCTGCAGGTCGACGGCAACACCAGCCACCCCGCAAGCGGTGACCTGGTCTCGATCAACATCCTCGAAGACCACACCGGTCGTACCGTGACGACCACCGACGCGGTGAAGCTGGATCAGGTCTTCGGCAAGGCCATCATGATCCACGAGAAGCCCGACAACTTCGGCAACATCCCGGCCGACAAGTACCCGGGTGGACCGAAGGAAGACACCCTGAAGACCGGTGACGCCGGCTCGCGGATCGCGTGCGGCGTCATCGAAGAGCGCAGCTAGGCACCCGCGATCCGGCACCGGGCGCGGCCGCCCATGTCACCGATCGAGTTCGACGGGTCGCCGACCCCCACGCTGGGGGTCGAGTGGGAATTCGCTCTGACCGACAAGGTCACCGGCGATCTGTCGAACTCGGCGGCGGCGCTCTTCGCCGCGGTCGGTGAGCATCACCCCGACCGTGAGGGGAAGATCCACAAGGAACTGCTCCGCAACACCGTCGAACTCGTGACGGGAATCTGCCGCACCACCGGTGAGGCGATCGCGGATCTGACCGACACCCTCGGCGTCGTACGGGTCCTGACCGAGGAACTCGGCGTCGACCTCTACGGCGCCGGCACGCATCCCTTCGCCGAGTACTCGACGCAGTTGCTGACCGAAGGTCACCGCTACGCCGAGCTCATCGAACGCACCCAGTGGTGGGGTCGGCAGATGCTCATCTGGGGCGTCCACGTCCACGTCGGGATCAGCCACCGCGACAAGGTGCTCCCGATCCTCGACTCCCTGCTGAACTTCTATCCGCACCTGCTGGCGCTGTCCTCGTCGTCGCCGATGTGGGCCGGTCAGGACACCGGTTACGCCAGCAACCGCGCGATGATGTTCCAACAGCTCCCCACCGCGGGACTGCCGTTCCAGTTCGAGACGTGGGACCAGTTCGAGGCCTTCGTCGCCGACCAGAAGACGACCGGCATCATCGACCACCTCAACGAGATCCGCTGGGACATCCGCCCGTCACCGCATCTCGGCACCATCGAGGTCCGCGTCTGCGACGGCATGACCAACCTCGACGAGCTCTCCGCGATCGTCGCACTGATCCACTGTCTCGTCGTCGACCTCGACCGCCGGTTCTCGGCGGGGGAGACCCTGCCGACGATGGCACCCTGGCTGGTCCAGGAGAACAAGTGGCGCGCAGCGCGATACGGCCTCGACGCCATCGTCATCCTCGACGGGCAGTGCCGGGAGGAACTCGTCACCGACGATCTGCATCGGCTGCTCGAACGCCTCCAGCCGATCGCACGCGACCTCGGCTGCGTCGACGAACTCGCCGGCGTGGAGCGCATCATCACGCAGGGTGCCAGCTATCAGCGGCAACGCGCGGTGTACCGCGACACCCACTCGATGCGCGATGTCGTCGCATCGGTTGTGGCCGAGCTGGATTGACCCCTCGGTACGCCCCTCCGCACCGCCTGAGGACCGTGGACCGGGGCTCCATCGGCGGATTCGCGGCGAGAAGCAGCGGCAAGTGGCGGCTTGGTTGAACTCGGCTCAAGGTAGGCACGGTGTGCGACGGTCCTAAGCCGTGAACCGGCGAACTCTCGACTCTCGTCCTTGTTCCCTATGACGACAGGGCGCGATACTAGCGCGACTAGGTGGCCAGGGCCGGGATCGAACCGGCGACCTTTCGCTTTTCAGGCGAACGCTCGTACCAACTGAGCTACCTGGCCGCGGGCACCCGTTTCGGATGCCTTGCGCAAATCGCCGGATTCTCCGGCGTCAACTGCGACCCTGACGGGACTCGAACCCGCGACCTCCGCCGTGACAGGGCGGCGCGCTAACCAACTGCGCCACAGGGCCTTGCTGTACTACGTCAGTCCGAAGACTGTACCCCCTACGGGATTCGAACCCGCGCTACCGCCTTGAAAGGGCGGCGTCCTAGGCCGCTAGACGAAGGGGGCTCGGTGCGACTCGCCCCATGGTTGCAGCGCAAGCCGAACACGTTACATCAGCTTAGGGTAGGTCCCCGCCGGAGCCAAATCGCACAGCAGGAACCACAACTCCAGTCTGTTTGTGGAGGCGCGTTGGAGAGCTGCCGGTCACGGCGCACTTCACCTCCGAATTGCGGACTGAACCTGTTCCAGCACGCGCTGCGCCAGGAGAGGTGGCACGGAGTTACCCAACTGATACTGAACGCTCGCACGCCCTCCTACGAACTCGAATTCGTCGGGAAACGTAAACAGGCGCTTTACCTCGGGAACGCGCAGTCTTCGGTTGTCCCAGTGGAATGGTCCGACATTGGGGCCTGGTTGCGCCTGGATCGTAGGCGATGGCTTGCCGGGGTCAAGCTTCAACAAGAATGACCAGTAGCGGCTCCGCCACTTGAAGAGCGGCTGGGGATGGCCCCTTTCCTCGGTGTAATGGAGGTAGTTGCCGCCTGGCGGAATGTCCTTCAGTAACTTGCCGTATTGTCCGCCGAGGGTCTCTTCCCGCTCTGGCTCTGTGACCAGGCCTGCCAGAGCCTCGCCTGCCGTGACGTGCGGTCTGTCGGCGGTTCCTGTCGCCCTCCGCTCCCACTTGCCGCCGTGCGTAGCCTTCGGCAGCGTTGGTGTTGGCGTGCCTTTAGGGGTTCCGACAATGAATAGTCGTGGGCGGGCCTGTGGCACACCGTAGTCCGCAGCATTGAGAACCGCCATATTGCAGTCATAACCCGCTTCGTCGATCTCCCGAAGTAGACGCGTAAGCGCAGGTCTGCTGGCTTGGTTGTTGTAGGTCAGTGCATATACATTCTCGAGCACAAACGCTCGCGGCCGAGACTCTCGGAGAACGCGGGTGTACTCCTGCAGAAGGGAGGCGTCAGGGTCGAGTCCTGAACGCTTCCATTCGAGCCAGAACCCGCTCTTCGAGAACGGTGTGCATGGGGGCCCTCCCACGAGCAGGTCTGGTCTCTGCCCTTTGCGAAGACCAGCTGCCTTAAGGATCTCAGTCGTGGAAGTTTCTAGGATGTCCTTGTGGATCACCGGAGCGCCCAGCTTGGGGAAGTTCTTCTCCATTGTCATCGCAGCATCTGCGTGGCGTTCAACAGCAGCCCGGACGTCAAATCCCGCGAGTTCGGCACCCAGGTCGAGGCCTCCGGCCCCTGAGAACAGTGAGATTGCTACGCCGCGGGTGGTCGCCATGCTAGAAAGCTTCTCACGGCTGTCCGACACCCACGTATGGGACTCACCCACAGGATGCGATCTACTGGCGACGCATCTTGTCTAGCAGCTGAACAACTACAGGTGCTGTCTTGAACTTGTACTTGCGCCAGTAGGTGTAGAACTCTTCGGGTGTCGCGAACGCACCTCTGCCGTCCCGAAGCGCATCGATGTCCTTAACTGCTCCGATGTACTCGCGTGTAGTGGAGGAACGTTGCTCGCTGGCGATCTTCCATGGTTGCTGAACGATCAGTTCCAGGTCCCGAACCCTCCCGGAAGCTTTGTCATCGAGAGTGTAAATACCGAGAACGTCGAGGTGCGAAGTGTAGTCGGCGAAGGGACGAAACGTACCAGGAAACTGCAGGTCAGGGTGCTTAAAGTAAGTGTTACCTGTGTAGAGGGTTATCGCGCTCTGGGTCTTGTTCGCTGGAGTGCCGCTCTTGCGGACAGCGCGTCGAGCGACTTTGATGTCGATGGCGTGATACCCGCCCCCGAAAGCGTCGCCGCTGATTTCGAGGTCTGGGTAACCGCGCTCGGTCCCTCGCTCCGCGAAGGCGCTGGTTAGGCTCGATATGCGGTCGATAAGGAACCCGACGATGCCGACCTCAAGAACGTTCGCGAGCGCGGCCGGCTCCTTCGGTAAGGGGAGGATGTGCCCACCAGCTGCTAGCTGCTTCAGTAGATCGACTTCATCCTTCGCGGTCAGCGGCCACGCGTGGTCGCCTTCTATACGATATGCGCCTCCGAGGCCGAAGGTGTATTCCGAACACTGGGCTCGTAGCCAGTTCTCCAAGTCGAGCGATTCCGTCACAGACGCAGCATCTCATGAAGGATTTCAGCAGCGACAGAGCGTAACGTCGCGAACTAGGACGGAGGTGTTCGTGGCTTTAGTGGCAGAACGAAGAACAGGCAGAAACAGTCGTTGATCCCGTCCGACGACTTATCGATGGCTTATGATCTCGACACCGACCGATACGCGGAGATGTCGGCAAGTTGTCCAATAGATCTCAAACGAGCCTTTTCGTACGGGATGCAACTTGACCACTGCGGCCCCGAACTCTCCGCTAATCCCGGTCGGGTGACTCCATGTCGCGCTCCTCCATGAGGCCGTCGCGGGCGCGCTGTTCCTGATAGGCGAGGCGTCCGATCCGGTGGGCGACCACCGGTGCCGTGATCAGCGCGAAGAGCCCGGCCAGGATGAGCATCCCGCTGTCGACGTTGTCGCCGAGGCGGACCACCGCGCCGAGCAGGATCAGCAGCAGCCCGAAGGTCTGCGGTTTGGTGGCGGCGTGCATCCGGCTCAGCGTGTCCGGGAACCGCACCAGACCGATGGCCGCGGTGACCGCCATGAGGCAGCCGATGAGGATCAGCGTTCCGCTGACGATATCCACGATCATGTCTGGTCATCCCGGACTCGGAATCGTGCGATCGCCACCGATCCGACGAAGCTCAGCAGCGACAGCGCGACGATGGCCGGCACGACCGTCGAGTCGAGGCTGTAGGCCGCCCACACACCGAGACCGCACATGCACAGCGCGATGAGGACGTCGAGCGAGACCAGACGGTCCAGCGTCGACGGTCCGCGCAGGATGGCGATCATCGTCAGGATCGCGGCGATCAGGAGCATCGTCGCCGCGATCGTCCACACGACGCTCATGACTCACCTCGATCCGAGCGGGAGGTCTCCGCCGCCGCGGTCGGGATGTCCGCCGACTGCGCACCGGCGACCGGTTGGATGGGCCGCACGTGATGGAAGTCCTCGTCGATGCCGTGGTACGGGCTGGGATGCCATTCGCTGTCCCGCTCGAAGGCCTTGATGAACATGCGCTCGACGTAGGCGACCTGGTCGTAGAACGCGCGCACCTTCTTCTCCGACCGGACGTCGAAGACGTGGACGTACAGCATGCGACGACGGTGGTCGATCTCGAGCACCATCGTGCCGGGCACGAGGTTCAGGTAGTCGACGGCAAGGGTGAGGACCATGTCGGACTTGATCGCAACCCGGACGCGCACGACGGCACCGAGTGGCGGTCGGCCGGGTCGGATGGCCATCCAGCCGATCTGCAGGCTCGAGACGAAGAAGTCGACGACGAGCCGGACGACGAGCCGGGCCAGCGACAGCGGGTGGATTCGGCCCTCGACGGGTACGCGCGGTAGGGGCAGCACGGTGAGCACCGCAACCGCGAGGACCACGCCGCCGATGATGTTGGCCCACGAAACGGTGCCCCACAACAACACCCAGACGAAGGTCAGCCAGGCGATGGTCCACAGCCGGACCCCGACCTCGCGGCTGTCGCTGCCGAGCCACTTGGGCAGGCGCGTGTGATTGCGCAGCCACACCAGAGCACTGACGAAGTGCCAGAAGATGAACAGCAGTGACACCCGCCAGGTGTTGATCACCAGCGAGAGTACGGGGCCCTTGGTGGACACCACCGGGGCGCGTCGCTTCATGGTCCGTTCGCCACCGTCGGGCTGCTTCCCGCTGGGCTGTTCTCCGGTCGTCATCGTGATTCACCTCCGCCCAGTACGGCCTCGACGTACACGCCGCGGTGGACGACGTCGGTTGCGGCGCTGTCGGTGAAGTCGAAGATCGGGCCGGCCCACAGTGTGAGCACCAGACCGGCGACGACCATCGCGAACGTGGGGAGGACCATCATCGCCGGCATGCGGCCGACGTCCTCACGTTCGGAGAAGGCGCCGTCGTCGCGTTCGTCGATGAGTGCGGACGGTCCCTGGTCGGCGAGTTCGCCCTCGGGGGCGTCGGCGCGGGGCCGCCAGAAGCCCTTGGTCCAGATTCGGGCCACCACGTACAGCGTGAGGAGGCTGGTGACGACCGAGCCGGCCACCAGAATCCAGGCCAGCACCGATCCGTTCTGGACGCCGGCCTCGAGGAGTGCGACCTTGCCGATGAACCCGGAGAACGGCGGGATACCCCCCAGGTTGAGGGCCGGGACGAGGAAGAGGACGGCGAGGACGGGGCTGGCGATCAGGCCGCCGAGCCGACGCAGTGAGGCCGATCCCGCCTGACGCTCGATCAGGCCCACCACCAGGAACAACGTGGTCTGGACGAGGATGTGGTGGGCGACGTAGTAGATTGCCGCCGACATCCCGAGTTCCGACGACAGCGCGACGCCGAAGACCATGTAGCCGATGTGGCTGACGAGGGTGAACGACAGCAGACGTTTGATGTCGGACTGGGCGATCGCACCGAAGATGCCCACGATCATCGTCAGCAGACCCGCGACCATGAGCACCGTGTCCATCGACCCGCCGGGGAACAACAGGGTGTGGGCGCGGACGATCGCGTACACACCGACCTTGGTGAGGAGGCCCGCGAACACCGCGGTGACCGGGGCGGGCGCGGTCGGGTAGGAGTCGGGCAGCCACGTCGACAGGGGGAAGACCGCGGCCTTGATGCCGAACGCCACGAGCAGTACCGCATAGAGGGCGTTGCGGGTGCCGTCGGGCACGTCGTCGAGGCGGACCGCCATCTCCGCGAGGTTGAGCGTCCCCGTGGTGGCGTAGGCGAAGGCGATGCCGGCCAGGAAGATCAGCGACGACAACATCGACACCATCACGTACGACGCGCCGGCGCGGACGCGTTCCTCGCTGGCGCCGAGCGTGAGCAGCACGAAGCTCGCGGTGAGCAGCACCTCGAAGGAGACGTAGAGGTTGAACAGGTCGCCGGCCAGGAAGGCGTTGCAGACACCCGCGGTCAGGATCAGGTAGGTCGGCAGGAAGATCGACGTCGGCTGCTGGGCCGTGCCGTCACGGATACCCTGACCGATCGCGTACACGACGACGCACAGCAGCACGATCGTCGAGACGACCAGCATCAGCGCCGCGAGCTGGTCGACGACCAGCGTGATCCCGAGTGGGCCGTTGGGGAAGCCCTTGTCACCCCAGCCGCCGATCGCGACCGCGAAGGTACCGTGCCGGTCGGTCAGGTAGAGCAGCAGACACGACGCGATGAACGCCACCGAGATCGCCGCGATGGCGACCACGCGCTGGAACCGCGGGCTGCGGCCGAGTAGCAGCGACAGCGCGGCGGCGCCGAGGGGGACCAGCGTCGGCAGCGTGATCAGGACGGGAATCCAGGACGGCTGCGGAGTCATCGGTCACCCCCTTCGGAATCGTGTTCGGCGTCGTCGGTGGCGACCTTCTCCCCGGAGCTCCCGATGACCTTCGGGTGGTCGGAGTCGTCCTCGGGGATCTTGTCTCCCACGAGGTCCGGGTCGTCCTCGGAACTGTCGGACCCGATCTCGTCGATGACGTCGGAGTCGGTCGGCATGATGTCGGTCTCGTGCAGCGCCGCGTGACGTTCGGCGACCTCCTCGGGGGAGAGGGGGTTACCCGAGTCGTCGAAGTAGTCGCCGCTGGCGGTATCGGACAGCGTGACCGGGTCGTCGCTGCGGTCGCGATCGGGGGCCGTGTCGAGTGTGCCCGTCTTGATCTTGACGTCCTCGACGTCGTCCTCGAGATCGTCGTCGTCGCGGTTGATCACGAACAGCCGGTAGACGAGCGCGAGCACGAACGCCGCGACGCCCATGGTGATGACGATCGCGGTCAGGATCATTCCCTGGGCGAGCGGGTCGGCATCCGTGGCTCGGTTCTCCGACGACCGGCCCAGGATCGGCGGATTACCCATCCCGCCGGACACCACGATGATCATCAGGTTGAGCGAGTTGCCGGCGAGGAGCAGGCCGAACAACATCCGGACCAGGCTGCGTTCCATCAGCAGGTACACGCCGCACGCGGCCATGACCCCGACGACGAGGAGGAGTGGGAGATTGGTGCTCATCGGACCACCTGTCCCTCTCCCGCGGGGACGTTCTCGGCCGTCGGCTCGTCGGATTCGGCCGGGATCGCCGCCGGATCGGTCTGGGTGCGGACGGGAGTGCGCGCCATCGTCGTCTCGACGTCGAGGCGGGCCCCGAGGCTGCGCAGCACGTCGAGTACCAGTCCGATCACGATGAGGTAGATCCCGAGGTCGAAGAACAGCGCGGTGACCAGCTTGATGTCGCCGAGGACCGGGACGGTGATCTCGAAGACGGCGGACGAGAGCGCGGGCGCCCCGAGGAACAACGACGTGATCGCGGTGGCGGCGGAGATCGCCAGACCTGCGCCCAGGATGCGGCCCGGTTCGATCGGCAGGGCCTCCCCGAGCTCGTAGCGGCCACCCGCCAGGTACCGCAGGACCAGCGCGAGACCCATGGTGAGGCCACCGGCGAATCCGCCGCCCGGCGAGTTGTGTCCGGCGTAGAAGAAGTAGACCGACAGCACGACCATCGTCGGGAACAGCAGTCGGGTGGTGGCCTCGAGGACCATCGATCGATGCCGGGGGTCGCGCAGACCAGACCCGAGCAGCCAGGTCGTGCGGTCCGGTGGGATCGGATCGTCGTCGTCATCGGTGTCGTTGTCGCTGATCCCGGCCTGCAGGCGAGCGGCGTCGGCGACGCGTGGTACCGCGCCGAAGCGCCGGTTGCGGAACACCATCGAGGCGACACCCGTCGCCGCGGCGATCAGCACGGACACCTCGCCGAGTGTGTCCCACGCGCGGATGTCGACGAGGATGACGTTCACCGCGTTCGCGCCCTGACCGAACTTGTAGGCGGCCTCGGGAAGGTCGACGTGCAGTGGCTCGGTCGAGCGTGCGGAGGCCGCGTACAGGCCGATCACCACGAGCATGGCGCCGAAGGCGAGGCCGATCAGCGCGCGCAGGGGCTTGAAGCCGGTGGCGTGCCGCTTCTCCGGCTCGGCCGGCAGCTTACGCAGGACGAGCACGAAGATGACCAGCGTCAGCGTCTCCACCAGGAACTGGGTGAGCGCGAGGTCGGGGGCGCCGTAGAGGGCGAACAACATGCCGCAGCCGTAACCGGTTACGCCGACGAGCAGCGTCGCGGCGAGACGATTGCGCAGGACGACCGCTGCGATCGAAGCAGCGATCATGATGCCGCCGATGACGAACTGGGGAGCGGTGGCGTCGTAGTCGATCTGCAGCTGGTCACGGGCGCCGAGGAACAGCACGATCGTCGGCAACAGGATCGCCGTGCAGAGGATGACGCCCTGGGTGACGGGCAGCGATCCGCGCTGGGTGTTGCGTGTGAGCAGCAGTGAGACGGTGTCGGCCGAACGCAGCGCGGCGTCGTAGATCCGGTCGGCGTTGAGCATCGGCCGGAAACCGAAGACACGGTCGCGGATCTTGCGGATGCCGAGGAAGGCGATGACACCGCCGACGATCACGATGATCGAGAAGATCACCGGGAGTCCGAAACCGTGCCACAGCGCGAGGTGTTCGAGCTCGTGTCCGTAGCTGTTCAGGGTCTCGGCGTAGGGCTCGAAGAGGGCGCCGATCGGCCCGCTGACGAAGCCGGCGACCACACCGGCGACGGCGAGGACGACCGGGGAGATGTAGAAGGCCCAGGCGGGGGCGTGCATCTTCGCCACGGCCGGGCTGGGTGTGTTGCGGACCTTGCGTCCGAACGCGCCCCACAGGAAGCGCAGCGTGTACGCGCAGGTGATGATCGATCCGACCAGCAGGACGATGTCGACGGTGTGGGCCTGCCAGGAACTGAGGGCCCCGGTGTCCCAGACCGACGCGAAGGCGGTCTCCTTGCCGATGAACCCGAAGGTGAACGGGATGCCGGCCATGCTCGCACCGGCGAGCGCCGCGGTGACGGCGAGCACCGGCAGGCGGTGCCCGAGACGTGCGAGCTTGCGGATGTCGCGGGTACCGGTCGCGTGGTCGATGATGCCGACGACCATGAACAGCGACGCCTTGAACATGGCGTGCGCGACGAGCATGGCGAGGCCTGCCATGGCCACGTTCGCATCGCCGATGCCGACGAGGACGGCCATGAATCCCAGCTGGGACACGGTGCCGAAGGCGAGGATGAGTTTCAGGTCGAGTTCACGGAGTGAACGCCAGCCCCCGAGGACCATCGTCAGCGCACCGAGGCCGACGACGGCGATCTGCCAGCTGGCGGTGGCCGAGAAGCCCGGGGCCAGACGCGCGATCAGGTAGATGCCGGCTTTCACCATCGCGGCAGCATGCAGGTAGGCGCTGACCGGCGTGGGGGCGGCCATCGCGCCCGGGAGCCAGAAGTGGAACGGGACGATGGCCGACTTGCTGAGCGCGCCGATGAGCAGCAGGACGATCGCGATGTCGACGTAGACGCCGGTCGGCGGTGCCGCGATGATCTCCGAGAGCAGGTAGGTCCCGGAGCGTTCGCCCAGCATGATGATGCCGACGAGCATGGCCAGGCCACCGAAGGTGGTGACCAGGAGAGCCTGGGTGGCCGATCGCCGGGCCGTCGCACGGACGCCGTAGAAGCCGACGAGCATGAACGACAGGACGGTCGTGAGCTCCCAGAACACGTAGAGCACGAGCATGTTGTCAGAGATGACCAGACCGAACATGGCCGCCGCGAAGGCCACCATCTCGCCACCGAACAGCGCGACGCGCGGGCGGGCGTCGTCGAAGTAGTGGGCGCAGTAGCAGAGCACGAGGGCGCCGACGCCCAGGATCAGGACCGACAGGATCGCCGTGAGGGTGTCGAAGCGGGTGACGATGTCCATCTGCAACGACGGAACCCAGCTCACCGTCTCCACGACGGCGCGGTCGGCCTCGGGGGCGGGCCAGTGGGTGATCACCCAGATCAGGGCGCCGAGCGGCGCGAGCGCGAGGATGTAGAAACCCCGGGTGCCGATCCAGTGGATGACTGCGGGCGCGATCAGTGCGCACACTGCCAACGCAGCCAACACAGAAATCAAAAGGGCACTCCGTCTTTCTCCCGGCGGGGTGTCACGGGCGAACACCCGCGGGAACTACTTTACCGTTGCCCGTATGTTCCGGTTCGACTGGCTCTGGCGTCTCGTTGTGGTACTGGCTTCGATCGCGGTGGTCGGTGGCGCGCTGGCCGGGTGCAGCGAGGAGGAGCAGGCGGGCCCCGATGGGGTTCCGCTGCCGTCTGATTTTCCCGTCACGCAGGTGCCGCTGATCGACGGGCACGTGCTGTCGGCGAGCGGTACGCGCGCCGACGGCTGGGAGGTCACCGTCCAGGGTCCGGCGAACGGCGGCAACCAGCTCGAGGCGGCGACGAAGAAGCTGACCGACGCCGGTTACGTCGAGTCGCATCGTTCCACCGAAGGCGGACAGTCCGTTGCCGTGCTGTCCGCGGCCAAGGGTGGGTCGACCTACTGGGTTCAGGTCGGCGCCTCCCCGCAGGCCGCCGGTGGCGGATCGTCGGTGTTCTACCTGGTCAACGTCGAGTAGGTTCGTCCGCGGCACCTGCGTGGTCCCGGACAGCGCCGTACAGGAAATCCCGCAGCCGCGTCTCGAAGAGCCGGCGCGGGGTGAGGTGGTTGGCCGACAGCGCTCGGGACAGGTGCGGCTGTGTGTCGGGCGAGACATGCCCCGCGGCGGACGACCGGCTGTGCGGAGGCTGCGACGCCTCCATCAACACGGCGCCGACGACGAGGCTCTGCACGCCTTCCAGGATTCGGACCTGGAGCTCGGTGGGGACACCTGACGCGGAGAGAAACGACGCACAGTCCTCCTGAACGGAGACGAACCGCACGCGCGGAAGATGCGTAACCAGGAGCGGTGCCGCGTTCCGATGTCGGAGGACCGACTGCCGGAAGTTCAGGGAGATCCCGATCAGGTAGTCAGGCCAGTCCGGTCCCGGCTTCACCCGAGGTCTCCGACTCGGTCCGGCGACGCGGAGAGCGACTTCGGCGAGCAGCTCGTGCTTGTCCCTGAAGTGGTGATAGAGCGACGGGGCGCGGACTCCCAGCTGCTCTGCCAGTCGCGGAAGGCTGAACGCATCGAGTCCTTCGGTGTCGATGATCTCGAGCGATGCCTGCACTGCCGCGTCACGGTTGATCAACGGTTTGGACGGCCGTGGCATCAGTCACCCCTTTGGTTGTCTCGCCTTCGCGGACAGGACGAGAACGGCCGTGCGAACCCTCACTCCAACCGGCGCTCGGCATACGCCCGCAGGTTCTCCACCTGGTCGGGGTCGAGCGACGGACGGACCCGGCTCCTGGCCTCGGTCACGTCGTCGGCGGTGACCACCGCGGCGTTGATGTCGCGTCGCATCGCCGACAGTGCGGCCTCGCGGAGCAGCGCCGAGCAGTCGGCGGCGGAGTAGCCCTCGAGGTCGGCGGCGAGTTCGTCGAGGTCGATGTCGTCGAGCGGGACGTCGCGGCCGCTGGTGCGCAAGATGTCCCCGCGGGCTGCGGCATCCGGCGGCGGCACGAAGACCAGGCGTTCTAGGCGGCCGGGTCGCAGCAGCGCCGGGTCGATGAGGTCGGGGCGGTTGGTCGCGCCGAGTACGACCACGTCCTGCAGCGGTTCGACGCCGTCGAGTTCGGTGAGAAGCGACGCGACCACACGGTCGGCGACCCCGGAATCGGTGGATTGCCCTCGACGAGGTGCGAGCGCGTCGACCTCGTCGAGGAAGATCAGCGACGGCGCCGACTCGCGGGCGCGGGCGAACAGGTCACGGACCGCCTTCTCCGACGAGCCGACCCATTTGTCCATCAGCTCAGCACCTTTGACGGTGTGCACCGACAACTGGCCGGATGCGGCGAGCGCGCGGACGACGAAGGTCTTGCCGCATCCTGGCGGGCCGAAGAGCAGCACACCGCGGGGCGGGTCGACGCCGAGCCGGGCGAAGGTGTCGGGATGCTGCAGCGGCCACAGGACCGCCTCGGTCAGCGCCTGTTTGGTCTCGACCATGTCGCCGACATCGGCGAGCGTGATCGAACCGAGTGCCACCTCGGGGGAATCCGACCGGGACACCGGCCGGATCACGTCGAGCGCGCCCACGAGATCCTCGGTGCGGAGTGCGGGTTCGGATTTGCTGCTGCTGGCGCGGGTCGCGGCGCGCAGCGCGGCCTCGCGGGTGAGCGCGGCGAGGTCGCCGGCGACGAAACCCGGGGTGCGTGCGGCCACCGACTCGAGGTCGAGGTCGCCCTCGGTGGGAACCGTCGACAGGATCGCCGCCAACAGCCGTCCGCGGGTGGCGGCGTCGGGCAGTCCGATGATCAGTTCGCGGTCGCACAGCGACGGGTCGCGTAGGCGCGAGTCGAGGCGAACGGGTTCGGCGGTGGTCGCGACGAGCGCGATACGGCCATCGGAGATGCCCGAGCGCAGCTCGTCGAGGACAAGGGTGGCGACCGGCTCCGGCTCGGATGGCAGGAGGGCGTCGATGTCGGTGATGAGCAGGACCCCGCCGGTGGCGCGGGCGCGGGCCACCGCGTCGGTGACCGTGCGCAGGCGGGTGTTGGGTTCGGT
Organism: Gordonia sp. CNJ-863; assembly: GCF_001942325.1. Taxonomy (NCBI): domain Bacteria; kingdom Bacillati; phylum Actinomycetota; class Actinomycetes; order Mycobacteriales; family Gordoniaceae; genus Gordonia; species Gordonia sp. CNJ-863. Next base: position 324,664 of record NZ_MKKG01000033.1, read on the forward strand.
GGCGCCGGTCGTCGGGCCGTCGACGGTGACGAGGGTGCGCTTCGCGCAGACCGATCGGACCAGCGTCGCCTTGCCGCCACCGGCCGGCCCGGTCACCAGGACGCCGAGACGAGGCGCGGCGCCCAGGGTGCGCAGGACGTCGGGCTCGTCGAGCGTGATCGCCAGCCATTCGGTGAGCTTGGTGATCTGCGAGTCGACGCCGACCAGCTCGGACACCGGCCGGACCGGGACGTCGGGCTCCTCGACCGGGACGCTGCCGACGGGAGCCGGGATCGTCGGCGGTGCGTTGACCGGGGTGTCGGGCACGATGCCGAGCGCACCCGGAATCCGCGGCGAACCGAGACCGGCGCGGTCGCCGAGCGGGGGCACCTCGCCTGCGGTCGTCGACCACAGCACCGCGGTGTTGGTCTGCACGCTGACGGGGGAGCCCGGATCGGTACCCGTGACGGTGAGCAGTTCGGTGGTCCAGGTGATGCCGACGGACCGGGCCAGGGCGCGCGTCGCCTCGGTCGCGGCGAGTTCGGGCCCGAGGTCGCGGGGCAGCAGCGACACCGCGTCACCGACCGAGAGCACCTTGCCGAGCAGCGCGCGCCGGAGCGTGGACTCGGTGATCGACTGGGTGGCCAGCACCGAGCCGTTCACGACGACCCGGCTCGCGCCGTGCACGACCACCGGGGCCAGCACGACCGGGGCGTTCTCCTTGACCCCGGCGTTGGAGAAGAGGATCTCGTCGAGCAGGACGGTCCCGGTCGGCGCCGACGCATCGGTCGCCGCGACCACCGCGGCGGTCACGCGGGCGCCGGTGATCGACACGGCATCCCACTCCCGCAGCGACAACGCGGTCAGCACCTCGGGGTGCACCCGGATGATCCCGCGGCGTGCCTCGGCCGCGGAGGTGTTGAGTCGGGCGGTCAGGGTCAGGGACACCCGTGAGCTCATTCGGTCTCGCTTCCGTTCTGATCGGCAACCGGTTCGGAGCTCTGCACGGCGACCGGCGCACCGGTGGGACGGTTGAGGCCCAGCCTGCGCTGCGACTTCAGGACGGGGCGTCGTCGACGGCCACCCGGCGCGGTCTTCGACGCCTTCCGCTGCGCACGGCGCTCGGCGGGCTTGTCGTCCCAGTGCTCCGGCCGCGAGGCGACCCACCGACGCGAACGCCACGCGAACGGGATGTGGATCGCGTAGGCGGCGATGCCGATCATCATCAGCAGGTAGGGGTAGGTCAGCAGGAGAGCGGCACCGACCGCGACGAGGACGAGCAGACCGGCGACCGCGCGCGGCGGGATCGACGCGGTCTTCAGGGACGCCGTGGGAACGCGGCTGACGGCCAGGAACGCGACCAGGACCAGCCATCCGCCCACGGCGGGCACCGATGTCCACCAGCCCTCGCCGAACTGCTGGGCCAGACCGATCGGCAGCAGCGCGCAGATGGCGGCCGCCGGTGCCGGGACGCCGACGAAGAAGTCCCTCGTGTACCCGGGTGCCTCGTCGTCGTCGAGCAGGGTGTTGAACCGGGCGAGGCGCAACACGATCGCGCAGCAGTAGATCAGCGCCAGCGCCCAGCCGAGATCCTGGCCGTCGAGCAGGAAGAAGTAGACGATCATCGCCGGCACCACGCCGAAGTTGATCGCGTCGGCCAGGGAGTCGATCTCGGCGCCGATACGGCTCGTCGCGCCCATCAGCCGGGCCACCCGTCCGTCGATGCCGTCGAGGAACGCGGCGGCGACGAGGAGACCCATGGCGACGTCGATGTCGCCGGTGGTGGCCGCGCGCATCGCCGTCAGTCCCGCGCAGATCGCGAGGATCGTGAGCGACGACGGGATGATGATGCGTCCCGCCTGCGCCTGCTTGCTGAGCCGGCGACGTTCGGGTTCACGTGGCTTGGACGGTGCGGGGCCATGGGCCTGCGCCTGGCGTCGTGCTGACCGCGCGGTGGGGACGCGGGTCTTGGAGGAGCGGGACGGCCGGCGGAGACCGGGGTCACCGGCCCGGCGTCCGGCGGGACCGTCGGATGAATTCGCAGCCTGGGGGTTCACGGGCCGGATCAGAGGTCGAGGTAGGCGAAGGGGGTCTCGCCGCCGACGGCGCGCTGACCCACCGAGACGCGGGGTGTGGTGCCCTTGGGGAAGTAGACGTCGACCCGGGAACCGAAGCGGATCAGTCCGTAGGTGTCGCCGAGCCGCAGGGTGTCGCCGACCTTCGGGTCGCAGACGATCCGGCGCGCGATGAGCCCGGCGATCTGCACGACCGCGAGGTCGGGTCCGGCGCCGCCGCCGGTCGCCCCTCCGCTTCTTCTCGTCGTACGGATGGTCATGGTGGTGCGTTCGTTGTCACGGCTGGCCTCGGGGAGGTCCGCGGACAAGAACGCGCCCGGGGTGTGCGTCACCGCGGTGACCGTACCGGCGATGGGCACACGCTGGACGTGCACGTCGAAGATCGACAGGAAGGTCGAGACACGGGGCAGCGGATCGCTGCCCAGACCCGCCTCCGCCGGTGGGACGGCCTCGTCGACGAGTGCGATCGTGCCGTCGGCGGGTGCGACGACCACGCCCGGCTCGGTCGGTGGGACACGGCTCGGGTGCCGGAAGAACGCGGCACAGGCGCCGGCGGTCAGTGCTGCGGGCCGCGCGATCCAGCGGTGGCGGCGTCCGAGGAACGCGACCGCCGCGGGGGCGGCGACGAACGGGATACCGGCCGGATGGATCGGCGGGATGGTCTCACGGGCCAGGTCTAGGAAATGGGCGACACGGCCGGTGTTGCCCTCGTCCGGACGCGGACGTCTGGCCACGATCTACCTCCTGTTGTGCCCGATGCGGGCCGTTCGATGAAACCTTGCGCACCACGGGTCGGGTACGACTTCGGTCCAGCTTAGAGCTCAGCGCAGAACGAGCACGTCGACCGGAGTTCCCACGGCCAGACCGTCGGTCTCGGTGGGCACGTCGATCAGTGCGTCCGCCTCGGCGAGAAAGCGGAGGTGATGGGAGCCGGGCGGGCCGATCGGGTCGACGACGACGCCCGATCCGTCCTCGTCGGTCCGGAGGACTCCGCGGAGGAACTGCCGCTTGCCCTGCGGTGAGCGGATGTCGGCGCCCAGCCGGGCGGTCACCCGACGTCGTTGCGGTGGCAACCCCATCGCGGCGCGGAGTGCGGGCCGGATGAAGACTTCGAAGGACACCAGGGCACTGACCGGGTTGCCCGGGAGTGTGATGATCGGCACGGTGGGCCCGGGCGTTCCGTCGGGCCGGTCGGACGCGGTGTGGTGACCGCAGCCCTGCGGCATACCGGGTTGCATCGCGACCTTCACGAACTCGACGGACCCGGTGGCCGACAGCGCGTCCTTCACGACCTCGAAGGCGCCCGCGCTGACACCCCCGGACGTGATGATCAGGTCGGCCTCGCCGGCGACCTGGTCGAGCCGGTCGAGGAAGTCGCCGGTGTCGTCCGGGACGAAGTGCACATGCCGGCCGATCGCGCCGGCCTCGATGGCGGCGGCGGTGAGCATCGCTCCGTTCGACTCGTAGATCTGGCCGTGCTGCAACGGTTTTCCGGGTTCGACGAGCTCGGAGCCGGTGGACAGGACCACGACGCGCAACGGCCGGGCGACGGTGACCTCGGCGATCCCGAGCGCGGCCAGCAGCCCGATCTGCGGCGCCCCGATGACGGTCCCGGCGGGCAGGGCACGGACGCCCTGCCCGATGTCGGAACCCGCACGCCGGATGTGTTTTCCGGACTCGACCGGTGCCGTGAACGTGACCGTCTCCGCGGCCGCGACCGGGCCGACCGCCGCGTCGGTCAGCTCCACCGGGACGACGGCGTCGGCGCCGGCCGGCAGCGGGGCACCGGTCATGATGCGATGCGCGGTGCCGGGGGTCAGTGCGAGAGCGTCGGTGCGTCCCGCCGGGATGTCCGCGGCGACGGGCAGCGTGACGGGGGAGTCGGGGGAGGCGTCCGCGAGATCGTCGGCGAGGACGGCGAATCCGTCCATCGCCGAGTTGTCGAAGCCGGGCAACGAGAGCGGCGCGTCGACGTCGGCGAACGTGGCCCTGCCCAACGCCTCCGGCAGGGACAGCCGGACGGGAACGGGTGGGCCGAACAATGCGGAGACGACGGCCTGATGCTCTGCGACGGTACGCATGCGCCTCAGGATGCCAGGTGAGCGGACGCGTCTCGTCGGGGTACCCGGTTCGAGGGATGCCTGCACTGCGTCGCCGGGGACCGCGGACTACATTCGTGCCCATGGCATTGGGTCTGCTTCTCGACATCGACGGGGTGATGGTCACCTCGTGGAAGGCTCTGCCCGGCGCGGTGGAGGCCGTCTCCCGCCTCGCCGACCGCAAGATCCCGCGGATGTTCCTCACCAACACCACCTCGCGCTCGCGCAACGAGATCGCGGAGCTGTTGAACGACTGCGGCTTCTTCGTCGATGCCGACGAGATCCTGACGGCCGCGAAGCTGACCGCCGAATACGTGGGGTCGACCTTCCCGGGCAAACGGGTCTGGGTTCTCAACCAGGGCCCGATCGCCGAGGACATGACCGGGGTCGAACTGACCGACGACCCGGCGGATGCCGAGGTCGTGGTTCTGGGTGGGGCAGGTCCCGTGTTCACCCACGACGCGCTGTCGAAGGTCCTCGAGATGCTGCTCGACGGAGTGCCGGTGATCGCCATGCACCGGTCGATGACGTGGTCGACGGCCGACGGGCTGTCGATCGACACGGGCGTCTATCTCGAGGGCCTCGAGAAGGCGTCGGGCAAGAAGATCAAGGCGATCGGCAAACCCTCGCCGCTCGGATTCCGCGCCGCCACCGACATGTTGGGGCTCGAGCCCAACCAGGTGGTGATGGTCGGCGACGACATGCACAACGACGTCCTGGGTGCACAGGCGTCGGCGCTGATCGGTGTGCTGGTGCGCACCGGCAAGTTCCGCGAGGAGGCGCTCGATGCCCTCGCGCGTGACGAGTTCGGGCCCTTCCCGGACCACGTCATCGACTCGGTGGCCGACCTCCCCGAACTGATCGACAAGATCAGCGGAACCTGACGGGTATCACGGGGTTTCAGACGCGGTCGAGCTGGCTCTCGGCCGCGCGCTTGATCTTGCCGAGGGTCTCGGCCATGCCCAGCTGGAGTTCGGCCTCGAAGGAATCGGCGCCGCCGAACAGCTTGTCGACGAGCAACGACGACACCTTGGTGGTGGAGCCGTTCACCTCGCGGCGCTCGGTCACGGTCACGCCCGAACCGTTCGGGGTGATGGCGTAGCTCCACACGGTGTGGTTCTCGGCCACGCGGAAGGCGATCTCCTGGTTGGGTGTGAAACGCACGACCTTGGAGGTGGTCGGCCACACCAACGGGCCGCGGCGGTTGATGTTGATGGTCTTGGTCCCCAACCCGACGGTGCCGCCGCGGATGATCATCTTCTTGCACTGCGGGCTCCACTCGCCCATGCGCTGGAGATCGGAGATCACCGACCACACCTGCTCGGCAGATGCGTCGATGTCGATGGACTCTTCGATGAGTGATGCGGTCATGGTCGCCAACAGTATGGGCTTGTTGGCGCACCGTCAATAGGTTGCTGGCGGACCGTCAATAAGCCTGGTGGTCGCGCCGGAAACCGCTCAGACCAGCAGGGTCATGCCGATGACGGCACCGATGCCGACGAAGACCGCGGCGGTGATCCAGCCGGCGGGGTGCTCGTCGTTCTCCAGCAGCAGCGTCCCCAGCTTGCCCGGGGTCAGCCAGTCGATGAGCACGAACGACCACATCATCACCGCGATCGTCAGGACCACGTAGGCGACGGTGTAGAGCAGCGCGCGCCACAGTTCGAGGAGTTCGGTGTCGATGACCGAGCAGACCAGCACGATCGACAGTCCGATGACCATCGAGGTGGCGAGGATGACGGCGTTGCGGTTGTGGTCGACCCACACCAGCTGCCGAAGCCGGCCGGGGGTCACCACGTCGAGCGCCACGAACCCGACGACGAGCAGGGTGATCCCGACGAGGCTGAACGACGCCCCAGCGGCCAGATTGTCACGCAGCAAATCCATCCGAGTCCCTCTCTCCTCACCGAGCTGTGCTGAGGAAACAGTATCGGTGGGCCGGCGTGCGGGGTGGGAGGTGCCGGGATCCGTGGCGGTACCTCTTTGCTCCCTGAGGTGCGAGCCGAAGCGCACCTCAGGGAGGGAGAAGAAGTGTCAGCCGACGCTGAGCATGTCGTAGGACGCCAGGTCCTTCGACAGCTTGGTGACGTGGGCGTCCGCGTCGCCGAGGGTGTGGCTGATCGCGGTCAGGCGACTCACGTAGTGCGCGATCGGGTACTCGGCGGTCATGCCGATGCCGCCGTGCATCTGGATGGCCTCCTGGCCGATGAGGCGTGCCGAGCGAACGGTCTGCAGCTTCACCCGCGACGCGATGGCCGCGTCGGCGATACCGTCGGCGAGGGCGGTCGTCGCGTACAGCACCAGGCTCCGGGCGAGCTCGAGCTGGACGTACATGTCCGCGGCGCGGTGGGTGAGCGCCTGGAAGGTGGCCAGCGGAACACCGAACTGCTTGCGCGACTTGAGGTATTCGACGGTCAGCTCGAGGCTGCGCTCCATGGCGCCGAGGGCTTCGGCGCACAGTGCGGTCTGGATGCCGATCTCCGCGTTGGCGATGAGCTCCGACGCGTCACCGCTGCCGAGGCGGGTGGCCTGGGCGTCGTTGAACGTGAACTCGGCGCCGCGTCGACGATCGTGCGTGCGGTACGCGGTGCGGGTGACGCCCTCGGCGTCGGCGTCGATGAGGAACAGGCCCACCTCGTCGCCGACACGTGCCGAGACGATCAGCTTGTGTGCGGAATCGCCGTGTCCGACAAGGGTCTTGGTGCCGTTGAGCACGCCCTCGGCAGTGGCGGTGGTGGACACCGCGGCCACCGGCCAGCGGTCGCCGGGCTCGTTGTGGGCGAAGGCCATCAGCAGCTCACCGGAGGCGAGGCCGCCGCGCAGCTCGGCGCGGGTCGCGTCGTCGGCGGCGTCGAGCAGCGAGCCGGGGACGAGCACCGAGTCCAGGTACGGCTCGGGGGCCAGGGCGCGACCGAGTTCGGTCATCACGCTGGTGAACTCGACCGGTCCGGCGTCCATGCCGCCCTCGGACTCGGGGAAGGTCAGGCCGAGGATGCCGATCTCCGCGAGCGACTTCCACACCTTCTCGCTCCAACCGAGATCGGTGTCGGTCACCTTGCGGAGGGTCTCCACGTCGTAGGTCTTGGTGAGGACCTCGCGCACGGTGTCGCGCAACATCCCCTGTTCTTCGGAAAGCTCGAAATCCATTGTTGTCCTTGGTCTGTGAAGTCGAAGTGAGGTCAGAGGGGTCGGCGGTCAGAGACCGAGGACCGCCTTGTCGATGATCTGGCGCTGGACCTCGGAGGAACCGCCGTAGATCGAGACCTTGCGGTAGTTCAGGTAGGTCGGGGCGGCGAGCTGGGCCCACTCGGGAGCGGTGACCGCTGCGCTGCCGTTCGCGGCGTCGACGTCGACCTCGGCGACCGGGAGCGAGTCCGGTCCGGCGATGTCGGCGATGAGTTCCATCGCGGCCTGCTGCAGCTGGCTTCCCTTGAGCTTCAGCAACGACGACGCCGGGTTGGGCTTGCCGTCGGCCGACGACGCGGCGACGCGCAGCTGGGTGATCTCCAGGGCGAGCAGCTCGTTCTCCAGTTCGGCCAGGCGGGTGGCGAACAGCGGATCGTCGAGCAGGGTGCCGTTGGCGGTCCGGGTCTCCTTGGCGAGCTCCTTGGCGCGCGCCAGCTTCGACTTGGTGTAGCCGACGCGGGCGATGCCGTTGCGCTCGTTGCCGAGCAGGAACTTGGCCTGCGTCCAGCCGCTGTTCTCCTCGCCGACCATGTTCTCGACGGGCACGCGGACGTCGTTGAAGAAGACCTCGTTGACCTCGTAGCTGCCGTCGATGAGCTGGATCGGGCGCAGCTCGATGCCCGGGGTGTCCATCGGGATCAGGAACATGCTGATGCCGGCCTGCTTCTTGACGTCCGGGTTGGTGCGGGCGAGCAGGAAGATCCAGTCGGCGTACTGGCCCAGCGTGGTCCAGGTCTTCTGGCCGTTGATGACGTAGTGGTCACCGTCGAGGACCGCGCGGGTCTTGAGCGAGGCGAGGTCGGAGCCGGCCTCGGGCTCGGAGAAGCCCTGGCACCACCAGATGTCGAGGTTGGCGGTCTTGGGCAGGAACTTCTCCTTCATCTCCTGCGACCCGAACTGGGCGATGACCGGACCGATCATGCTGACGTTGAACGGCAGCGGGTCGGGGACGAACGCCAGGCTCATCTCCTCGCGGTAGATGTGGTGCTGGATCGGCGTCCAGTCCTTGCCGCCCCACTCGATCGGCCAGCTCGGCGTCAGGATGCCGTGCTCGTTGAGGACGCGGGATGCCGTGACGATGTCGTCGGGGTAGTTGAGGCTGCCCTCTTCGTTCCGCTTGCGGAGGTCCTCGGGGACCTTCGCGAAGATGCCGCGCAGTTCCTCGCGGAACGCCTCTTCCTCCGGACTGAACTTCAGGTGCATGGGTTCTTCTCTACTCCTGTCGGGGGTTGCCGGGTGTTCGGCGACACCAATCACGGACCGTCTGCCTGGGAAGACCTGGAAGACCGACCGCTGACTAAGCGCTTGCTTAGTGATAAGTTGCACTATGCCGCGCATCAAGGGCGGTGTCAATCGGCTGGAGAAGGCGCGAGGTCGCCGAGCGAACGAGGGGGTGAACGTGGTCTCGTCGACCGAACCGACGACCCGGATACAACCGGTCGCGGCCCGGGAGCGGTTGCTGCTGGCCGCTGCCGAGGCGTTCGCGGCGAAGGGCTTCAACGCCACGACGACCCGGGACATCGCCAACGGCGCGCAGATGAGTTCGGCGGCGGTCTACGTGCACTTCCGGTCCAAGGAGGAGCTCCTCTTCGAGCTCTCCGAGGCGGGGCACCGGATCATCCTGGGCATGATCGACGAGGTCGACGACCCGGCGGTGGCGCCCGCCGAACGCCTGGCAACGGTCGTCGGCGCGTTCACCGAGCACCACGCGCGCGAGCACGTACGCGCCCGCGTCGTGAACTACGAGTTGGGGTCGCTGGCGCCCGATCACCTCGAGACGGTCATGGAGTTGCGGCGGGAGATCACCCGCCGGGTGCGGGCGATCGTCGATGCGGGAATCGAGAACGGCGACTTCGACGTCGCCGATTCCCAGGCCACCACCAACGCGATGCTGTCGATGGGCATCGACGTCGCGCGCTGGTACCGCGCCGAGAACTCTCTCCCGCCCGAGGAGATGGGGAAGTTCTACGCGGAGCTGGCCACCCGGATGGTGGGGCTGCGGGACCGGGGCTGACCCCGGCGTCCGTTCAGGATTCGCCGACCGCAATCGGTTCCGGCGCGTCTTCCGTTGCAGTGGCGGCCACCTCGGCCCTGGTCGCGGTACGCCGCATGACGACCGCGAGTGCCGCGCCGAACAGTGCGACGGCGAGGACGTAGCCGACGTACCCGATGACCGTCGCGCGAAGTCCGATGTGGGACACGACTATTCCGGCTATCACCGCCGGCACGCTGAACGCGAGGTAGCTGGCGACGAACACCGAGGAGAAGACCTGTCCGCGTTGGGCGGGAGGCGTCGCGGCGGTGATGTTGTCCATGGCGCTGAGGAAGGTCGCCGCCCATCCGGAGCCGGCCACGAGCGAGCCGAGGATGTAGAGCGGCAGGACCTCGGTCATGACGCCGGACAGCGAGATCAGCACGCCGATCGCGAGGGTCGGGTAGCCGTAGGCCTGTTTCACCGTCGCCGGCCGTCCCGTGATGAACAAGGAGGTGACCGTCGCGCTGGCGAAGAAGGTGAAGAGGATGAGCCCGGCCTCGCCGTGATTGGTGACCCCGAAGACGCGTGCGACGACGGAGGAACCGAGCGACAGGTACAGCCCGCCGAGGGACCAGGTGGCCACCAGGGTGGGGGCCGACGCGAAGAACACGGGGCGGACCTCGCGGGGCACCCGAACCTGGGGTGCGAGGGTCGTGGCCAGGTGCCGGCGTGAGGTGAAGGCCACGCGCTCGCGGGTCTCGGGGACCACGAGGAGTGCGATGAGCAGCGCCGCGAACAGGCCGAGGATGACCTCGTAGACCAGGATTCGGGGCGCGGGTGCGTACTCGACGAGCAATCCGGCGACGCCGACGCCGGTGGCGAGGCCGAAGGCCGGGGCGGCGCCGATGATCGTCGAGCCGAGTCGTGCGGTGGGCTGGAGGTCGACGGTGGTCGCGGTGAGGGTGCCCATGGCGGCGCCGGTGGCGAGGCCCTGCAGCGCGCGGGCGGCGAGCAACGTACCCACGTCCTGGGCCACGACGAAGAGCACCATGCTGGCGATCAGCAGGACGAGCGCGACCGCGAGCACGGGACGTCGGCCGATGTGGTCGGACAGCGACCCCACCGTCAGCAGGCTCACCAACATCGTGACCACGTAGACGGCGAAGACCAGGGTCAGGGTGAGCGACGAGAAACCCCAGAGCTCCTGGTAGATCGGATACAGCGGCGACGGGGCGGCGGAGGCGAAGAGCACCATCACGTACGTGGCCGCGATCAGCCAGAACGCACGGTGGGGATGTAGTGGCGCCATGTCGTCTCCTTAACGCAAATGCGTTTGCATTTAAAACGACGATAGGCGCGGATGCCTTCCAAAAGCAATTGGATTTGCAATAATGGCCGCATGGCTATGGGAAATGCAGCGTCGCGGGCGGACGCAGCGATGGCACCTCGCGCGACGCGGCCAGGCGGTAGGAGCGCGCGCGTGCAGTCGGCGGTCTATGCCGCGGTCGGGCAGCTGGTCGGCGCGGGCCAGCGCGACACGATGACCATCCCGGAGGTCGCCGACCTCGCCGGCGTCAATCCGACCAGCATCTACCGCAGGTGGGGCTCGATCGACGCGCTCCTGGGGGAGGTGGCGGTCGCCGCACTGACGCAGGGCGAACCGTTGCCCGATACGGGTGTGCTCCGCGACGACATCGCGGAGTGGGCGAGCGTGATCGCCGCCGACGTCGGCCGGCCGAAGCGTCGGGCGTACCTGCGTGCGATGGTCGCAGCGCGCGACGACGTCGTCGAGGCGTGTCCGTGCTGGGAGGTCCGCCGCGAGCAGGCGGAGGAGATGATCGCGCGGGCCTCCGAGCGCGGCGAGGCGACGCCGTCGGTGCGCCAGCTCCTCGACCACGTGATCGCACCGCTCTACCACCATGCGGTCTTCGGTCTCGCCGTCGACGACGCCTACGTCGCCGAGCTGGTCGACGATGTTGTCGCGATGCTCGGAGCGGCCCCGGGGTCCGCCGGAGGGCGATAGGGTCCGGGCATGAAGAAGGTTCACGCGTTCACAGACGACGCACTCGGTGATCTCGACGCCGTCGGCATCGCCGACGCCATCGCCGCCCGGGAGATCTCGGCCGCCGAGGCGGTCGAAGCGGCTCTCGCCCGGATCGACGCGGTCAATCCGCAGCTGAACGCGATCGCCTTCGACGACCGCGAGCGAGCTCGCAAGCGCGCCGTCGACAGCGACTTTCCGGCCGGGTCGTTCGTCGGGGTGCCGTCGATCATCAAGAACAACACCGATTTCGCAGGGCTGCCCACGTGCCACGGGTCCGCTGCGGTCGCGCCGAACCCGGCGTCGGCGAACGAGGCGTTCACCAACCAGTTCCTGGCGACCGGGGTCAACCTCGTCGGGGCGTCGAACATGCCGGCCTTCGGGCTGACCGCGACGACCGAATACGTCGACCGGGAGCCGACCCGCAATCCGTGGGACACCGACTTCTCCGCCGGCGGCTCCTCGGGTGGTTCCGCCGCGCTCGTGGCGGCGGGTGCACTGCCGATCGCCCATGCCAACGACGGTGGCGGATCGATCCGAATCCCCGCTGCCGCATGTGGTCTGGTGGGGCTGAAGCCGAGCCGGGGCCGTACCGCGCCGGCGAAGCAGACCGAGGATGCGCCGATCGACCTGGTGTGCAACGGGATCGTGAGCCGATCGGTGCGGGACACGGCACGGTTCCTCGACGACTCGCAGGGTTTCCGGCCCGGCCCCGGCCTGCCGCCGGTCGGTCTGGTGGAGGGGCCGGGGGAGAAGCGGCTGCGGATCGCGCTGATCACCGAACCGATCACCGGGCAGCTGCTCGACAGCGACACCCAACGGTGCGTCACCGATGTCGCCGAGCTCGTCGAGTCGCTCGGCCACCGAACAGAGATGGTGCCGCTGCCGGTCGACCGCGTCTACATCCGGCAGTTCATCGACTACTGGTCGTTGCTGGCCTTCGCGCTGGACCGCACCGGTAAGCGACTGCACGACAAGGGTTTCGATCGCAAGCAGTTGGACTCGTTCACCCGTGGGCTGTCGCGCAACGCCTTGCGACACTTCTATCGCATGCCGTCGTCGATCCGCGGTCTCCGACGCTCCACCGCAGCGTTCCGATCGCTGCACGAGCAATTCGACGTGATCTTGTCGCCGACCCTCGCGCACCTCCCGCCGGAGATCGGCTACCTCGACCCGGGTATCGATTTCGGTGAGGCTATGGACCGTCTGACGCGCTATGTCGCGTTCACGCCCGCGAACAACACGTCGGGTACCCCGGCGATCAGTCTGCCGCTGGGACAGTCGAAGTCGGGGCTGCCCGTCGGCATCCAGCTCTCCGCCGACCTCGGCGACGAGCGCACCCTGCTGGAGCTCGCGTTCGAACTCGAAGCCGCCCGGCCGTTCGCGCGGATTCAGGACGCCTGACCGGCGATTCCCGCGCTGACAAACCCACCACTGATCGGCAAACCCGCCACCTCGCAGGGTGACGGGTTTGCCGAAAAGGGGTGGGTGTGCGAAAAGGCTAGTGCTGCACGGCCTTCTCCGCGCCGATTCCGGTGAGGGAGCGAACCTCCATCTCCGCGTTGCGTTCCGGGGTCCCGACGTCGCTCGGCGAGGTCAGGGTGCCGACGATGCCGAGGACGAAGGCCAGCGGGATCGACACGATGCCCGGATTGGCCAGCGGGAACCAGGCGAAGTCGGCGCCGGGGATCATCGCGGTCGACGAGCCGGACACGGCCGGCGAGAAGACGATCAGCAGGATCGTGGAGATCAGGCCGCCGTACATGCTCCACAGGGCGCCGCGGGTGTTGAAGCGCTTCCAGTAGAGCGAGTACACGATCGTCGGCAGGTTCGCCGCCGCGGCGATGGCGAAGGCCAGGGCCACCAGGAAGGCGATGTTCTGACCGTTGGCCAGGATGCCGAGCACGATGCCGAGCACGCCGAGCACGACGACGGTGTAGCGCGAAACGCGGACCTGGTCGTCCTCACTCACCTTGTTGCGCTTGATGACCGACGCGTAGATGTCGTGGGCGAACGATGCCGACGCGGTGATCGCCAGGCCGGCGACGACGGCGAGGATCGTGGCGAAGGCCACCGCCGAGATGATGCCGAGCAGCACCACACCGCCGATCTCGAACGCCAGCAGCGGTGCCGCCGCATTCTGTCCGCCTGCTGCGGCGAGGATCTTGTCCGGTCCGACCAGCGCGGCCGCGCCGTAACCCAGGATCAGGGTGAACAGGTAGAAGGCGCCGATGAGCGCAATCGCCCAGACCACCGACTTACGAGCCTCTTTCGCGGTCGGCACGGTGTAGAAGCGCATCAGCACGTGCGGCAGGCCCGCGGTGCCGAGGACCAGGGCGATGGCCAGCGAGAGGAAGTTGATCTTGGACTCGAGCGAACCGCCGTACTGGGCGCCGGGTGCGAGAACGTCACGCGAGGCAACCTTTTCGCTGCCCGAGCTGCTGATGGCGTCCTGGGCGGCACCGAGGATCGACGACAGGTTCATGCCGAACTTGGCGAGCACGATGAAGGTCATGATCGCCGCGCCGCTGATGAGCAGCACCGCCTTGATGATCTGCACCCAGGTGGTGCCCTTCATGCCGCCGATGAGCACGTAGACGATCATCAGCGCGCCGACGACGGCGATCACGATCGACTGGCCGACACGACCCTCGATGTCGAGGAGCAGGGCGACGAGGCCACCGGCACCGGCCATCTGGGCCAGGAGGTAGAACAGCGAGACCGCGAGGGTCGAGATGGCCGCCGCGAGACGGACCGGTCGCTGCTTCAGGCGGAAGCTGAGGACGTCGGCCATCGTGAACTTGCCGGTGTTGCGCAGCAATTCGGCGACGAGCAGCAGCGCGACGAGCCAGGCGACGAGGAAGCCGATGGAGTAGAGGAAGCCGTCATAGCCGTAGACCGCGATGGCGCCGGCGATGCCGAGGAAGCTGGCCGCCGACAGGTAGTCACCGGCGATGGCGATGCCGTTCTGCGGGCCGGAGAAGCCGCGGCCGCCGGTGAAGAAGTCCGCGGCCGAGTTGTTGTTCTTGCTGGCCCGGATGACGATGTACATCGTGACCGCCACGAACGCGGCGAAGATCGCGATGTTGGCGACCGGGCTGCCGACGGTGGCGGCGAGCGTGGTGGTGTGGACGGAGGTGTTCACAGTGACGGGCCGCCTTCCATCTCGTTGCGGAGGGCCTCGGCACGCGGGTCGAGTTCGCGGTTCGCGAAGCGTACGTACAGGCCGGTGATGACGAATGTGGTCACGAACTGCAGCAGTCCGAGGATCAGACCGAGGTTGATGTTGCCCCACACCTGGATCGCCATGAAGTCATGCGCGAAGGCGCCGAGCAGCACGTAGATCGCGTACCAGATCAGGAAGAACGCGGTCATCGGGAAGATGAACTTGCGCAGGCGCGCCTTCAGTTCCTGGAACTGAGGGCTGTTCTGCATCTCGATGAACTGCTCACCCGCCGGCGTATGCGGTGGTGCCGCTGCTGGTTGGTCGATGTTCGACACGCTGTCCTCCAAGTCGATGGGGGCCACGGCGGTGGAGGCCGCTGTGATGGCACTTCGGAGAACAGCCTGATTGAGGCGCAGATCACACCGCAACTGGTGTCGTGGGTCACACGCCGAAGGTTGTGCACTGTGCGACGGACGGTCGATCAGATCCGACGAACGGTGAACGGTCAGCCGCCGGGAAGCCGGTCGACGCCCATCCCGACGCGTTCGGGGACGTGCATCCGCGCGAAAGTGCGGGCGAGATCGCCGGGCAAGCGTCGTCGGGTCGCGAGGCTGACCAGCACCATCGTGCCGAAGGCGAGTGGCACGGTGACCGCGCCCGGATAGCCGACCAGCGCGGCCGGCCAGCCGCCCAGGGCGTCGTCGTCGATCACCCCGGCGATCGCGAGCGAGGTGGCTGAACCCGACGACACCCCGCCGACGATCAGCCCGGCGATCGCACCGGTCGACGTCAGGCCACGCCACCAGATGCCGAGGACGAGCAGCGGACACAGCGTCGACGCGGCGACAGCGAACACCAGCCCGACGGTGCGCGACAGTTCCAGTGAGCCCGCCGCGAGCGAGAGCGCGATCGGGATGGCGCCGCCGATGATCGCGGCGATGCGGAAGTCGCGGACGCGCCCGCGGAAGACGTCCGTCGCCAGCGCGCCGGCCACCGACACAAGCAGGCCCGACGACGTGGCGAGGAAGGCCGCGATCGCACCGGCCGCGACCAGCGCGGCGAGGATCTGCCCGGCCAGGCCACCGATGGCGGCGCTCGGGAGGAGGAGGACAGCTGCGTCGGACGTCCCGGTGATCAGCAGTTCGGGCACGTAGAGACGAGCGAACACCCCGAGCAGGACGGGGAACAGATAGAACAGCGACAGCAGCGCGATCGCGGCGAGCGCCGTTCGACGGGCCGTGCGGCCGTCCGGGTTGGTGTAGAAGCGCACGAGGACGTGCGGCAGGCCCATCACGCCGAGGAACGTGGCGAGGATCAGGGAGAGCACCTGGAACAGCGGGTGGCGACCGCCGAGACCGCCGCCGGGCGCCACCCAGTCCGACCCGTCGACCGGGGCTCCCGCCACGACCGGGGTGGCCGCGCCGGCGTCGAGGAAGATGACGGAATCGGCTGAGATGACATGACCGCCGGGGGATGGGATCGGAGCATC
This sequence comes from Gordonia sp. CNJ-863, assembly GCF_001942325.1. NCBI lineage: Bacteria > Bacillati > Actinomycetota > Actinomycetes > Mycobacteriales > Gordoniaceae > Gordonia > Gordonia sp. CNJ-863. Next base: position 340,674 of record NZ_MKKG01000033.1, read on the forward strand.
GACCACCGGCGAGCCGTCGAGCGTGCCGGTGACGCGCACCCCCTTGGTCTCGGCGACGGTGACCGAGACGTCGGTGGTGACGTCGACGGTGGTGGCGGTCGTGACCCGCGGCGGTGCGGGCTCGCCGACGTTCGCCGGGTCGTTCGCGAACACCCCGATCAGCACGAGGGTGGGGATCGCGATGGCGGTCAGCTTGAGCCAGTACTGGAATGCCTGCACGAACGTGATCGACCGCATCCCGCCGCCGACGACGTTCACGATCACGATGAGGCCGACGCCGACCGCCCCGGTCCAGACGGGTGCGCCGAGCAGGATGTTGAGAGTGAGTCCCGCACCCTGGAACTGGGGGATGAGGTACAGCACGCAGACGACGACCACGACCACCATCGCGGTCTTGCGCACGGCGGTCGAGGAGAGCCGGAACTCGGCGAAGTCGGGCACGGTGTAGGCGCCCGAACGACGCAGCGGTGCAGCGACGAACAACAGCAGACCGAGGTAGCCGGCCGTGAAACCGACCGGGTACCAGAGGGCGTCGGCGCCGTACTTCGCGACAAGCCCGGCGACACCGAGAAACGACGCCGCGGACAGGTATTCACCCGACACGGCGGCGGCATTCCACCGCGACCCGACGGCACGCGAGGCCACCAGGAAATCCGACGTCGTTCGGGAGAATCGGCCGCCCCAGGCCCCGACCGCGATCGTGGCGACCGCGGCGGCGAACAACGCCACGGCGGTCAGCATGTCGACGCCGCTCACGTCCGGCCCGGATCGCCGGGATCGTCGTCGACGAGACTCATGAAGTCGCGCTCGGCGTGCTCGGCCAGCCGCACGTACAGCAGTCCCGTCAGATACAGCACCGGATAGGCGAGGAGTCCGAGGACGAGCCAGGTGATCCGGATGCCGAAGAGGGTCGTCTCGGCCACGCTCGGGACCAGCACGGCGAGCAGAGGTATCGCCACCACGACGACGAGCAGGCTCCCGCCGAGGCGCAACGCCAACCCGAGCTGAGCCCGCATCAGACCGCGCACCAGCGCGTCACCGACCTCGGTCTGTTCCTGGACCTCTACGCGCGTGCGCACCATCCGGGCGCCACGCCGTGAGGCGAGGACGACCCGTTCGCGCTGCGGCGGATTCTCAGACATCGCCGCGACCGGCGGGGGAACGATACTGGCGCAACGGGTCCCGGATGAGCCGGTCCTTCAGGTCGCGGACCTGACGCCGGCTGACCGGCAGCTCCACCGCTTCCGACGCCCCGTTCGCGCGCACACTGACAACGGTCCCGCTCCCGGTGGTCCGCAGGCCGGTCACCATGGGCAGGGCCACCAGGTAGGAACGGTGAACTCGGGCGAAACCCTTGTCCTGCCAACGTGATTCGAGGGTCGACAGTGGGATGCGGACGAGGTGCGCGCCGGACTCGGCGTGGAGTCGGGCGTAGTCGCCCACGGCCTCGACCCACGAGATCGAGTCACGCCGGACCAACGAGGTCACACCGCTCATCTCGACCGGGATCACGTCGTCGGAGGCGGCTCGTGGCGCACCCGATGGCGCCGGGGGAGGAGTGCTCGCGGCGGGTTTGGCGCGGGCGTCGAGGCTGGCGCGGACCCGTCCGAGCGCCTGGGCGAGGCGCACCTCGCGGAGTGGCTTGAGCAGATAGTCCACGGCGCCGACCTCGAAGGCGTCGACCGCCTTGTCCTCGTGCGCGGTGACGAACACGATCGCGGGAGGCTGTGCGTACCTGGCGAGGACGCCGGCCAACTCGAGTCCGGACAGGCCCGGCATGTTGATGTCGAGGAAGATCGCGTCGACCCGGCGGGAGTTGAGTTCACGGAGTGCGCCGGTCGCATCCGTCGCGTCATGTACCTCGGCGACCTCGTCCTGCCGGTCCAGGAGGTAGCGGAGTTCGTCGAGAGCAGGGGGTTCGTCGTCGACGGCGAGCACCACCAGCCCGGACATCCATCTCCTCCCGACTGCTGCGCTGATGCGCGACGGCGGACACGAGGATCGTACCGCGTGGGCCGCGTCACACAGCAGATCCGGCCGCCCCGTCCGCCTGCTGATTCTCTGATTCCGGAAAAAGTCCGGTCAGGTGGGTGTGCCCGTCGGCTGCCTCGATACCCTGTCCACGGCCATCCCGACGTCAGACGGACTCACCGAGGAAGTCGCTGCACAGCGTCGCCTCGATGCGTTGGACGCAAGATAGGAAGAAAGTCACTGTGTTCTCCCGGTTCAAACCCAAGAACGATCTCTTCTACGGGTTGTTCACGTCCTCGGCCCAGTGCCTGGCGGATGGGACCAAGACCCTCACCGGCCTGCTGGAGCCCGAACCGGACTTCGAGGGGATCGCGCGCCGGATGGTCGACCTCGAACACGACTGCGACCGCATCACCCACGAGATGTTCCGCACGGTCAACTCGAGCTTCATCACGCCGTTCGACCGCTCCGACATCTACGTCCTCGGTTCGAGCCTGGACGACGTCATGGACCACATCGAGGCCGCGACCCACCTCATGGCCCTCTACGGAGTCACCGAGCTCCCGCAACACCTGCGCGAGATGATCGAGATCCTCGACACCTCGGCGAGCGTGACCGCCGACGCGATGCCGCGACTCGCCGGAATGAAGGACCTCGAGCGGTACTGGATCGAGATCAACGCGCTCGAGAACCGCGCCGACCACACCTACCGGACCTTCCTGGCCTACCTGTTCGACGGACACCTCGACGCGCTGACCGTGATGAAGCTCAAGGACGTGGCCGACGAGCTCGAGGACGCCGCCGATTCCTTCGAGAAGGTCGCCAACATCGTCGAGACCATCGTCCTCAAGGAGTCGTGACACACCCGTGTTCGCACTTCTCGTGGTGATCGGTCTTGCCATGGCCTTCACGTTCACCAACGGTTTCCACGACTCTGCCAACGCGATCGCGACCTCGGTGTCGACCCGCGCCCTGACGCTGCGCGCGGCGCTGGCGATGGCCGCCGTCGGCAACCTGATCGGCTCCTTCTTCGGTGCCAAGGTGGCCAGCACCGTCGGCTCGGGGATCATCGACCTCAAAGCGGGACCCGACGCGCTGATGCTCGTCGCTGCGCCCTCATCGGTGCCATCACCTGGAACCTCATCACCTGGTGGTTCGGCCTGCCGTCGTCGTCCTCGCACGCGCTGATCGGCGGCATGGTGGGCGCGGCCATGGTCGCGGGGGTCACCGTGCTCTGGGCCGGCGTCGTGGAGAAGATCCTGCTGCCGATGGTGCTGTCGCCGCTTGCCGGCTTCGCGCTGGGCGCCGCGGCGATGCTCGCGATCATGTGGCTTTTCCGCAACGCCTCGCCGGCGATCACCGGCCGGCGATTCCGGCACGCACAGACCGTGTCGGCCGCGATGATGGCGTTCGGCCACGGCATGCAGGACGCGGCCAAGACGATGGGCATCGTGGTTCTCGCACTCGTCGTCGCCGGATACCAGGACGACTACTCGATTCCGCTGTGGTGTTTCCTGCTCACCGCCGTGGTCCTGGCCATCGGTACCGCCACCGGCGGCATGCGGATCATGCGCACCCTCGGCCGCAAGATCATCGAACTCGACCCGCCGCAGGGCTTCGCCGCCGAGGCCACCGCCGCCTCGGTGCTCTACGTCGCCTCGGCCGGCCTGGGTGCACCCATCTCGACCACCCACGTGATCTCCTCGGCGATCATGGGCGTGGGGTCGACCAAGCGCACCAGCGCCGTGCGGTGGGGCACCGCGGGCAACATGGCCGCCGCCTGGGTGACCACCTTCCCTGCGGCCGCCGCTTTCGCCGCCGCCACGTTCCTGCTCGCGAAGATGGTCTTCTAGCTCTCAGGGTCGGATGCCCGCCCGGAACTTCGGTACCCGCATGCCCACCTTGGTGCCGGCACCCACGGCCGTCTCGACCACCAGTCCGTAGTCGTTGCCGAACGCGGCGCGGAGGCGATGGTCGACGTTGGTGAGCCCGACGTGCGCGCCCTCGCTGTGGTCCAACGCGTCGAGCGCGCCGCTGCGCAGGAGTTCGGGATCCATGCCGACGCCGTCGTCCTCGACGGTGATGACGCAGTCGGTGCCCTCGTCGGCCGCGGTGATGGTGATGGTGCCGCCACCCTTCGACGCGAGTCCGTGACGGACCGCGTTCTCCACGAGCGGCTGAAGCGCGAGGAACGGTACGACGACGTTCAGGACCTCCGGCGCGACGTGCAGCCTCACGTCGAGTGAGTTGCCGAAGCGGGCGCGTTCGAGGGTGAGGTAGCGGTCAATGTTGCGCAGTTCGTCGGCCAGCACGGTGTACTCGCCGCTCGCGCGGAACGAGTAGCGCGTGAAATCGGCGAAGTCGAGCACGAGTTCGCGGGCTCGGTCGGGGTCGGTGCGGACGAACGAGGCGATCGTGTTGAGGGCGTTGTAGATGAAGTGCGGGCTGATCTGCGCGCGGAGCGCGAGCACCTCCGCCCGGTCGAGGCGGGCGCGGGAGGCGTCGAGTTCGGCCAGTTCGATCTGGCTCGAGACGTAGCGGGCCACCTCGGCGACGGCACCGAGCATGCCCGGGCCAGGCCGGCGGGTCGTGGCGACGACGAGGACGCCGACACTGGCGTCGCCGGCGACGAGAGGCTGGGCGATGAGGGCCCGCACCGGCGACTCCGCGCCGCACGGGTCGGAGACCAGGACCCGACGCTGGTCGCCGGTCGCCGAAGCCGCTGCCCTGGCGGCCTCGCGCAGCATGTCGGGGTCCCAGATCTCGTCGTCGTCCGGGTCGTGGGCGAGCCGCCGCGGCTCGTCGTCGAACAGGGCGACGGCCTCGGCGGAGGTCAGCGTGCGCAGATGGGGGAGGGCTTCGGCCGCCGACTCCTCGGTGAGTCCGGTGCGCAGCGATCGCGCCGCCAATGACGCGGTGTGCAGCGCCATGTGCACCGTGCGTTCGGTGGGGGTGGTGACCTGACGCCGCGTCCGGACCAACGCGACGAGGCCGAGCACCATGACCAGCAGCAGGATCGACCCGATGATGGCCACGTCGCTCGACATGGTGTCACCCTAGTTGACACCATCGGTCACAAGCGGTGTCTTCGGTTGACGCCGCCGCTGGAACCGGGTGCGTGAGATGTCGCGAATCGTGTTGCCGCGCGCGACGATACGCGACATCTACGACGTGAACCGTTCAGTAGATCGCCCACTCGCCCTGTGCGTATCGCAGGATGCGCGGGTCCATCAGGGTCGACGGTGGCAGGTCGAGCGGTTGCCGATCGAGCGAGAAGACGGTCGCCGCGGTCAGCTGCTCCGGACTCAGGAATCGCAACGGCCCGGGAGCGTCGACCGTCGGGCTGATCGGCCCGTCGGCACCTGCGAGGTGAAACCCCAGTCGCCGAATGCCGGGACGTCGACGTGGTACGGCGTGGCCGGCAGTCCGGCCTCCCTCATGGTGGAGGCGATGCACCAGAACGACTTCGGCGCGAAGTACGGCGAACCCGCCTGCACGACGACGCGACCGTGCTCGGCGAGGTGGGCGCGGACGAGTGCGTAGAACTCGGTGGAGTACAGCTTGGCGGTGGCGGAGTCGTCGGGATCGGGCATGTCGACGATGATCACGTCGAAACGTCGGTCCGTCTGACGCAACCAGCTGAAGGCGTCGGCGGTCACAACCTCGGCACGCCGATCGGTCATCGACCCCCGGTTGAGCGAGGTCAGGCGGGAGTCGGTGCGTGCCAGCCGGATCATCTCCGGGTCGAGTTCGACGAGGGTGACGTCGTGCGCGTCGGGGTATCGGAGGACCTCACGCAGCGCGAGGCCGTCGCCGCCGCCGAGCACGAGCACCGACGAGCGCTCACCCGACATCGCGGGATGGACGAGTGCCTCGTGATAGCGGTGCTCGTCGATCGACGAGAACTGCAGGTCGCCGTTCAGGTACAGCCGGGTGTCGGGGCCTGCGCCGGTGGATCGCTCGGTGATCACGATGTCCTGGTAGGCGCTCCGGGCGGCGGCCACGATCGGGTCGCGGTAGAGCGCCTGCCGGGCGGTCACCTCGAAACGGGCGGACAGCATCAATCCGGCCACGAGCGCCGCGACCACCGCCAGCGCTCCGGCGGACAGCAGGGCGAGTTGGCCGCGGCTCAACGACTTCCGGAAGATGACGAATACGAGGAAGCAGCCCGCCGCGGCGTTGACGAGTCCGACCACGAGTGCCCCGCGCAGCTGACCGAACAGCGGCAACAACAGGAACGGGAAGCAGAGACCGCCGAGCAACGCGCCGATGTAGTCGACGGCGAACATGTCCGCGACCGCCGCACCCGGCTCCTGGCGTCGAATCCGTTGCAGCAGCACCATCAGCAACGGGATTTCGGCCCCGATGAGGACGCCGAGGACGAAGGCCACCACGATGAGCGCCGGCGTGTAGAGCTCCAGGTAGGCGAAGGCGGCGTAGAGAGCCATCACCGACAGGCCGCCGAGGAGTGCGAGCAGTAGCTCGATGACCGCGAACGCGGCAACCGAGTGGGGTTGGAGCGGTTTCGCGGCGAGGGAGCCGACCCCCATGGCGAACACCATCACCGCGAGGACGATCGACGCCTGCGTCGCGGTGTTGCCGATCAGGAAGGACCCCAGGGACACCAGCGCCAGCTCGTACACCAGACCGCATGCGGCGCAGACGAACACCACGGCCAGCAGAGCGGACCGCGCGAAACGTGGCCGCGCGGAGAGCGGTTCGGTGGAGGTGTCCGTGAGTGTCACAGATGGAAAGTGGTCACAGGATGGAGGCGGCGATGATGACGGCGACCCCGATGTGGGCGACGCCCTGCACCCACACCGCCGGATGGCTTTCCGGGTTCACGAGGATCTCGCCGAGCTTGCCGGGGGTGAGCGCGTCGATGACCAGGAACGTCACGCTCATCACGATCAGGCCGATCGCCGAGTAGACCACCGTGTAGGTGAGGCCCTCGAGCAGCCGGCCCTCACTGGCGACGATGGCGGCGGTCACGATGATCGCCACCGCGAAGAGGTTGGAGCCGACCAGGATTCCGGCGTTGCGGTTGCGTTCGGCCCAGAGCTGGTGACGCAGCTTGCCGGGGGTCAGCAGATCGACGATGGCGAACGACAGGATCATCAGGATCACTCCGACACCCGCGTAGGCACCTGCGGCGTAGGCGTTCTCGGTCATGTCAGCGAGCATGGTCATCTCCGTGGGTTCGGGCCGTGGTTTCGGTCTGGGGGGATCGATCGCGAGAACTCTGGAGGGCAGTCATTTGCCGCCACCTCCGCTGCCGCCGCCGCGGTTGCTGCTCCCGCTGCCGGAATAACCCGGCGTCGGAACCCAGAAGGCGCCGACGTAGTTGTGGTACCGGTTGTAGCCCGACCGGTAGTCACGGCTCAGCATCACGCGGGTCTGGTTGGCGGCGTACGGGAACAGGGCGACCAGGTAGTCGGGGTACTGGAGGAACTGGGTGTCCGCGACATTGCCCGTTCCCGACGCGCCGGCGCGCTGATCGGTCGGGCGCTCGGCGTCGCGGATCTCCTCGGCCACCTCGGTGGGCGTTCCCTGCGCCACGTAGGCGTCCACATCGCCCTCGTCGAGGGCGATATCGCGTTCGTAGTTCTGCGAGATGTAGTCGCGCGCCGAGCCGCCCAGCCCGCCGCCACGCAGGGCACGCGCACCGCATGCACCGAGCAGCGCGAAGATCGTGATCACCACGATGACGCCGATGATGATGTTGCGGATGCGGTCGAGCCGGCGGCGCGGGTCGGGCTGCGACTGGCCGGGGGACGGGGTGGGTAGTCGCCGGGAGGGGGCGGATCGGTCATGTGCGCGTCGCTCCGCGGTGGATCACGCTGGTCGTGATGACGACCTCACCGGCCTGCGGGTACGTGTGCCAGGTGTGCCACGAGATCTCCTCGGACGACGAGTCGGAGATGATCGCGGTCACCGCGTGGGGATCGCCGGGGAACACTCCCATCACGCTCGGTTTCCCCGACGTCATCTGTTCGGTGACGCGGACGCCGAGTTGTTCGATCAGCGCGGCCAACTGGTCGTCGGTGGCCCGCTCGACGCGGGAGCTGAAGAGATAGCCGCTCTCCTGGAATGTCTCGGGCAGCGCCGAGGTCACGTCGGGCAGGCACGCGACGGTCTCGCAGATGCGCTGGGCGCCGTCGTCGACGACGACCTGATGGCTCGCCCCCAGCAGACGGACCGACACCGTGATGCCGTCGATCTCACCGTCCTCCTGGGCGAGCGGCTCCTGGAGCGGGGCGTCGAGTGAGAAGCCGAGCTGGCCAGCGCTCGTGTCGGCGTATGCGACGGAGAGTCGGGCGACGGACGCACCGGGTTCGTCGGGCTGTTCTGACATGTGTCTCGCAGTCCTTCGTCGCTCAGATGTTCTGATCAGAGGGGTTGCTGGGGAAGATGCGGTAGTCGGCACGGGTGAGAAGTTCGCCGCGCGCGCATTCCCAGCCGCTGCCGTAGTCCTCGAAGGACAAGCGTTCGTCGCCGGCCTGGTAGTCGTGGTACGCCATCCGGCCCGACGCCGCGACGCCGGTGGTGCCCGCCGAGGTGAACCGGGCGCTGCCGGCCTCCTCGGAGTGGTAGCGGCGGCCGTCGACCTCGACCGTGTCGGGTCCGGGCTCGACGACGACGCCGGACAGTTCATGCCACAGCACGACCTCGAGGTCGGGATCGTCCTCGACCGAAATCCAGGCCTTGGTGCCGAGTCCGGTGTCGAGGAAGTTCTCGGTCCAGACGTATCCGTCCTGGGTCAGCCGCACCGTGCCGCGTACCGCATAGGTCTCGCCTCGTAACTCCACGAGGTCGCCCGGTTTCAGTTGGCGCGGGTCGCCGTAGACGGAGTCGTCGTCGGCCGAGGAGAACGGATCTCCGGGCCGGTACGTGCGGTTGCGCAGGGCGTCCGCCTCGGCCTGCCGGGCCTTGCGGTTGCCCAGGTAGCTGAAGATGACGACCACCGCGATGATCGCGAGCAGTGCCACGACGATGATCAGCAGGAACTCCACTCCGCCGACCCTAGTCGACCGATGGGTCTCCTGAGGTCACTCGTCGGTGATACGGATGACGAGGGGCTGTGGATGACATCGGTTGGTGCGGAGGTGTCCGTCAGGGCCGTCCGATCTGTGCGACAGCCTCCTCGGTGTCGGGGGGCTGTCCGTAACAGACGGCGATGCGCACGCTCATTGCCGTGCCCCCTTGGCAACAAGGGTCAGGACGTCGTAGGTGGCGACGATGTCGTCGTTCTGGTTGGTCACCAACGCATCCCAGCGCACCTCGCCGTAGTCGGCGCTCGGACGTGGGGTCAGCTCCTTGGCGGTGAGAGTGACGGTGAGGCTGTCGCCTGCCTTGACCGGGGTGAGGAATCGGAGAGTGTCGACGCCGAAGTTGGCCAGCACCGGACCGGGATTCGGTTCGACGAACAACCCCGCGGCCAGGGACACCACAAGATAGCCGTGGGCGACGATGCCGCCGAAAAGGGGATTGGCCGCGGCCGCCCGGGCGTCTGTGTGCGCATAGAACGTGTCGCCGGTGAACTCGGCGAAGTGGCTGATGTCGGCGAGCGTCACCTGTCGTGGACCACCGACGACGGTATCCCCGATTCGCAACTCCGCCAGATTTTTCCGGAACGGATGGACATCACCGAGGTGGCGCTGCGACCCGGTGACCCAGCTGTTGCCGACCGCGGCGAGTACATCGGGTGTGCCCTGGACGGCGGTGCGCTGCATATGATGCAGCACGCCGCGGATGCCGCCGAGTTCCTCACCGCCACCGGCGCGACCGGGTCCGCCGTGCACCAGGACCGGCAGAGGAGACCCGTGTCCGGTCGACTCCCGGGCGTCCTCGCTGTTCAGCACCAGTATGCGTCCGTGGTAGGGCGCGAGGCCCAGAACGATCTCCTGTGCCACACCGGAGTCTTTGGTGACCAGCGAGGCCACGAGGCTGCCCTGTCCGCGGGCCGCGAGTGCGATGGCGTCGGCGGTGTCGGCGTAGCCGATGACGGTCGAGACCGGACCGAACGCTTCGATGTCGTGGGGCTCGTCCGCATTGTTTCCGTTGGCGCGCAGCAGGATAGGGGAGATGAAGGCGCCGGACTCGGTGCCGGTGCCGACGGCATCGACGTGTTCGGGGTCGCCGAAGACGATCTCGGCGGACTTGGTGAGACCCCGAACGGAGGTGCGGACCTCTTCGCGTTGCGCGAGACTCGCGAGGGGGCCCATCGTGACCCCGTCGGCACGGGGGTCGCCGACCACGACCCTCGCCAGAAGCGCGCTGGTGGCGTCGATGACGGCATCCACGCGGTTTGCCGGGACGAGGGCGCGCCGGATCGCGGTACACTTCTGGCCGGCCTTCACGGTCATCTCGGTCACGAGTTGCTCTACGAACAGGTCGAATTCGGGATCATCAACGGCAACATCGGGTCCCAGAATCGATGCGTTGAGTGAGTCGGCCTCGGCGGTGAAGCGGGTTCCGGCGGCGACGATGCCCGGGTGTGAGCGCAACAATGCGGCCGTCGCGGCCGAACCGGTGAACGCGACCGTGTCCTGTCCGTCGAGATGATCGAGCAGATCATGTGTGCTGCCGCAGATCAGCTGGATCGATCCCTCGGGCATGATGCCGCTCTCGATGATCCGGCGGACGACGAGCTCGGTCAGGTAGGCGGTTTGACTGGCGGGCTTGATGATCGACGGGACACCCGCGATGAACGCGGGTGCGAGTTTCTCCAGGAAACCCCAGACCGGGAAGTTGAAGGCGTTGATCTGTACGGACACCCCGCGGCGCGGGGTGTAGATGTGTCGTCCGAGGAAGGTGCCGTTTTTGCCGAGTCGTTCCACGTCGCCATCGAGATAGACGCTGTCGTTGGGCAGTTCGCGACGGGCCTTGCTCGCGTAGCTGAGTACCGTGCCGATGCCGCCGTCGATGTCGACCGCTGAATCCCGCGTCGTCGCGCCGGTGGAGGTGGACAGCTCGTAGAACTCCTCTTTGCCCGCCATGAGGGTGAGTCCGAGTTGTTTGAGCAGCCCGGCACGCTCGTGGAAGGTCAGGCTGCGCAATGCGGGGCCGCCGACCGCCCGGGCGTGGGCGACCATCCCCGCCACGTCCAGTCCCGACGACGAGATGCGCGCGACGTCGCTGCCGTCCACCGCGCTCGTCACCACCGTTCCCGCGTCGTCAGCGGTGAACCATCGTCCTTGCGCGTAGCTCTCGAGCAGTCTGGTCACATCAACTCCATCCACCGTACGTTCGGTCGGTTATTACCTTCACCGGGAGGATGACGAGTTGTCAAGAGGGGGTGTGGGCGTCAGCTACGACGGAGGCCGTCGAAGGTCAGTGCGACGACGGCATCGCCGAGCTCGGTGGCCGAGCCGCCGGACCGGGGGCGGTACCACTCGATGAGTGAGTTCACGGTGCCGAAGAGCAGGCGCGCGACCAGTGCGGGGTCGATCTCGGGGTTGAGGTCGCCTTCGTCGGCTGCCGCCGAGACGAGCTCGGAGACGAATGCGTCGAACTCGCGCCGGCGGGCCATCGCGCGGCGTTCGACCGCGGAGTTGCCGCGAACCCGCAACAGCAGGGTGACGTACGGGAGCTCGGCCACCAGAATGTCGACACTGCGTCTGACCAGGTATTCCAGCCGGTCGATGTAGCGACCCTCGGTCGCGCGGGCCTCGACGGTGACAGCGAACAACGCGTTGAGGGCGCGGTTCAACGCCAACTCCAGGAGTTCTTCCTTTCCTGCCACGTGGTGGTAGATCGAGGACTTGCTGATGCCGAGGCGCTCCGCAAGGGCGTCCATGCTGGTGCCGTCGTAGCCCTTGTCGTTGAACACCTTGACCGCCACCGCGAGGAGTGAGTCGAGGTCGTACCCGGGTCGGCCCGGCCGACCGGTCTTGCGGGGGGCGCGAGTGCTGGCCATGTCGATCATCTTGTCATCTCGTCCCGCATGCATCGGTCAGCCGGGCGAGCGTCGGGGTATTGATTACCGACCGAAAGGTTGGTTACTGTTGCGACACCACGGAAGGAGTCCAGATGCCCGATGCGCACACCGTCGAGGTCGAGGAGCGCGATGACCGATTCGTCGTGACGCTTGACCGGCCCGCTCGACGCAACGCCATCAATGCCGCGATGGTCGCCGAACTGCACGACGCGTGCGCCCGGATCGAGCGTGACCCCAAGCCGCTCGTGCTGATGGGCCGCGGTGACGACTTCGCCGGCGGCGCCGACATCGCCGAACTCCGCGACCGTCGCCGCGAGGACGCCCTGGCCGGTATCAACCGGTCGCTGTTCGATCGCGTCGCATCGCTGCCGCTGCCTACGGTCGCCGCGGTGAGCGGCCGCGCCCTCGGTGGGGGCGCGGAGCTGTCCTACGCCTGTGACATCCGGATCGCCACGTCGACCGCGGTGTTCGGCAACCCCGAGCCCGGGCTCGGCATCCTCGCGGCCGCGGGGGCGAGCTACCGGCTGCCGGCCCTGGTCGGCATGTCGGTGGCCAAGCAGGTGCTCCTCGGCGGGCTCACTCTCGACGCGGTGGCCGCGCGGGAGGTCGGGCTCGTTGCGGAGATCGCCGATGATCACGTTGCCGCCGCGCACCGGCTCATCGACCGGATCGTTCGGCAGTCGTCGCTGGCGCTGAGGCTGACCAAGACCATTCTCGATGCGGCGGGGACGCATTCATGGGCCGACGACATCGCGCAGGCGGTTCTTTTCGAGACCGAGGACAAGCAGGAGCGGATGACCGCCTTCCTGGAGAGGAAACGATGACCGAGATTCCCGCACGCGTCGGAGTGGTGGGCGGTGGCCGTATGGGTGCGGGGATCGCGCAGGTGTTCGCGACGCTCGGGTCGGCAGTGACCCTCGTCGAGACCGCCGACCGGCAGGCCGCACTGGACCGCGTCGTGGCCGGGCTGCGTCGTGCAGACGAGCGTGACAAGCTCGACGGTCGAGACGTCGACGAGGTGGCGGGCCGGGTGTCCACGGCCGCCGCGGTTCACGACCTGGCCAGGGACACCGACCTCGTGGTGGAGGCGGTCCCCGAGGTGCCGGCCCTCAAAGTCGCCGTCCTGACGGCCGTCGAGGTTGCGGTGGGGACGCGGACTGTCATCGCCTCCAACACGAGTTCCATCTCCATCGCCGAACTGGGCGCCGCACTCACCGATCCAAGCCGATTCGTCGGTATGCACTTCTTCAACCCCGTGCCGGCCTCGTCCCTGGTGGAGATCGTACGGTCGCCGACGACCTCGACGTCTGCCGTGGACGTGGTCCGCCGATGGGTGGCCATGCTCGGGAAATCAGAGGTCCTGGTGAATGATTCGCCAGGCTTCGCCACGAGCCGGCTGGGGGTTTGCCTGGGGCTCGAGGCAATTCGGATGCTGGAGGACGGCATCGCGGACGCCGAGTCGATCGACCGCGCGATGGAACTGGGATATCGGCATCCGATGGGCCCGTTGCGTTCCACCGACCTCGTCGGTCTCGACGTGCGTCTGGCCATCGCCGAACACCTCGAAGGCACCTTGGGTGGTCGATTCTCGCCGCCACAGTTGTTGCGTGACAAAGTCGCCCGCGGCCACCTCGGACGTAAGTCCGGCCGCGGGTTCCACGAGTGGGAAGGCTCGACATCATGACCGTGACCATCGACATCGCCGACGGGCTCGCGACCCTGACCCTGGCTCGCGCGCAGGCGAACAACGCACTGGATGCCGCGACCAAGGTCGCCTTCCTGGACGCGGTGGCCGCGGCGGCTGACGACTCGTCCGTCCGGGCAGTCCTCCTCACCGCGGAGGGGAGGAACTTCTGTGTCGGACAGGATCTCGCTGAACATCTCATCGCGCTCGAGTCAGACCCGGCGACCGCGATGAACACGGTGGCCGAGCACTACAACCCGCTGGTGCGTGCCCTGGCGGCGCTGCGGGTGCCGGTGGTGTCAGCGATTCCCGGTGCGTGCGTGGGCGCGGGCTGGGGTCTGGCGCTGGCCACCGACATCCGTATCGCTGGCGGCAAGACCTCGTTCGCGACCGCGTTCAGCGGCATCGCCCTCGCGAGCGATTCTGGCCTCAGTTACTCGCTGGTGCAGCGTCTCGGTGCCGACCGCGCCCGCGCTCTGCTGCTCCTCGGCGAGAAGATCGGTGCGCAACAGGCGTTGGACTGGGGTCTGGTCCACCGGGTCGTCGACGACGAGGACGTCGTCGACGTCGCTCGGGAGATCGCCCGTGCCCTGTCGGAGGGCCCGACCGCGGCCTACCGCGAGATCAAATCGCTCGTGGCCGCATCGGCCGACGGCCTCGACGCCGCACTCGATCGTGAGCTCGACGCGCAGGTCAGGCTGGGCGCCGGCGCCGATCATCGAGCCGCCGTGTCGGCGTTCGTCGCCAAGGATAAGCCGGTCTTCATCGGGTCCTGAGACCGGATCGGTTGTGCCCGGCTCACTGCCATACACACTAATCCCGACTGAACAGTCGGTTTTGAAAGCAGAGTGAATGACCACGTCAAAAGCCATAACCTACGACGATTCCGCTCGCCTTGACGAGTTCGACCGGACGGTGGCGGACGACCTGAGGATCGAGCCGCGGGACTGGATGCCCGATGGCTACCGCAAGACCCTGGTTCGCCAGATCGCCCAGCACGCGCATTCGGAGATCATCGGCATGCAGCCCGAGGGCAACTGGCTCACCCGGGCGCCGTCTCTGCGGCGCAAAGCGATCCTCATGGCGAAAGTCCAGGACGAAGCCGGTCACGGCCTCTACCTGTACTCGGCCGCCGAGACGCTGGGTGTCGAGCGGGCCGACCTCACCGAGAAGCTGATCGAGGGCAAGCAGAAGTACTCGTCGATCTTCAACTATCCAACCCTCACCTTTGCCGACGTCGGCACCATCGGGTGGCTGGTCGACGGAGCCGCCATCTGCAATCAGGTTCCGTTGTGCCGCAGCTCCTTCGGCCCGTACGCGCGCGCCATGATCCGGGTGTGCAAGGAGGAGTCCTTCCATCAGCGGCAGGGTTACGAACTGCTCTCGACCATGATGCGCGGGACCGATGCGCAGCGCGCGATGGTCCAGGAGTCGGTGGATCGCTGGTGGTGGCCCGCGCTGATGATGTTCGGCCCGCCCGACGACCGATCGCCGAACACCGAGCAGTCGATGAAGTGGCGGATCAAGCGACACACCAACGATGAACTGCGCCAGCGGTTCGTCGACATGAGCGTGCCGCAGGCCGAGGCGCTCGGCGTGACCTTTCCCGACCCGGACCTCATCTGGAATCCCGACCGCGGAGCCTACGACTTCGGTGAACCGGACTGGAGTGAGTTCACCGAGGTCATCAAGGGCAACGGCGCGGCGAACGCCGAGCGCCTCGCCAATCGCCGAGCCGCACACGAGAACGGCGCATGGGTGCGCGAGGCCGCCATGGCCTTCGCCGCACGTGGACAGGAGGACACACGGTGAAAGACCACACGACGAGGGACCACACGACGAGGGACCGCATGGTGAGGGCGGACTGGCCGCTGTACGAGGTGTTCCTGCGAGGCAAGCGCGGACTGAACCACGTGCACGTCGGCTCGCTGCACGCCGCAGACGGCGAGATGGCGTTGCGGCATGCACGCGATGTCTACACACGCCGCAATGAGGGAGTGAGCATCTGGGTGGTGCCCTCGACCGCGGTGGTGGCGTCGAGTCCGTCGGAGAAGGACCCGTTCTTCGACCCCAGCGGTGACAAGGTCTACCGGCATCCGACGTTCTACGAGATCCCCGACAACGTCCCCCACATGTGAGGTTGCAGGACAGATGACAGATCACGAGAGCGCCTACGACGGCCTCGTCGACGAGGACTCGCACGGGCAGTGGGCTTTCGGCACCAGCTTCGACGACCCGCTCGCCGGCGTGGACACCACGGTCCCTGCAGACATCTACCCGAGCACACTTGCGGAGTACTGTCTGATGCTCGGTGACGACGCACTGATCAGTTCGCAGCGGCTGACGCAATGGGCCACTCGCGCACCTGAACTCGAGGAAGAGGTCGCACTGGCGAACATCGGTCTCGACCTCCTCGGCCAGGCCCGGTTGCTACTCGCACGGGCCGCGGCCGCCGACCCGAAGGTGGTCCCGGTCATCTCCGAGACCTCCCCGGCGCCCGTCGAGGACGCGCTCGCCTTCTTCCGTGACGAAACGGCCTTCCGCAACGTTCGGCTCGTCGAACTGGACAACGGGGACTTCGCGGTGTCGATCGTCCGCCTGCTGGTGTTCACCACCTGGCGGTTGGCGATCTTCGACCGGCTCCGCATGTCCCGCGACCCGGTGCTCGCTGCCGTGGCGCAGAAGGGCGTCAAAGAACTTACGTACCACCGCGACTACGCGGCGCGCTGGACGGTCACACTCGCGTGCGGCACCGCCGAGTCACGGCGTCGTGTCCGCGAAGCGCTCGTGCGGGTGTGGCCATACGTCGAGGAACTCTTCCGGCCGACCGGCGAAGAGATCACCCTGGCCTCAGCCGGGGTGGGCGTCGACCCGCGGACCGTCCGGGACGAGTTCGACGCGGTCGTCGATCGGGTCCTGCACGCCGCCGAACTCGATCGTCCCGCGGGCGGTTCCGTCGGCACAGTGGGGGGCCGCGAAGGGCGGCGCGGCCTGCACACCGAGGCGATGGGCCTGGTGCTGGCCGAAATGCAGAGCGTCGCCCGCGCACACCCCGAAGGTGTGTGGTGAGCATGACCGGAGCGCTGAGCGAGACCGGCGCGGAGACCGCGCGGGAGATCGTCGCATCGGTCACCGACCCGGAGATGCCGATGCTGACTCTCGCGGACCTCGGCGTCCTGCGCGACGTGGAGATCGACGACGACGGTTCGGTGGTCGTGACGATCACCCCGACCTACTCGGGTTGTCCCGCGATCGCGACCATGCGCGACGACATCGAGTACACCCTTGCGCAAGAGGGTTTCTCACGCGTCGCGGTGCGCACACAGCTGCAGCCCTCGTGGTCGACCGACTGGATCTCGCCGGAGGGTCGGCAGAAGCTGGCCGAGAGCGGGTACTCGGTTCCCGGCGCGGTCACCTCACGTCCGAGCGGACCGATTCCGCTCACCCTCACCGCACGCCCCCGGGCCCTGACGTGCCCCCGATGTGGTTCCCCTCACACCCAACTCGTCTCGGAGTTCGGCGCGACGCTGTGTAAGGCGCAGTACCGCTGTCGCGGTTGCCTGGAGCCCTTCGATCATGTGAAGGAGATCTGACATGACCAGCACCGCCGAGGCGGTCGTCTCACCGTCGCGCACCAGGTCGTTCCACAGCCTGACCGTGGCCGATGTCGAGAAACTCTGCGACGATGCCGTAGCTGTCCGCTTCGAGGTCCCCGCCGACCTCGCCGCGGACTATGACTTCCGTCCGGGACAGTCGCTCACGCTGCGGCGCTTCGTCGACGGCGTCGAGCATCGCCGCTCGTACTCGATCTGCGCGCCCACCGGTGCCGCGCCCCGGATCGGGGTTCGCGAGGTCGCCGACGGACTCTTCTCCAGCTGGCTGGTGCGCGACGTGCGGTCCGGCGACCGCATCGACGTCGCGCCGCCGGCCGGGTCGTTCGTCGCCGATGCTGCGGCAGGCGGTCGGCATGTGCTCATCGCCGCGGGTTCGGGGATCACGCCGATGCTGTCGATCGCCGCGTCGGTCCTGGACAACCCGGACGCACAGGTGATCCTGCTCTACGGCAACCGGCGCACGAGGTCGGTCATGTTCGCCGAGGAGATCGCCGACCTGAAGGACCGGTTCGGCGCACGGTTCGAAGTTATCCACGTGCTGTCCCGCGAACCGCGTGAGGTGGAACTGTTCAGCGGCAGGCTCGATGCGGATCGACTGCGCACGATCCTGGACACCCTGGTCCCGATTCCCGACATCGACCACTTCTGGCTGTGCGGACCCTACGGAATGGTGACCGATGCCCGAGATGCGTTGAGTGTCAGGGGCGTCGCGGGAGATCAGGTCCACTTCGAGCTGTTCTACGTCGACGACGTTCCGCCGCCGCAGGAGACGCACCGCGAGCCCGGTGTCACCGGACCGAGCAGCGATGTCACCATCGTCCTCGACGGCCGATCGGTCAGCGGACGACTGTCGCGAGAGGTATCGATCCTTGACGCGGGCGAACAGTTGCGCTCGGACCTGCCGTTCGCGTGCAAGGGTGGAGTTTGCGGAACGTGCCGGGCCATGGTGACCCTCGGCGAGGTCGACATGCGCCGCAACTATGCTCTCGAAAATTCCGAGGTGGCAGACGGATTCGTCCTCACCTGCCAGACTTTCCCTGTCAGCGACAGCGTCACTGTCGACTTCGACGCCTGACACGATCCTGGAGTACGACGATGACCAGCACCCTTTCTCGACCCACCGCGGAGCGTCCCGAGTCGAACCTGGAGTTCGCCTCTCGTGACGAGATCGCGGCAACTCAGCTCGCACGGCTCAAGTGGTCGTTGCAGCACGCCTACGACAAGGTCCCGCATTACCGCGCGGCGTTCGACTCACGAGGTGTGCGCCCCGACGACCTGCAGGAACTGTCCGACCTGCGACTGTTTCCCTTGACTGCGAAAAACGATCTGCGGGAGAACTATCCGTTCGGAATGCTGGCGGTACCGCACGAGCAGGTATCGCGGATCCACGCGTCATCGGGTACCACCGGCCGGCCGACGGTGGTCGGGTACACCGCCGGCGACCTGGACACCTGGGCGGACCTGGTGGCCCGCAGCCTGCGTGCAGGCGGCGTGCGGCCGGGGGACAAGGTGCATGTCGCATACGGGTATGGACTGTTCACCGGCGGTCTCGGCGCCCACTACGGCGCAGAACGTCTGGGTTGCACGGTGATCCCCATGTCGGGAGGGATGACCGAACGACAGATCCAATTGATCGAGGACTTCCGGCCGGACGCGATCATGGTGACGCCGTCGTACATGCTGACGATCGTCGACGCGATGCTCGCCAGGGGAATCGACCCGGCCACGACCTCGCTGCGCCCCGGAGTCTTCGGTGCCGAGCCGTGGACCGAACAGATGCGTAGCGAACTCGAGCAGCAGCTCGGGATGGACGCGGTCGACATCTACGGTCTCTCGGAGGTGATGGGGCCCGGGGTTGCGCAGGAATGTGTGGAAACCAAAGACGGACTGCATATCTGGGAAGATCACTTCTATCCCGAGATCATCGATCCGATGACCGGTGAGGTGCTTCCCGACGGGGAGGAGGGCGAGCTGGTGTTCACCTCTCTCACCAAGGAGGCGATGCCGATCATCCGGTACCGTACCCGAGATCTGACCAGGTTGCTCCCCGGAACCGCGCGTTCCATGCGCCGTATGCAGAAGGTCACCGGCCGGACCGACGACATGATCATCCTGCGCGGGGTGAATCTGTTCCCCACCCAGATCGAGGAACTCATCCTGAATGTCCCGATGCTGGCCCCACAGTTCCAGTGCGTGCTGGAACGGCCCGGACGCATGGATCAGTTGACGGTGAAAGTCGAGTGCCGCCATGACGTTTCCGGCGACCACCGCGGAACGGCAGCCGTCGAGCTGCAGTCGCTGATCAAGGACCGGATCGGCGTCACAGTGGCGGTGGACGTCGTCGAATCCGGTGCCCTGTTCCGCTCGACGGGCAAGGCCAAGCGACTCGTGGACAACCGTCCCCAGGGCTGAGTAACCAGCTCCCGGGCGAGGAGTCACGAATGCCGTGCAGGCGTGCGTGACTCCTCGGTCCGGGTCGATGCCGCGACAGCTCTGCGCAACTCGGTGATGACGGACGACGTGTCGGAGTTCCGGGTGCAGAGGGACAACGGGCACGAGGGCACGTCGTCGACCGGGACGAAGGCCACGCCGGGGTTCCGGTAGCTCTGCGCCACGAACTGCCCGGTGATGGAAGGGGCCTGGCCGGCCGCCACCACCTCCAGCAGTTCGTCCATGGTGCGGACCGACGGCCCGTATCGCACGACTGCGCCACTCGGCCGTGGATCGCAGGCCCACCAGCGCACCCAAACGGGGTCGGCGTCGTCGTTGGTTACGTGGATCTCGTCGTCGAGGTCGGCGAGGTGGACCACCGAATGGTCAGCCAGCGCATGAGTTTTCGGCAGAGCTACGACTCGACCTTCGTGGCGGATGACGTCGAGTCGCAGGCCGCTGGAATCGGCGAAGGGCGGCCGCACCAGTGCGGCGTCGACCTGGCCCTCACGCACCGCGGAGGTCTGGTGCGACCACGGGAGTTCGACCATCTGCACCGTCACGTCGGGTACCCGGCGCCGCAGCTCGTCGAGGATCTCGTGGGTGCGGCTTCCCGTTGACGCCGTCATGAAGCCGATTCGCAAGGTGTGGGACAACTCTCGGCGGTAGCTGTCCACCGCGGCGACAGCCCGGTCCGCTGCCGAGACCGACTCTCTGGCCTCCGCGAGGAACCGTTCACCCGCCGGGGTCGGACGGACGGGGCGTGCCGTCCGGTCGACCAGCTCCGCACCGAGGGACCGTTCCAGCTTCCGGATCTGCTGACTCAGCGATGGCGTGCTGATGTACAGACGCTCCGCAGCGCGTCCGAAATGCCCTTCGTCGACGACGGCGATCAGGTAGCGCACCAGGTGCAGGTTGAGGGTCACAGGGACAGACTCTATCAAGTGGATGTGATGTAGACCACTAGTCTACGAGCCGCTCATCTGCGATGTTAGGCAAAAGGCTAACGGTAGCGAGTGGATATGTCATGGACGCGACGTTGTGCCGAGGTCGATGATTGACCTCACACCGAAGGTCTGATCAGTCCCGCCGATCGCGGGCTCGGGCATCGGTGCCGGAGATCATTCCGGCCGACTCGCCGCCATCTTTCGCGGCGACTTTCTCACTCCTCGTACGACGGGAAATCATGTCCAATTCTTCAGCACCCAAACGGTCGATCGTCACCGGAGCCGCATCCGGAATCGGGTACGCGATCGCCGAGCGCCTCATCGCCGACGGAGGGTCGGTGGTCGCCTTCGATCTCGACTCCGGTGGTCTGGACGACGCGGCAAAACAGCTCGGCGACAACTACATTGCCCAGCCGGGGAGTGTGACCGACGCGGGCGACATCCAGGCGGCGGTCGCCCGTGCGGAGTCCGACCTCGGCGGCCTCGACAGTCTGTTCAACGTGGCCGGCGCGATCCGTCCTGGTCCGATCACCGACTTGGACGGGGAAACATGGGATTTCACCGTCGACATCGTGCTGCGCGGTGTGTTCCTCTGCACCAAGTACGCGGCGCAGAGCATGATCCGTGCCGGTAACGGCGGATCGATCGTCGTCGTGTCATCGGTCAATGCCCACATTCCGCTGTACGGCGGAAGTGCGTATGCCGCAGGCAAAGCCGGTGCAGACATGTTCGCCAAGAACGCGGCCCTCGAACTGGGGCGCCACGGAATCCGCGTCAACTCGGTCCTGCCCGGTCTCGTCGACACCCCGATGGCCGGCTTCATCCTCGAAAACGAGGGAATCATGGCCGAATTCGACGCCAACGCAGTCCTCAAGCGGCCGGCCAAGCCGTCGGAGCTCGCGGCCCCCGCGGTGTTCCTGGCCTCCGGTGACGCCAGCTACATCACCGGTTCCAGCCTCGTCGTCGACGGCGGTTACGAGATCGGTAGTTACCCAGACCTCAGCAAGTACCTGTGAAGGAGAGAGCACAACAATGAGTACAGCCCACGTTTCCGTTGCCACCCGTACGTCGTATGAGGAGGAGTTCGTCCACATGATGGACGACGTCGACGACCTCATAGACACCCTGGAGAATCCCAAGCACCGCAAGATCCTCATCAACTATCGCAGGCATGGACTGTTGGAGGTCTCCGGTCGCTACGAGGAACTGCTCGCACCCAACATGACCGTCCCGCATCCGCACTACCGGCTCTTCGAAGGTGGGCAGGGGACCATCCTCGACGGGATGGACACGGTTCGCGCCTTCTATCAGCAGCTCGCTGCGATGGACATGCTCGTGATGTGGACGGGAAAGCAGAAGATGGCCGTGCACGACTGGGGCTTCGCCGGAGAGGCCGAGTTCAGCCAGTTCGTGCCGGGTGCGTTGCTCGGCGACAACGTCTTCGATTCGGTGAACAACGATCCGGGCGCACCCTCGTCGTCACAGTACGACGCCGACTCGTTCTACCTTGTCCGCCGGACGCTCGCCTTCTTCTGGCCCTACGACGAGGACGGCAAGATGATCGGCGAGCACGTCTACGAGGACACCGAGTCCAAAGTAGTCACCAAGGTCGGCAACGACGAGGTCATCACCGGCGCGCGCGCCGCCGAACTGTTGGCTCCGATCATCGACAAGTACGGCGTGCCGCAGTGACCGGTTCGAGGGTCTGATTCGCTTCGGTCGACGAGCCGCCGCGGGGGAACCACCCCCGCGGCGGCTCGTCGTGCGGGGTCGTGGGAATCAGCGGTCGATGTCACGCAGCAACCCGATCACCGGCGCGAACTGCTCGAGGACCGGTTCGAGGACAGTGAGGTAGCTGATCCCGGTGCGCTTCCGGAGTTCGACGAGGCGTGCGGCGATGTCGGCGGCGGAGCCGATGAGGACCGACGGTAGGTCGAGGAACTCCTCCGGACTCATCGGCAACTCCCACTTCGCGATGTTCTCCTCGGCGATGCGTCGCGGGTCGTCGGTGACCACGACGATCTGCATCAGCAGGTTCCACTCGACATCGCCGGACCTGGCGCCGGCCGCGTCGCGTGCGAACGCGACCCGTTCGTCGAAGTCCGTGGCCGATAGCGGCTCGAGGTCACCTTTCCGACCGGTGCGCGCCGCGGTGAACCCCACGATGTCGGCGTGCTCGGCGGCCATCCGAAGCACACGGTCGCCGTTGCCGCCGAGAAGCAGAGGCACGCGCCCCTGTACCGGACGTGGGGTGTGCTCGGGGGCGGAGAGCAGTGAGGTCACCCGGGCCACGGTGTCGCCCAGATGGTCGACGCGGCGCCCGGCCGTTGGGAATTCGATTCCGGCCGCCTCGAACTCCTCCTTGACGTAGCCCGTGCCCAGGCCGAGCTCGACACGGCCGTCGGACAGCTGGTCGACGGTCGCCACGTCGCGGGCGAGCAGCACCGGGTTGGTGAATGCCGCGTTGAGGACGAAGGGCCCGACGCGGAGGCGTTCGGTGGCGGCGGCGGCCGTCGCGAGCGCAGGCCAAGGGCTCGGGATGCCCAGGTGGTCCGGGACCAGCAGGACGTCGAAGCCGAGCTGTTCGACGTGTCGCGCGCGGCCTTCCCACGACGCGCTGGAGTCCACTGCGAGCATGTTGACCCCGAACCGGAACGCCCTGGACGCGAGAGACATGTCCTCAACGTAACCAGGGTCGCCGCGGCCGGCCGGGCGAATGCGGTGGCCCCGGTCCGGTGCAACCTTGCACTCGGCAGGGGCGAGTGCTAAAACGGACGTTGGCACTCGCGAGCTGTGAGTGCCAGGTCGGGACGGTGAGATCGGTACCGAATGACACACCGGTCGTCCGTCGCGGGCACCGAGTTCCGGCCATACGAACCTAGTGTCACCCCCTTCGGAGGATCACTTACCCATGGCCAAGCAAATCGCGTTCGACGAAGAGGCCCGTCGCGGCCTCGAGCGGGGCCTCAACAGCCTCGCCGACGCCGTCAAGGTGACGTTGGGACCCAAGGGTCGCAACGTCGTTCTGGAGAAGAAGTGGGGCGCCCCCACGATCACCAACGATGGTGTTTCCATCGCCAAGGAGATCGAGCTGGAGGATCCCTACGAGAAGATCGGCGCCGAGCTGGTCAAGGAAGTCGCCAAGAAGACCGACGATGTCGCGGGCGACGGCACCACCACCGCCACCGTTCTGGCCCAGGCTCTCGTTCGTGAGGGTCTGCGTAACGTCGCTGCCGGCGCCAACCCGCTGGGTCTGAAGCGCGGCATCGAGAAGGCCGTCGAGGCTGTCACCGAGTCGCTGCTGAAGAGCGCCAAGGAGGTCGAGACCAAGGAGCAGATCGCTGCTACCGCAGGTATCTCGGCCGGCGACTCCTCGATCGGCGAGCTCATCGCCGAGGCGATGGACAAGGTCGGCAAGGAAGGCGTCATCACGGTCGAGGAGTCCAACACCTTCGGCCTGCAGCTCGAGCTCACCGAGGGCATGCGCTTCGACAAGGGCTACATCTCGGGCTACTTCGTCACCGACGCAGACCGCCAGGAAGCCGTCCTCGACGACCCGTACATCCTGCTCGTCTCGGGCAAGGTTGCGACCATCAAGGACCTGCTGCCGCTGCTGGAGAAGGTTATCCAGGCCGGCAAGCCGCTGCTGATCATCGCCGAGGACGTCGAGGGCGAAGCCCTGTCGACCCTGGTCGTGAACAAGCTCAAGGGCACCTTCAAGTCTGTCGCCGTCAAGGCACCGGGCTTCGGTGACCGCCGCAAGGCCATGCTGGCCGACATCGCCATCCTCACCGGTGGCGAGGTCATCAGCGAAGAGGTCGGCCTCTCGCTCGAGGGCGCCGGCGTCGAGCTGCTCGGCACCGCCCGCAAGGTCGTCGTCACCAAGGACGAGACCACCATCGTCGAGGGCGCGGGCGATCCCGACGCCATCGCCGGTCGCGTGGCCCAGATCCGTGGCGAGATCGAGAACAGCGACTCCGACTACGACCGTGAGAAGCTGCAGGAGCGCCTGGCCAAGCTGGCCGGCGGTGTTGCGGTCATCAAGGCCGGCGCGGCCACCGAGGTCGAGCTCAAGGAGCGCAAGCACCGCATCGAAGATGCCGTGCGCAACGCCAAGGCTGCCGTCGAAGAGGGCATCGTCGCCGGTGGTGGCGTGGCCCTGCTGCAGTCGGAGCCGGCCATCGACGCGCTCTCGCTCGAGGGTGACGAGGCCACCGGCGCCAACATCGTTCGCGTCGCTCTCTCGGCTCCGGCCAAGCAGATCGCCGTCAACGCCGGCCTCGAGCCGGGCGTCGTCGCCGACAAGGTCCTGAACTCGCCCACCGGCACCGGCCTCAACGCCGCCACCGGTGAGTACGAGGACCTGCTGGCTGCCGGCATCAACGACCCGGTGAAGGTCACCCGCTCGGCGCTGCAGAACGCAGCCTCGATCGCGGCTCTGTTCCTCACCACCGAGGCCGTCGTCGCCGACAAGCCGGAGAAGAACGCTGCACCGGCCATGCCGGGCGCCGACGAGATGGGCGGCATGGGCTTCTGATTCAGAACCCCTTGCTTGACCAGCTCTAAAGCACACGGGCCGGCCCACTCCCATTCGGAGTGGGCCGGTTTCGTATATCGGTCCACGAGCCGCCCGCAGGAACCGCGCGCGGCGGAAGGGGGTTGAAGACCACTTGGCTTCTCCCATCACCGTCGACATCTGGTCCGACATCGCGTGCCCCTGGTGCTTCATCGGGAAGCGTCGCTTCGAGGCGGGTCTCGCCGAGTTCGCCGGACGCGACGACGTCGAGGTGACCTATCGCAGCTACGAACTCGCACCCGACACCCCTGTCGACTTCGAGGGTTCGGAGATCGACTTCCTGGTGCGGCACAAGGGGATGCCCGCCGCCCAGGTCGAGGGGATGCTCGAGCAGGTCCGCGGGATCGCGGCCGACGTCGGCCTCGACTACGACTTCGACAGCCTCCAGCACACCAAGACCCTCAAGGCCCACGAGGCGCTGCATTTCGCGCGCGCCCACGGCAAGCAGCTCGAGCTGGCGGAACGGCTGTTCCAGGCCTACTTCGAGCAGGGTCGGCACGTCGGCCGGCCCGCCGAGCTCGCCGACCTGGCCGCCGAGGTCGGGTTGGATCGCGACGCCGTGCTCGCGGCGCTCGAATCCGGCGACCATGCCCAGGCGGTCGCCGCCGACATCGACCAGGCGCGGGCATACGGGATCAGCGGTGTCCCGTTCTTCGTCTTCAACGGCAAGTACGGCGTGTCCGGCGCCCAGTCGGCCGAGACCTTCACCCAGGTGCTGGAAAACGTGCACACAGACTGACCGACGTGTGGACTGCCGTGCCCGGCGGGTAAGGCAGGGGAATGCAGACGTTCCTGCCGTACCCGAACTTCCGGCGGTCCGCCGAGGCCCTGGACCCTGCGCGGCTCGGCAAGCAGCGGGTGGAGACGCTGCAGATCCTGCGTGCCCTCGAGCTGTTCGACTACGGCTGGGGCAACCACCCGGCGGTCACCATGTGGCGCGGGCACACTCCCGCACTCGTCTCCTATGGCCTCGCCTTCGTCGACGTCTGGCTACGGGAGGGACGCGCGGACACCACTGCCGCGATGATCGCCGAGTTCGCACCGGAGGCGGTGGACACGTCCCAGTCGGATCTCGCCGAAGCCGGCTTGATGCCGCCCTGGCTGGGCGACGACCGCCTCCATCGCAGCCACCGATCGGCGTTGCTGCGCAAAGACCCCGACTTCTACGTCGCCGAGTTCGGCGACGTGCCCGACGACCTCCCGTACTTCTGGCCGGAACCGCCGGAATCGGCGCCCGACCGGGATGACCGTGGTCGCACGGTGTGGATCGTCCGGCCGTCGTCGAAGGAGCAGTTCGACGAGTTCCGCCGGCGCGACATCGTCGGTGTCGGAACGGAGTCCGGTATCGACTCCGACGCCGCGACGGCCACTGCCGATGGGCTACGCGCCCTGCTCAAGGAGTGCAGCCCGGGACGGCGACCGGGCAAGGACCTTCGCGTGCTCGCGTCCTTCGTCGACGACCTGGCTCCCGGCGATGAGGTGGCGGTCGTCGATCCCGACGACCCGACGATCCTCCCGCTCGGGAGCATCGAGAGCGACTACGAGTTCACCAGGCGTGGCGAGACTCTCGTTCCACATCGGCGGCGCGTCCGGTGGACCGGCACGGTGGCACGGTCATCGGTGATCCCGCCGGCGCTCCTGCAGAATCCGCGGACGATGTTCCCGGTGCCCGTCGTGATCGATCAGGTGGAGAAATCGAAACGTCGTCCGTGTGGATGAATTCACCGGCTTGGCATGGCGAATCAGCGGCTACGGATGGCTATTACGCAATGGTCGGCCCGCCGAATCGGGTCCGGTCTTCGACATAAAGCGGACGAATCGGATGATGTTGAGTATCGTCCGTCGTATCCGGATCGATTGCTATTCGTTTGCATTCCGTTGTCAAGACTGTGGCGCGGTTGAAGTCAGCCGAAGGGACACCGATGTCTGCTGTTGGCGGTGATCGCCACCGACGCGTGACCGCTGCGCTGGTCTCCATCTTGACAACCGTTGCAGCCCTTGCCATACCGGTCATGGCGTCGGCTGATGACGGGGTGCGGACGGCCCGTGCCGAGCGGTTTGCCCAAGCCGTCACGCAAGGTCGTGTCCTCGACATGACCGTGCATTCGGTGGCGATGAAACGGGATGTCCCGATCCGCGTGCTGGTTCCCCGAGATACGTCGACACCTCGGCCCACGCTCTATTTGCTGAATGGAGCCGGCGGAGGTGAGGGGAACGGCCATTGGTTCGAGCAGACCGATATCGGGCTCTTCCTGATTCAGAGTGCGTCGAGGTGTTGTGCGAGGCCGCCGGAGTGGATGAGTGACCGCAAGATGTAGTGGTTGAGGTTGCGGAAGCCCAACGCGATCCCGCGGAGGTGTTCCAGGCGGCCGTTGATCGCTTCGACGGGTCCGTTGGAGGCGCCGGTGTCGAAGTAGGCCAAGATCTCGGCACGCCGCGCCCATAATGATCGGCCGAGTTGGGCCAACTCTGCCAGCCCGGACGGAACGCCGGTATGAATCCGTTTGAGCAGCTTGTACATCGCGATCTTGCCGTCACGCTTGTTCTCCTGGCCGTAGGCGTTGATCAGCTCTTGGTAGATCGCGTAGGTGACCGAGACGGCCACGTGCTCCTCGTGAGCCTCCAACCCGCTACGTAGCCGGGCCTTCTGCTTGTCTGTCAGCAACGCGATCCGGGTCAGCAGTGGTCGGCGGATACCGTAGAGCGGATCACCCGTGCGGCCGCGGTGCCCACACGTATCGTGTTGCACGCGTTGACGACACACTGTGAGCTTCTCGGCGGCCAGATGGACCACGTGGAACGGGTCCATCACCGCCCGCGCCTTATCCAATGCCTCGGCGGTCGCGGTGCGATACCCGGTGAATCCGTCCATGGTGACCACCCGGATCCGGTCCCGAAAGGAGTCATCGCGGGCATCGAGCCAGTCCTTCAACGCCGCTTTGGACCGGCCGCCCACCATATCCAGCAAGCGCGCCGACCCGGTCCCATCCACAATCGGTGTGAGGTCGACCAGCACGGTCACGAAACTCGAATCACCATTGCCGCGAACATGTTTCCACTTGTGCTCATCAACACCGAGAACCCTGACACCGTCGAGTCGGCCAGGCGCCGAAGCCACCGTACGCGCCGCCTGCAACGCGAGGGCATTCACGGTGTTCCAGCCCAACCCGACCGACGCGGCGACCGCAGAGACGCTCATCTTGTCCAGAATCATCCGCCGAAGAATCCACGCGATCGTGCGGCGCGTCACCGCCGCGCGCGGCGCGACGATCGCCGAGATGTCGGCGCGAAAGATGCCCTGACCACACGCGCCGTTCTCGCAGGCGTAGCGCGGCACCCTCAGATGCAACCGGGTCGGATGGCCCACGATCGGTAGATCTGCCACCTCACGATCGACATGATCACGCAACCGACC
>NZ_MKKG01000034.1:0-21764 GCF_001942325.1 Gordonia sp. CNJ-863
TCTGTTCCACCCCCGACTGCGGCATATCCGCCGCGCACGTGGAAATGCACCACGCGCAACTGGATTGGGGTCTCGGTGGACTCACCGACATCACCGACCTCGCACCGGCGTGCCCGAAACACAATCGGATGGTCAGCAATGAACCCGGCGGCTACACCACCCGCATGGTCCGTGAAGGTCCCGACGAAGGCCGCTGCGCCTGGCGGTTGAACGCCGAACCCGGCGCACCACCCAACCCCGAGCGCATCAACCGGCGACCCGACATCCCCCGCCGGTTCGCCGAACAACTCAAACAGGTACGCAACGAGATTCACGGACCAGACGAGCAGTCCGGCGATGGAGTGCGCCTTGTCGCACGCAGGGTCATCGACTATCGGCCGGCGAGGCCGACTGCCCGCAAGCTGTCGAGCTCCGAGCTGTCTGCTGTCGAACTGGAACTGGCGGCACTCCTCGGCAAGGTGACGTTGTACGACTGAGGGCGACAAGTCGTCCGGGAACAGAAGCCACCCGGATCAGAAACCGAAGTACTCCCGGAATCTTCCGCGCTTGCGTGGCGTGCCCTCGTGCGCGGTGCGTTCCGCACTACGCGCGGCGGTGGCTCTGCGGTAGTTCTCGAAGTCGGCGGCGGTGGGTTCGTACTCCGCGGGGTGAAGCGCGAAGCAGGTGACGGTGATGTCGGCCGGGTCGAGGTCGGTCGGCGCGAGGGGATGGGTGTAGCGGAACCCGAGCCAGGACCGGTTGGCCTCCTCGGCGAGCTGCGCCGGGTGGAAGGGCAGCGCCATCCCCTGGTTCGGCACACCCTCGGCGTAGGTGAGCGGGTATTCGCCGCCCCAGAACGGCTTCTCGAAGGTGAACGGGAGGCCGTCGTCCTCGTGGATGGTCACCGGGTCGGCGGAGAACGAACGTCGAAGTGAACCCGACTCCCAGCGGGCGAACGCACCGAACGACGTCTCGGGTTCGGTGTACAGCAGCGTCGTCACCGCACTCGGTCGGACCGCGGCCAGCGTCCGGGTCAGCGTCGAGGGGGTCGCCGTCTCGAACAGCGAGCACGAGATCACCGCGAGCGAACCGTAATAACCGGCGTAGACGTGGTGATCCTTCGCGGCGGCCGCGGTCGCGAGGTCGGTGTCGACGAGCGGGACGAGCACGCTGTCGCCATAGATCTTCGTCGCAAGCTGCTGGGCGTGCTGATGATCGTGCTGCTGTGCGCGCACGATGGTTCGTAGGTCGTCGGCCGGGTCAGGGGAGTCGATGAACCAGACGGTGGCCGCGCGTGCCGACATCGATCAGCTGTTCCCGTTGCTACGTACGCCGAGCAGGACGTCCTCCCAGGCGGGCACGGCGGGCTTGCGGGTCTTCTTCTTGCGCGGACGGTCAGCATGGGCCGGTCCGGGCTCGCCGGACGCAGACGATTCCGACGGATCGTGAGTGCTGTCCTCGGCGGTCGCCGGGGCGGCGTCGGCTTCGGTGGTCTCCCGGACTGCCGATTCGGCGGGCTCCTCGTCGTCGACGGCCCGTTCGACGGGAGCTACTTCGTCGGGAGCCTGTGTGTCGGGAGCCTGTGCGACGGGAGCCGAGATCGGGGTGACCGCAGCCGGCGGAGTGTGCGCGTCGGTCTCGTCGTCGAACCCGAAATCGAGGGGGACGGTGCCGTGGTCGTCGTGCGTCGCGCGACGTTCCTGCCGCGCACGCTGCGCACCGATGAGGGAGTTGGCGTCGATGGTGACTTCCTCGCGGCCGTCGGACGTGGTCTCAACGGCGACCTCCGGTGCGGCGACCGGCGTGAGCCGGCGTCGCGGCGCGATCGTCTCGGGGTGGGTCAGTTCGTCGGCGAGGTCGTCGAGCGGGTCGACTGTGCCGCCGTGGGTGCCGGGCTGGTAGCGCCAGTGCGCGAGGTTGTCGGTGCGTCCGACGCTCCAGGCGACCTGCACGACCCAGTAGCCGCCGTCGTCCTTCCAGGCGTCCCAGTCGGCGTCGGCGGGGTTGTGGCCGTATGCGACGAGCCCTTCCGCCACGGATTCGGCGAGGGTCGCGACGGCCGGGCCGTCGTGCCGGATCGGGTGGGCGGCACCGGCGAGTTCGCTCGCGCGGCTGCGCTCGAGCAGCACCGGGTGGGCGAATCGTTCGATCTTGTCCACACCAACCCCGGCCGCGGCGGCGACCTCGGCGACGGAGGCGCCTGCGCGGATGCGTGCCTGGATCTCTCGTGGCCTCAATGCACTTTCCATCTCGATCTCGATCTGTCCCAGCCTGGTGATGTCGCCGCGGGCCGCGGCGCGAAGGCGTTCGTCGGAGGCGATCCGGAATTTCTCACCTGATTGAGGGTCTTGGCAGATGACGTGGGAACCGTCGGTTTCCACCCCGACGACGCGGAGCTCACGCATCTGCTCCTCCTCCGGTGGGTGCACGCATTGGGGTCACATTAACTCACCGATCTGCCGATTCACTGTGGGACACGCGGTAAAACCGCAGTTCAGAACCCGTGGGGCCGCTGCGACACCAGCGATGGGTGCGTCGTATGTGGTCTGTGTTGTCCAGGCTACCCGCTGGCCCGAACGCCACCGGCGCGTCGACCCGAAGGTGCGACGCGCCGGTGACGGTTGGTTCTGGCCGAGCTCAGAGGCGCTCGACGATGTAGTCGATGCAGTTGGTGAGCCTGGTGACGTCCTCGGGATCGATGGCCGGGAACATGCCGATACGCAGCTGGTTGCGGCCGAGCTTGCGGTACGGCTCGGTGTCGACGACGCCGTTGGCGCGCAGGGTCTTGGCGACCGCGGCGGCGTCGACGTCATCGTTGAAGTCGATGGTGCCGACGACCTGGCTGCGGTTGGCCGGCTCGGCGACGAACGGCGTCGCGTACTCGCTGGCCTCGGCCCACTGGTACAGGCGCGAGCTCGAATCGGCGGTGCGCGAGACGCACCAGTCGAGGCCGCCGTTGTTGTTCATCCACTCGATCTGGTTGGCGAACAGCAGCAGCGAGCCGACTGCGGGGGTGTTGTAGGTCTGGTTCTTGCTGCTGTTGTCGACGGCGGTCGGCAGCGACAGGAACTCGGGGCACCAGCGGTCGGTCTCGGCGATCTCGGCGACGCGGGCGAGGGCGCGGGGGCTCATCAGCGCGACCCACAGGCCACCGTCGGAGGCGAAGCACTTCTGCGGCGCGAAGTAGTAGACGTCGGCGTCGGCGACGTTGACGGGCAGGCCGCCTGCACCCGAGGTGGCGTCGATGGCGATGAGCGCGTCGTCGGAGCCGGCGGGGCGCACGACCGGCACGGACACACCGGTCGAGGTCTCGTTGTGGGCCCATCCGATGAGGTCGACGCCGCCGAAATCGTCAGCGGTCAGTGCGGCCGGATCGGGAGCGGTGCCGGGATCGGTGGAGATGACCGCGGGCGAGTCCAGGAACGGCGCCTTTTTGGCGACGGTCGCGAACTTCGACGAGAACTCACCGTAGGTGAGGTGCAGCGAACGCTGCTTGATCAGGCCGAACGCGGCGGCATCCCAGAAGGCGGTGGTGCCGCCGTTGGAGAGGACGACCTCATAGCCCTCGGGCAGCGAGAACAGGTTGGCCAGACCCTCACGGATCGAGCCGACCACGTTCTTGACCGGTGCCTGCCGGTGGCTGGTGCCGAACACCGATGCGCCGGTGTCGACGAGGGACTGCAACTGCTCGGGGCGCACCTTCGACGGTCCGCAACCGAAGCGGCCGTCCGACGGCAGCAGGTCGGCGGGCAGGGTGATGGGTGCGGTTGCGGTATCGCTCATGGCGTCAATTCTAGGGTTGTGGCGGAGGCCACCTTCGGGCCACCTCGGCTTACGCGATCCCGGCCGTCCGGGGATTCGCCGATTTCGGGCACGTGTGGGCTTGTCTTTCCCGAGAATCGCTACTTGCGCCCAGGGGCGCTGGATGGAACTCGCGCTTCTGATTGCAGGTCAAGATTCTGTGGGCGCCGGAAACACCTTGGCGTCGAGCAGGGCGTCGAGGATGAGCTTTCGAAAGTGCATGGGCTTCAGCAGGTCGTCCCAGGTCCAGCGCACGACGATGCGTCCGGTCCGTCGTATCGCGTCTTCGCGACGCTTCTCGGCGAAGACCGTCTCCGACGCCGACGTCCCGAACTGTCCGGAGTACTTGACCCTTCCGTCGAACTCGCCGATCACCTTGTCCTCCCAACCGAAGTCGCCGCGTGCGACAAACCGGCCCGCGTCGTCGAGGACGGTGACCTGGAGGTCGGGCGGAGGGATACCGAGGGTGAGCATCGTTGCGCGACTGAATGATTCCCCGACGGACTCCGACCTCCCATCAGCAACGGCAAGCGCCCGACGCAGGCAGGCCACGCCTTTCATCCGGGTTGCAGATGCGGCGAGCTCGCCGAGGTCTGCGGCATCGACGCCGAGCCGCAGTCCGCTGTCGAGGCAACACACGGCCTGTTCGAAGGTGCCCCGTCGCGCGATGTCGGCGACCGTGCGTGCCGGAGTCGTCACCCGCACGCCGTCGACGACGGTGACGTGTTCGGGCAGGAGCTTGTGGCGGTGAAGGTGGATCTTCGCGCCGGCCCGGCCGGTCTTGGCAGTGGTGAAGTGGACCTTCGTCAGATCGGGGCGCAGGAGTGGAATGCCGTGCAGCGCAGCGGCTGACTGATGGCTGACGACGCGTTGCTCGCCTCCGACCGTCGCGGCGCCGATGACGGTGAGGCGGTACTTCTCGGTCGCGTCGTCGGGCGTCGGCCCGAGATGTACCGCGCCGCGCCAGACGCTGGTCAGGGTCCCCTCGTCTTGCCGTAGCTTGAGTTCCTCGTTGCCGAGGACCGTGCTCAGTGCGGATCGTCGCACGACGGGGTTGTCGGAGGTCATGGGTCCGATGGTGCCCCGACCTCCGCGTCTTGCCGTCGTGTCGGGCCTGGTTGTGGAGGGTTTCCGGCGTTGTCCACATCTCCGCCGCTCCCGCAGAATCGCGACTTGAGCATAGATGCGCCAGCTAGAACTGGCGCTGCTGCACTGGAACCAGCGACTCTGTGGAGGCTAGGGGGAGGGCCAGGCCGGGGTTTGAGGGAAGGTCGGAAAACCTCGCTCGCCGAACATCCTCGGTGTCAGGGTTGCGCTCCGGCCGGTCGAGGTGAAGGGCTTCTGTCCGGAAAAGGCGGGGACCTGGTCGACGAGTGATGCTGCCCATCGGGCGCAATCACGATTGTTGGGCGGACCCTCGGCAGGCTGCGGAGTGCCCCAGGGGACAGCGCGGAACTTCCACGGGTAGAAGACGTCGAACTGGGGTGCGCGCGTACCCGACCCCGGCCGAGCTGTCCGGTTCACGTTCCTTCTGGAGTCGATTGACCCGTCGGGCAGGTCGGCGGTGAAACTGAATTCCTGCGCGGTGGCAGAGGTGGTGTCGGGTTCATGTGTCTCGACTTCGGCGCGCCCGATTCTGGTGTAGCAGCCCCCCGCTGAGATGGTTTTGTCGGACACGATGAGTTCTGTGATGCGTGCATACAAGGTGCCGTAGTAGGCCGGAAACGTGGCTTCGGGTCGTTTCGTGGCGTAGAGGCAACCGACTTGGTTCTCGAGGCTGGGTTCGGGGGCCGCGGCGACTGCGCCCGGGTAGACGTTCGGACGGCCGAACACCGACAATTGACAGGACTCCAGGTATGCGCGTGCCAGCTCGGCGGGCCTGCTGTGCAAGTCGATCGGTTCGGCGGCTGACCAGACCACGCTGTAGGGTCCGGCGAGGCCGGCGGGGTATTGGTAGTCCTGAGGGGCGACAGTGCTCAGCGTTGTCGATTTCGCTGATGTGAACGCATTCTCGGCGGGGGTGCTCGCAGTGGAACAACCGGCTACCGCAAGTGTCAAGACGGCGAGGAGGACTGAGGCGGTCCGTCTGATTGTCATTTAATCTGAGCCATTCAGGATCATGTCGTCATAGTTGTCAGGTCGGTGGGGTCGAAGTTCATCCGTCCCTGATGGTTTCCAGTACTCGTACCAGCCCGCAGTGACTCCAGCAGATCGTCATCGCCGAGAGCGCGTTCCATCGCGCTCAGCAGTTCGCCGCTGTCACCTTTGTGCTCGGAGAGAATGTGCGCGAGTGGCTTGAGTTGTCCGTCTTCGCGATACCAAGACTCCGCGAGGGCGCCTGGTTCAGGCGCAATTTCGAGCCCGCGCAGGGCGCCATAGACCAGGTGCATCTCGTCTTCCGCTGCGGTGCCACCGCCGCCAGCGACTGTCGGAGGTCGAAACGGGACGTCCCCGGGTGATTCGGCGGGAAGGAGCCACGGGGTAGCGGCAGTCCCAGCGGCGCCGACTCCGATTGCGGCAGGGTGAGGAACAGCAGTCAAGCCCGCCGACGCAGAACTGACGATGTTCCGGACTTTGGTGTTCGCATCGTTCCGCTCGTCTGTGTTGGCATCCTCATCACGTTGCAGGTCGTACTCGGCGCCATACAGACCGGACTGCCCCAGCGCCCTCAGGTTTGCGCTGAGCTCGGCTAGTGAACGAGCGCGGTGAGGCTCTGAGGCCGCCAGTTCGCCGGCGGTGGCGCCGTTACGAACGGTTTGGTCGAGGATGTCTCGGTACAGGTCTGCTCCAGCGCCCGTCCCATCGGGATTCTCGGCCGTGGGCTCACCGTATGTGTTGTCGCTGGCGATCAGCGTGAACAGTCGCGCGGTTCGACGCTGCATCTCATCGGGTGGGATGTCCGGATCGAATCCGGAGTGGCCGTACACGGCCGAATCACCACCGGCGAGGATGTTGAGGTATGGGAGCGAAGCCTCTCGCAGGGCTCC
This sequence comes from Gordonia sp. CNJ-863, assembly GCF_001942325.1. NCBI lineage: Bacteria > Bacillati > Actinomycetota > Actinomycetes > Mycobacteriales > Gordoniaceae > Gordonia > Gordonia sp. CNJ-863. Next base: position 6,768 of record NZ_MKKG01000034.1, read on the forward strand.
CGCAAGGTGCGGGTTGATCTTTCCGATCGCATCACCCGAGGAATTCGCGTTCATCAGATCGGAGAAGGTGTTGTCTCCGCCGGTGGACGTCGTGCAATCGAACAACCCGCTGAACGCACGGTCTGCGAGCGCTACGTTGGTCGGATTCCCGCTTCCCCCATAATCGCGAATCCAGTCGACCAGGCTCCCCGCGGCAGCGCCCCCGTCATTCCAGTCGTGCCTGAAGGCGTAGCCGACCATGTCGTCGCGGTCGAAGTCGACAAGCGCTGTCCCATCGGCGTACTCGCCGGTGAGGAACGCAGTCGCCGCAACCTGGCTTCGACCGCCGACATCTAGGAAACGACGGATCGTTTCCTCGTACTTCGATCGTGCGGCGTCCGGAACATCGTGTAGGTTGCCGTAATTGCTTTCGGGTGCCAGGAGGCCGCTGTCCTCGGCGCTTCGGCTCGCGCCTCCGGCCGCCTTCCGTATGAGCTCGGTGCCGAACCGTTCCCCGGGAGGCGCGGATCCGCTGTTGCCGATGAGTCCAGCGAGTGGGACATCGATGTCGCGGATCCGTTTGCCGTCGTTCGAGTTGTAATTCTCCGACCAGTCGCGAACCCACGACGGTAGGTACTGATAACCGGCGTTGTTTCCGACGTTCTCGTTCGAGAGCGTGACCAAACCTTGGCCGAGGGCCCTGGACCATGAAGCGCCGTCAGGCGTTTCCATGCCGTCGAACTTCGACTTCAGGCTGAACAGTTCGTCGGAGTCCAGGTTCCCGTAGAACATGTGCAGGTATTCCTGCACTCCCGCAGGGACGTCGGTGAGTTTCTCGCCGTTGAGTAGTTGTTGAATCTGATCTTCGGAGAGTCCGGCGGCGCGCAGGTTGCGGCCGACGAACGCGGCTTCTTCGTCGGTCCAGCCGTTCTCGGCCAGGTCGGCGTCCCGGCGACCGTCCTGCGCGCTGATGGTCAGCGCCGGCGGTGCGACGGTGTTGAGCGCATCGACGGCCCCCTTGATCAGGGCGGCGTGGTCGGCCGCCGTCGTCGCCAGTTCGTCGGCCTTGGATTTGACGAAGCTGGTCATCTGACGTTCTCGCTCGGCGATCTCTGCCGGAGTCAGGTCGTCGTCCTCTTTCGGGACATAACGCATCGCCCAGGTGGGATCGGTGTCGCTCACCAGGAAACAACGCTGCAGGGTTGCGCCTAGGAGCGCGCCGTTGACGACGGCCTGCGAGGTACTGATCGCCTCGGCGGCGTCGGTGAGCGCCACCTGGAGATCGTCGACACCGTCCGCGACCTTCTTCGCCCAGGAGGCTTGGTCGGCGGCACGCCAATTCGCTGCGTCTCGCGCCTGGCCTCCCATGAGGTGCTCGGCATCTGATCGACGGTTGAGTGAGCCGCAACGGAATTCTCACGGATGTCAGTGGCAAGAGTTGTCAGAGAATGCTCCGCCATGTCCCAAGGGTTCCACGAATCCATGATCGCCTTGGTCAACGGCAGCGCATCGCTCACTGTGGGAACTCGATGCCGGGGAGGGTCGACAAGTTCTGGAACTTCGTCGCATTCCCCTCGTCCGCGCTCTCGGCGATCGTGCGAGCGGCGCGAACCGCAGAGGCGAAGGTCTCCCACTGCCCCGACACCGCAGTCTTGGACTGCTTGACCATCTTGGTTGCGTCAGCTGTTGCCGCGACCAGAGGAGAGTTCGGCATCGCGGCTGCCACATCGGCGGACAGGTCGGGGCTCGGCGCGGATTCGATGAAAGCCGACATACCCTCGAGCGCCCCGGCGATGCTGTCCATCGCACCGGCGTCGACCGTGAATTCCCCACTCACTTTCTCCCCCAAACGTCGTGCATACGGCGTTACCCACGCAAGACTTTACGATGCCGCAGGCCGGCCGGCTGAGAGGCATCCACAGGCGGCGTCGGGTGGCCGTTGAATCTCATCGTGCTTTTCAGATCCGACGATCCGTTCGATCGTCTCGACGAACTGATCGAGGAATACCTAACCGCTCTGCGGGTTCGACTCCGAGAAGGCGACTGGGCCTCCGCAGGACGTGATGGCCACGACGTTGAGCGGGTTCTCCTGGCCGCCAGCGCGCGACAGTAACGGGCAGTCGGTTGCTGCGGCGGCTAAAGCCCCGGCTTCACCAGATCACCCCAGCCGGCGACGTCCTCGGGACGGCGGGGTGCGGCGCCGGTGTAGATCGCCGCAGGGCGGACCAGCTTGCCGAGGCGCTTCTGCTCCAGGATGTGGGCACACCAGCCCGCGGTGCGCCCGCAGGTGAACATCGCGGGCATCATGTGCGGCGGGACCTCGGCGAAGTCGAGGATGACCGCGGCCCAGAACTCGACATTCGTCTCGATCGCGCGGTCGGGGCGTCGTTCGCGAAGTTCGGTGAGCGCGGCCTGCTCGAGCGCGGCGGCCACCTCGAAACGCGGTACCCCGAGTTCCTGGGCGGTGCGTCGGAGCACGCGGGCCCGGGGGTCCTCGGCGCGGTACACGCGGTGCCCGAAGCCCATCAGCTTCTCCTTGCGGTCGAGGATTCCCTTCACCAATCCTCGTGCGTCACCGGTGCTCTCGACCTCTTCGATCATCGGCAGCACGCGGGCCGGCGCACCACCATGGAGCGGTCCGGACATGGCGCCGATCGCTCCCGACAGCGACGCGGCGACGTCGGCGCCGGTGGAGGCGATGACTCGTGCGGTGAAGGTCGACGCATTCATGCCGTGCTCGGCGGCGCTGACCCAGTAGGCGTCGATGGCGGCGACGTGCTTGGGGTCCGGGTCGCCCTTCCAGCGGGTCATGAACCGTTCGGTGACGGTGGAGCATTCGTCGATGACGTGCTGCGGGACCGCGGGCTGATGGATGCCTCGAGCCGACTGCGCCACGTAGGACAGCGCCATCACCGATGCGCGGGCCAGGTTTTCGCGAGCGGTCTCGTCGTCGATGTCGAGGAGCGGCTCATAACCCCAGATCGGGGCGAGCATCGCGAGTGCGGCCTGCACGTCGACGCGCACGTCACCGGTGTGGATGGGCAGCGGGAACGGTTCGGCCGGGGGCAGTCCGTCGCCGAACTTGCCGTCGACGAGAAGTGCCCAGACGTCGGCGAAGGTCACTTTGTTCTCGACGAGATCCTCGATGTCGACGCCGCGATAACGCAGGTTGCCGCCGTTCTTGTCGGGTTCGGCGATCTCGGTGGTGAAAGCCACCACGCCTTCGAGACCTGGGACGAAATCCTCGGGAACCGCGTTGGCCATGACAACCACCTCACTCCAGACAACTGTGTCCTGCAATCACGTGCGTCGATCCAGATCGAACTGTAGATCAGCACGACACCCCGCGTGTATCAGGGAGTGACGATGTCGGCGGAGTAAATTCAGGCGAGTGTTGGAGAAACCGCTCGATCCGATTGATCTGCCGAACATGCGCGTCGGCTACGGCGGAGGTATTCCGCCCAACATCGGAGAGGGCGATCGCGCGGCGGGAGCAGACGGAATTCGCGAGAACCTCGACCCCAGCTGGCTCCGCGGCGACCCGCCGTGGCTCGACTTGTTCAGTGTCTGGCTGAAGGAAGCGCTCGACGCCCGGATCGCCGAGCCCAACGCGATGGTCCTGGGTACCGCCGACGCCGACGGTCGGCCGTCGACCCGCACCGTGCTGTGCAAGGGTGTCGACGCCAACGGGGTGGTCTTCTTCACCGGCTACGAGTCGGACAAAGGTCGGCATCTGGCCGACAATCCCTACGCATCCGTGACATTCCCGTGGATCGCGTTGGAGCGTCAGGTCCATTTCCGCGGTCCCGTCGAACATCTCAGCGCCGAGGAGACACAGGCCTACTGGGAGCTCCGGCCGCGCGGCTCGCAGTTGTCGGCCGCCGCGTCGGATCAGTCCCGGCCGATCGGCAGCCGCCTCGAACTCGAACAGAAGGCCGCCGATCTGGCCGACCGGTACGGCGGATTCGACGCCGGCGACGAGATCCCCGTCCCGTCGGACTGGGGTGGCTATCGCATCGAGCCGGTGGAGGTCGAGTTCTGGCAGGGGCGGGCGAACCGCCTGCACAACCGGGTGCGACTCACCCACGTCGACCACGAATGGCGAATCGAGCGGTTGCAGCCCTGAGACGGGTCCACTGGTGATTCCCGGGGGTTCGTGGCGGCCCGGCGGACCGGACGGAGGTCACACCCGAGGGGCCTCCTAGCATCGTGAAAATGTCACGGCTCCTCGCAGACACGACGCCCCTGCGGAACCGGTATTTCCGACGGCTGTGGATCGCGAACATCGTCACGGTCATCGGGGCCCAGCTCACGATCATCGCGGTGCCCGCGCAGATCTACGAGGTCACCGGCAGCTCTGCGTACGTCGGTCTGACCGGCGTGTTCGGGCTCGTCCCGCTCGTCGTGTTCGGGCTGTGGGGCGGTGCGCTCGCCGACGTCGTCGACCGTCGGACACTGCTGGTCGTCACCACGATCGGCCTCATCGTCTGCAGCCTGCTGTTCTGGGCGCAGGCCGCGGCCGGCGGCGACAACGTGTGGATCTTGTTGGTGCTCTTCGCCGTTCAGCAGGCGTTCTTCGCGGTGAACCAGCCGACACGAACGGCGGTGCTGCCGCGCCTGATCGACGCCAAGGACCTCCCCGCGGCGTTGTCGCTGAACATGACGGTCATGCAGGCGGGCGCGATCGCCGGGCCGCTCGTCGGTGGCGCGCTGATCCCGATCCTCGGCTACTCGTGGCTCTACTTCGCCGACACCCTGTTGCTGTTGCCGACACTGATCGCGGTCGTCATGCTGCCGTCGCTGCGTCCCGAGAGCGACGCGGCACCGAAGGTCGCGGGCCTGCGATCGGTCATCGAAGGTCTCCGATACCTGACCGGCCACAAGATCCTGATGGCGTCCTTCCTCGTGGACCTCATCGCGATGATCTTCGGCATGCCCCGTGCGCTCTTCCCGCAGATGGCACACGAGAACTTCGGCGGGCCCGAGGGCGGCGGCATCGCCTTCGCCCTGCTGTTCACCGCGATCTCGGCGGGCGCCGTGGTCGGCGGCATCTTCTCGGGCTGGGTCACGCGCGTCGAACGGCAAGGTCTGGCCGTCGTCGTGTGCATCATCATCTGGGGCCTGGCGATCACCGGCACGGGCATCGCGGTGTCCTTCGCCGACGGCTCGACGATGCCGATGCTCGTCGTCGCGGTGGTGCTGCTGATGATCGGCGGTGCCGCCGACATGGCGTCGGCCGCATTCCGGCAGACCATCCTGCTCGCGGCGGCCAACGACGAGGTGCGCGGACGCCTGCAGGGCGTGTTCATCGTGGTGGTCGCCGGCGGACCCCGCATCGCCGACGTCGCGCACGGCACCGCCGCCGCATCGATCGGCGTCGCGGCGGCAACGGCTTTCGGTGGCGTCGCGGTGGTGATCGCGACGATCATCGCGGCGCTGCTGATCCCGGCCTTCGTCCAGTACCGGGCAGGTCAGCGCACCTGACCTGTTCGACCCCTGGCCAGCGGTTTCGGCGTTTCGGTGTCACCATTGACGCCATGACCGCCGCCACCGAGGGTTTCGGAGTGCCGATCATCGACATCTCGCCCTACATCCGCAACGGTGACCCCGCCGATCGGGCCGTCGTCGCGGCCAAGGTCGACGCCGCCGCCTGCTCGGTGGGTTTCATGCAGATCGTCGGCCACGAGATCCCGTCGGCGGTCATCGAGGAATTCACCGCGGTCATGGACGATTTCTTCGCGCTGCCACTCGAGGTGAAGAAGGCTTACCGCACGCCACCCGAGATCAATCGCGGCTATGCGCCACCGAGATCGGAGTCCTTGTCGTTGTCGCTGGGCGTCGAGCAGGCGGACCGGATGAACGACTTCTTCGAGGCGTTCAACGTCGGCGTCGAGGCCCGCGAGTACCCCGACCTCGCCCTTCCCGAGGACCATTACGCCGCGAACACGTGGCCGGCCGTCGACCATTTCGAGGCGGCGGTGTCGGCGTACTTCGCCGAGGCACGACGCGTCGCGCACACCCTGACCCGCATCTTCGCGGACGCCCTCGACCTTCCTGCCGACTTCTTCGAGGGCTTCACCGACCACTCGCTCGACGTCCTGCGAATGAACAACTACGCCCTCCCGCCCGGCGAGATCGAACTCGACGGGGAGCTGACCGGAATGGGGGAACACACCGACTACGGCATCGTCACCGTCTTGTGGGCGGACCAGGTGAAGGGTCTGCAGGTTCTCGACCGTCAGGGGCGATGGCACGACGTCAGTCCCGAAGACGGTGCACTGCTGATCAATCTCGGGGACCTGATGGCCCGCTGGACCAATGAGCGGTGGATGTCGACGCTGCATCGGGTGAAACCGCCGATCGTCGACGGCTCGATCGAACGTCGACGCTCCGCCGCGTACTTCCACGACGGCAACATCGACGCGATGATCGCGACCCTGCCGTCGTGTGTCGGTGCGGGAAGCCGGTATTCGCCGATCACGGTCGGGGAACACATCGGTGCCAAACTCGCCGGATCACGGGCCGGACGGCCGAACCCGTACGCCCAGCGGGAGGCGGAACGAGTGCGGCACGCGATGCGTCGGGGACTGGGACAGCAGTAGACGACAGTTCCCGCTCACTCAGTCCGTTCCCGCTCACACGAAGGGCGTGAGCGGCAACGGAACTCGTGAGCGGGAACCGCCCCCGACGACAATAGTGAAGGACTCAGTCCGAGGTCAGCACCGTCGGATAGGTAGCCCGACGAGCGGCGGTCACCGGGCAGTAGTGCATCGGATTGTCGCGCTGGTCCAGCGGCGGCAGGTTGCGCTTGGGCGTGTGGACGATCGGTGCGTCCGTCGCGACCTTGCCGTTGACGCGGTCCCAGGCGTCGCGCGGCCGCGGGTGGCGCAGGAGGCGTTTCGGCAACATCTTGTGCATGACGAGGTTGATGCCCTTGCCCAGCAGGCGGAATCGACGCTCGTCCGCATCAGTCCACTCGAGCCCGAGGATCTCGCGGATCGGCTCGTCGTAGAAACCCGTCGTCAGCCACATGAACGGCTTCTGGTTCTGCGGGACGAGGTAGCGGTCCCAGACCGACTTCGGGACGAAGCTCAGGAACGGCGGCGGCGGCAGCTGGGTGATGTCGAGGACGGTGCGTACCGAGACGTGGTCACGAAGAACGTTGCGGCACATGTAATCCCAGTACTCGAGGAAATCCTCGTAGGTCTCCGGGACGGGGCGCATCGAGACACCGTACTGCGCGTACCAGGCCTTGGACTCCTCGAACAGCTGACGTTTCTGATCCTCGGTGAGGAACGGTCCGAACCGCTCACACAGTCGGACGTTGCCGTACCAGAACGTCGCGTGCGCCCAGTAGAAGACATCGGGATCGAGTGCGTGGTACCGCGATCCGTCCTCCATCGTGCCCTTGACCGTCTTGTGGTAGTCGCGCACCTCGAGACCGGTTTGCGCGCCGGGGACGACGGAATCGAAGACGACGCCGCTGATCGGGTACAGCGACCGCATGAGGCGCTGCCAGCGTTCGCCGAAGAAGTCGGAGTGGTCCCAGACGGCCGCACCCAGCTTGGGGTGCATGTTCTGGATCGAGCCGGCCCACAGCCCTTGGAACATGCCGGTCCAGGTGCCCCAGATCTGCCAGGTCAGCGAGTCCGGACCGAGCGGTTCGTACTCGTGCGCGGCTTTGACTCCCGAGGCGTTGATCTCGTAGCCGTCTTCCGACAACTGGGCATCAGGGGAGTGCCCGGCCGGGCAGTCGGCCCCGGCCGGCCCGGAGTCGGTGGCGTGAACGGGACAGGTGTTCTGTGCGTCGTTCAGTACCTCAGTCATGAGACAGAACCCTAGGTTCGTCTCAGGTGGGTGTCAACCATTCGCCTAGTCGGGGTTCTCGTGTGTGACCGCCTTGTAGCCGCGTGCTCCGGCCCGGTCGACGGCCGCGCGGACCAGCCCGAAGACGAGTCCCTGCAGCGCAGCGGCGGCCAAGACCTCGACATTGCTGCGTTCGAGGTCCTTGGGGTCGGGGGCTTCGGCGTCGTCGGAGATCCGCTTCCAGATCTGACCGAAGACGGCCCCGGCGGCGATACCGCCGAGCACGCTCGTCGCCAGGGAGAGCGGTTTGTAGAACGTCTTGGACACGGCACTCATGTCGTAACTCCTTGTGAGTCGGGTCAGCGGCGACGGCGTTTGACGACGATGACGGTTCCGATCGCGAGAACCGCGGCCACCGCGACGCCGATCAGCGTCGTCCGGTTCTCCTCGGCCTTCACCTTCGCGGTGTGGGCGGTCTCCGCGGCAGCCGTGTTCACCCGGGCCGGAACGTCGAGCTTCGCGGCCAGCGCATCGACCGTCTCGGCGAGTTCCTCGCGCTGCTGTTCCACCAGCGGCGGGTCGCCGGCCGGGTTCCGGTCAGGTTGCGTGTCACTCATCTACAGGTGCTCCTTCACGGTTGCGATGTCGCGCTGGACGCTTTCGACGGTGTGCTCGGGGGCGGGCGGGACGGCCGATTTCGCACGCTTCGCACCGATGGCCGCAGCCGCTCCGCCGATCACCAGCAGCACCACGCCGACGATCACCGCGGCCAGCCACGCCGGAACCGCGTTGGCCAAGCCCAGGACGGCGGCCGCGACCAATGTTCCGAGGCCGAACAGCACCAGCAGGGTGCCCGCGCCGGATATCCCCGCGCCGACTCCGATCCGGGTGCCCTTGCCCTTCATCTCCGCCACCGCATGCTGCAACTCGGTCTTGACCAGGGTTGTCGTCTGACTCTGTAGGCGCTCGATGAGTTGCACGGTCGACAGGTCGTTCACTGAAGGATCGCTCACGTTGGTACCTCCATTCGGGGACGTCCCCCGCGTTCCCTGCCGTCCGCGGTCCCAAACCTGAGCGCCGGACGCTATCGCCGCCGGAAGCGGACCTCCGAACCGGGGACGAGCTGAGCCGCGAGATCGACCGCGGCATCGGTCAGAACGGCCACGACGGGATAACCGCCGGTGACCGGATGGTCGGCGAGGAACAGCACCGGCCGCCCGCTCGGCGGCACCTGCACCGCCCCGTGTGCGACGCCCTCCGAACGCAATTCGCCGGCGTCCTCCCGATGCGTCAGCAGGGGGTGCGACGATCCCGAGGCGCGGTCGATGCGCACGCCGACGCGGTTGCTGTCTGCGCCGACGACCCACGTTCCCGAACGCAGATTCGCGGGAACCGCCAACAGCTCGGCGCGTGGTCCCTCGTCCACCTCGAGTACGACGACCCGCGGATGCGTGGTGTTCGACGGCGCCGACTCCACCGGGGGCCATTCGCCGGCGGCACGACCCACCTTCACGGTCACGTTCGCGGTGAGCACCGGAGGCCCCAGCCCCGACAGGGTGTCGGTCGACCGAGACCCCAGAACCGGCTCGACGTCGAACCCGCCGCGGACCGCCAGGTAGTTGCGCAGTCCCCACGCCGGTGGGTCGACGGCCAGTTCATCACCCTCGTGCAGCACGACGGTCGCGGCGAGTCCGACCGGAATGCCGTTGTGACGCACCTCGGTGTGGGCTCCGGTCACCGCGGCCAGTACGTCGCCGTGCGCGTGGATGCGCAGGCCGCCGAGGGTCGTCTCGATCGTGGCCGCCGATTCGTCGTTGCCGACGAGACGATTGGCCAAGGTCAGCGAGCCGCGATCCGCGCCGCCGGACGCGGGCACCCCGAGATGCGCGTAGCCGGGGCGGCCGAGGTCCTGGAAGGTCGCGAGGGGGCCGGTCGCGAGCACGGTGACAGCGGTCATCCGCGGTGGCCCGTCCCGGCGTCGACGAACCGCACGATCCGCCCGGTCGCGAACAGTGCAGGCGGGTCGGCCTTCTCGTCCCACAGGCGAACATCGGTGCGGCCCAACAACTGCCATCCACCCGGACTCGCCTTCGGGTAGACAGCGCTGTAACCGGCGGCGATCGCCACCGCACCTTCCGGAACGCGTGGACGTGCCTCCGCGCGCCTGCCCACCGCGTCGAACGGGTGCGGTGTCGGCCCGTCGGCGACCAGATATCCGAACCCTGGTGCGAAGCCCATGAACTGCACTCGCCAGCGCGTGCTGCAGTGCAGGCCGATCACCTCGTCGGCCGAGATGTCCAGTGTGTCAGCGACATCCGCGAGGTCCTCGCCGTCGTAATGGACGGGGATCACGATCTCATCGGCAGATCCGGTACCGCGATCGACACCGGAACGTCGGCGGCGCAACGCCCGCCGCACACCGAGTTCGTCGACGCCGCGACCGGGCCGGGCCTGCACCAACAATGTGTGCGCGCTCGGCACCAGGTCGGCGATCTCCGGCAACTCTCCTCGGTCCACCGCATCACGCAGGGCGACCGTCGCGTCGAGCACTGCGGCCGACGGGGACTCGTCGGCCGAGAAGTCGAGCACGACCGCATCAGGGCCCGCCGGCAACTCACGCATGCACCGAATCTACCGCCGCGGGAATGGCAGACTGTGTCACACAGAGAAGAGGGGTCCCATGAGAGAGATCGTCGTCTGCGGCGAGGCGCTCGTCGACGTGGTGCAGGAGAAGGCGGCATCCGGCGCGACGCTGGCGCCGCTGCAGCCGGCGCTGGGTGGCGGGCCTTTCAACGTCGCGATCACCTTGGGACGCTTGGGGAGTGCCGTGTCGTTGCTGTCGGCGGTGTCCACCGACAACTACGGCCAGGCGATCGTCGGCGCACTGCAGGGCGCCGGGGTGGGCACCGCGATGCTGCAGCGGCGTGAGGAGCCGACGTCGCTGGCCCTGGCCACCATCGCCGACGACGGTTCCGCGCAGTACTCCTTCTACGTCGAGGGCACCGCGGATCGCGCTGTCACCGACCCGGGTTCGCTGGCCCCGACCGTCGCGGCGGTGACCTTCGGAACCCTCTCGCTCGTGCTCGAACCCGGTGCGACCGTTTACGAGGACCTGATGCGGCGTTGTCACGCCGAACGCCGACTCGTCGTGCTGGACCCGAACATTCGCTCGGTCGTCATCCCCGACGCGACGCCTACCGGAGCCGTTTCCGCAGTTGGATGCCGTCCGTCGACGTGGTGAAGCTGTCCGACGAGGACGCCGCATGGCTCGGCGAAGGCGCCGGCGGGAGCAGCGTGAAGGACTGGCTCGCCGACGGTGTCGCCGCGGTGATCACCACCGCCGGGGCGTCCGGGATCACCGTGACCACCGCGGATGACGAGGTCACCGTGCCCGCCCGGGATGTCGACGTCGTCGACACGATCGGGGCCGGCGACAGCGTCCTGGGAGGCATCGTCCACCAGCTCGACCGTCTGGGTGCGCTGTCACCGCGTTCCGTTCGCTCACTGACGACCGATCAGTGGCGTGAGGTCGCCGAATTCGCAGCTCACGTCGCTGCGGTCACGGTCTCGAGGCCCGGCGCCGACCCTCCTTGGGCAAGCGAGCTGAGAAGCGACTAGTTTGTACCTGTGTGTCCTATCCGGACACTGTCAATACTCTGATCTGAATAAGGGGTTCGTGTGTCTGCTGAAACAGTCCCAGCCGACCAGGCGTCCGACACGGCCTCAGCGACCTTCACCTACCCCGGTGGACAGCTGGAGCTCCCGATCCTGAAGGCCACCGAGGGCACCGACTCGGTCGCACTCGGCAAGCTCCTTGCCGAGACAAATCTGACCACCTTCGACGGTGGTTTCGTGAACACCGCGTCGACCAAGTCGGCCATCACCTACATCGACGGCGACGCCGGCATCCTGCGGTACCGCGGTATCCCGATCGACCAGCTCGCGGAGAAGTCGACCTTCATCGAGGTGAGCTACCTGCTCATCTACGGCGAGCTCCCGACCCCGTCGCAGCTCGAGGATTTCACCACCAAGATCCAGCGGCACACCCTGCTGCACGAGGATCTCAAGCGCTTCTTCGACGGCTTCCCCCGTAACGCGCACCCGATGCCGGTGCTGTCGAGTGCGGTCAACGCCCTCTCGGCGTACTACCAGGACTCGCTCGATCCCAAGGACGACGAGCAGGTCGAGCTGTCGACGATCCGGCTCCTGGCGAAGCTGCCGACCATCGCCGCCTACGCCTACAAGAAGTCGGCCGGCCAGCCGTTCCTGTACCCGGACAACTCGCTGAGCCTCGTCGAGAACTTCCTGCGCATGACCTTCGGCTTCCCGGCCGAGCCCTACGAGGTCAACCCGGATGTCGCGAAGGCCCTCGACATGCTGTTCATCCTGCATGCCGATCACGAGCAGAACTGTTCGACCTCGACGGTCCGGCTCGTCGGCTCGTCGCAGGCCAACCTGTTCACCTCGATCTCCGGTGGCATCAACGCCCTCTGGGGTCCGCTGCACGGTGGCGCCAACCAGGCGGTGCTCGAGATGCTCGACGCCATCCGCGCCGACGGTGGCGACACCAAGGACTTCATGAAGCGGGTGAAGAACAAGGAAGCCGGCGTCAAGCTGATGGGCTTCGGTCACCGCGTCTACAAGAATTACGATCCGCGCGCCGCGATCGTGAAGAAGACCGCCGACTCGATCCTCCAGACCCTCGGTGTCGAGGACGAGCTGCTCGACATCGCGAAGGGCCTCGAAGAGGTCGCGCTGTCCGACGACTACTTCATCGAGCGCAAGCTGTACCCGAACGTGGACTTCTACACGGGTGTCATCTACCGTGCGATGGGCTTCCCGACGCGGATGTTCACCGTCCTGTTTGCGCTTGGCCGCCTGCCGGGCTGGATCGCCCACTGGCGTGAGATGCACGAGGACCCGACCACCAAGATCGGCCGTCCGCGTCAGCTCTACACCGGCTATACCGAGCGCGACTACGTGCAGATGGGCGATCGCTGAGCGAACGCCCCGCCGGGTCGGGCCGCCGACCACCCGGAACCCCGACTGACCGCCCGACTCAAAGGAGAGTCCTGTGACCAGCACTGAGAAGCCCGAAGTCGAGTTCCAGGCGGGTCCTCCGCCGGCCGATCTCACCATCACCGACCTGATCGTCGGCGACGGCGCAGAGGCCGTCCGCGGGGGCGTGGTCGACGTCCACTACGTGGGTGTCGACTACGAGACCGGCGAAGAGTTCGACTCTTCGTGGGACCGCGGCCAGTCGGCCAACTTCCCGCTGGACCGGCTGATCCCGGGCTGGCAGGAGGGCATCCCCGGAATGAAGGTCGGCGGCCGTCGCCAGCTGACCGTTCCGCCGGAGCTGGCCTACGGACCGGCCGGCGCGGGGCACCGCCTCTCGGGACGGACCCTCGTGTTCGTCATCGATCTGCTCGGAGTGGGCTGACGTCCACCAACCTGGTGTGGCTCAGACGCGACCTGCGTCTGAGCGACCTACCAGCACTAGCCACAGCCAGAGGGACCGACGATTCGTCGGTCCTTCTGTGCTTTGTGGTGGATCCTCGGCTCGAGAGATCATCGGGCGAGAGACGACTCGCGTTCCTCTTCGATTCGCTCCGCGAGCTCGACGCCAAGCTCGACGGGAAGTTGCTCATCGTGCGGGGCCGCCCCGACGAGGAGATCCCGCGTCTGGCGAAAGCCGTGGACGCCGAGGCCGTCCACATCTCCGGGGACTTCACCCCCTTCGGCCGACGCCGCGACGAGGCCGTCGCCGAGGCGCTCGGCGACGTCCCACTGGAGGCCACCGGCTCGCCGTATCTGGTCTCACCGGGTCGGATCACCAAGGACGACGGCGAACCGTACAAGGTGTTCACCCCGTACTTCCGCCGGTGGCGTGAACACGGCTGGCGTCAACCAGCCGATTCCTCGATCCCGGGTTCTGCAGTCCTCGACCCGTCGGGGGTGAAGAAGTCCGGCCGGATCAAGACCCCGAAGGCGCCGACGACGCTGTCCTTCCCCGCCGGCGAGGACGCCGCCCTGGCCCGATGGGCAGAATTCGTCGACGACGATCTCGCCGATTACGACACCGGCCGCAACGACCCGGCTGCCGACGTGACCAGTCGGATGTCGGCGTACCTGAAGTACGGCAACATCCACCCGCGCACGCTCGCCGCCGACCTCGGCCGCTCTGCCGGCGGTCAGGCCTACCTTCGCGAGCTGGCGTTCCGCGACTTCTACGCCGATGTCCTCTTCCACTGGCCACACAGCCTGTGGCACAACTGGAATCGGCAGTTCGACGACATCGAGCTGGACACCGACGACGAGGCCTACGAACGCTTCGAGGCGTGGAAGGCCGGACGCACCGGCTTTCCTCTCGTCGACGCCGGTATGCGGCAGTTGGCTGAGACGGGCTGGATGCACAACCGGGTCCGCATGGTCACCGCGTCGTTCCTCGTGAAGGACCTCCACCTGCCGTGGTGGTGGGGTGCGGAATGGTTCCTCGAACAGCTCGTCGACGGCGACATGGCGTCGAACAACCACGGGTGGCAGTGGGCGGCCGGCACCGGAACCGACGCGGCGCCGTACTTCCGGGTGTTCAACCCGGAAGCGCAGGCCAAGAAGTTCGACCCCGAGGGGGAGTACGTCCGGCGTTGGGTAGGGGATGTCGACGCCGACGACTACCCGGAACCGATCGTCGACCACAAAGCCGAACGTGAGGAAGCACTGCGACGGTTCGGCCAGATCTGACCGCACAGAGAAGCCTCTGACCAGCCGATTTGTGTTGAGGGTAAACTGTGCGTAACTTATGTCGAGTCAGCGAGCCACGGCGCCGCCCCGGAGGACCTGAGAGGGTCTGACTGGTGGGGAGTGGAGACCGGGTTTTTCGTTGGCCGCCCCTGATCTTCTGGTTTGAGACTTGGTGTCTCGGGCTGGGTGTGTGGGGTTGCTGGACTGTCCTGGTGCGCGGATCTCGGATTTTGCGGGCGGGGTTTGGGTCTGGTAGGCTGGAAGAGTTGCCCCGGAGACGGGGTGGCGGTGGAAAGTCAGAACGAAGTCTGCTGGTGAAAGCCCTTGTGGGGGTGAGTGGCTGGTGGGTGTGTGTTCTTTGAGAACTCGATAGTGTGATGATGAATTGTCTGATGCCATTTTGGCATCGTGCATTCTTTATGGATGTAGATGTTTGTTTTTTGTGTGGCGCTCGGCTTTGTCTGGGTG
>NZ_MKKG01000035.1:0-21710 GCF_001942325.1 Gordonia sp. CNJ-863
CAGCCCTCCGCGATGGGTGTTCGCACAGTACCAGGTACTTGCAGTACCCCATTCGCGGTTTGGATACTTCTGCCCGAATTGACCAGCCGGCACGACGGAACACCGGCCCTGTTGACCCTCGATGACGCGTCCGGCCCGTCCCTATGTGCGGCAGTGGCTCTGCGGGGCTCGCAGGTCTGCTCCGAGTTCGTTATTTGTCGACGGTCACGTAATTCCTCAGGGGTCTCCGTCAGGTAATTCCCCATGCTCGAGCGTGCTTGGGGCCAGCGTAGCTGAGCAGGTCGGTCGGGGTCAGGTGGTCTTCTTGGCGGGCGGTCCGGGTCGTTTACGGGGGCGGTAGGACGGGCCGTCCATAAGGATCTGGTGGCTGGTGTTGATGAGCCGGTCGAGCAGTGATTCGGCGACGACCGGATTGGGAAACAGGGGGTACCAGTCTTTGGGCGCTCTGTTGCTGGTCAGGATCAGCGGTTTGCCGGCGATTGCCCGGTCGGAGACCAGGTCGTAGAGATTATCGGATCCGCGTGTGCGCAATGTGCTCGGGCAGAATAGTCCAGGGCCATACGCACCGGGGTGTGTGCGGAATAGTACTGAGGTCAGCGTGCTATTGCACTCAGCGAGCTCGAAGCGGACTCAAGGGACTCGACTAGGTTCAGTTCGAGCTCTGGCATACGGCCGGCCGACATGGCCACTGTTTCCGCGCGAGCGTGCGCGTCGATGTCGCGTTGGACCCCCGCACGAGCGGTGTCGGTCCATGCCTGTGCACAACGGTCGGCGGCCACGGCGAGATCTGCTGTGGCGGGATCTCCTGTTAATCGTGCGATGTCGGCGCATCCGTCGGCGAGCAACCGGCGGAACAGTCCTCCGCCGGTTCCTGCTTTTTCGATGAAGGCGCTCAGGCTGAACAGGAATATCTCGAGCTGGTCTACGGGGAGGTCGGTCCAGGTCGGAATGTCGGCTGCAAGTTGAGCGGCCGCCGCGAGGCCTTCGTCCCCTGCGGCCTGTGCCGTCAGGTCGACGATTCCTGGCTGTGACGGGTGTCGCATACTGGCGGCGGACTGGCGAAACGCTTCCGCGGCCACCTGCGCTAGGTCTGGCAGTTCTTTTGACCACGCGATGCGGTACGTGCAGTGTCGTGTCGGTTGTGGAAATGATGTCGAGGATCGCGCGCGGGCCAGCGCCTCGAGTGAGACCTGTTGCACCTCGGCGCGGTCATTGTCTACGACGTAGGCGATCTCTTTGGCCTCGTCGTAGCCGATAATCACGATGTCGTGTCGACTCATCTGTAATTGGACCCGCAGGTATGGCAGCTCAGCGATGTCGCCCCAAACGAGGCTAGGCCTGCCTGCGTCGATCTCGTCGCGGATCCACGACCATCCTTCCTCGGGATCGTCGGTGGTAAGGATTTGGACCTGTGCACCGAGGCGGCGGGGTAGATCGATCTCGAAGTCGGCGCCTCGTCCTACCAGGTAGAGCGGTGGGACGAGGTCGTTCGATCGGAGGTAGGACAGTCCCAGAGCGCCACCGAGGGCAAACACCAGGCCTTCATCGGGTGGGCCATCCCATCCCAAACCGTGCCAGTGCAGAAGATCGCGCATTGCGCCCGAACCACAGTGTCCCCCCATCCGGTGTGGGTAGTCCTCGATCACGGTTGGGCGTCGCATCCGTACTCCTCACGGCTCAGTCGATCAGGGTTTGGTTGGGCTGGCAGGTATTTGACGGCGTACGACGCTGAAGGTTTCGTTGATGCTCGCCGTTATTACCTTCTCATCGTGCTCGCGAATCAGCGAGTACAGGGTCATACCGCTACTGG
The DNA here is from genome assembly GCF_001942325.1 of Gordonia sp. CNJ-863. Classification (NCBI taxonomy): domain Bacteria; kingdom Bacillati; phylum Actinomycetota; class Actinomycetes; order Mycobacteriales; family Gordoniaceae; genus Gordonia; species Gordonia sp. CNJ-863. The sequence goes on from NZ_MKKG01000035.1 coordinate 1,811, forward strand.
TGAGCTCAGTTTGGTTCGGTCGGTGGGGAGTTTCTGGGCGATGGCCCGTTTGCTGAACATGAAGTCCCGCGGGCGGTTGATGCAGTCGGCGGCGAGGAGTTCGCCGGCGCGCAGGTAGAAGCAGGTGAAGTCGCCGTCACGGGTCGGATCGCCGCGCAGGACGGTTTCGTCATACCCCGAATTAAGACCGGCAATCTGGAGTTTGTGGTGGTATTGATCCGACCAGAACCATGGAAGCGCGGCAATTTTCCTCTGTTTGCCGCAAATTGTCGCAGCGGCTACCTTGGCCTGTTCGCCCGCGCTCGGCACGGACTCTAGGCGTATGCGGCGGCCGTATCGGGCCATGTTGTGAATGGCGCAGTCACCGGCGGCCACGATATCGGGGGCGCTAGTGCGTGCTTGGTCATCGATAACGATGCCGTTGTCCACGGCCAGACCTGCGGCGGCGGCCAAATCGGTGTTCGGCTCAATACCGATGCCGACGATGACAAGGTCGGCAGGAATTGATTCACCATCGGCCAGGGCCACCTCCCGGACCCTGCCGACGCCGGACAGGGCCTCCACCAGCGCGTCCGTTCTGATGTTGACGCCTTTTCCCGATGGATCCGGTCGAAGAACGCCGACACCTCGGGCGCGGTGACACGCTCGAGGACGCGGCCGGTCGCTTCGAGCACGGTGACCTCCAGACCCAGCGCTCGCAACGAGGCCGCCGTCTCGAGACCGATGTAGCCACCCCCGACGATCACGGCGTGACAACCGGGGCTGGCGGCCACCCGGATCCTGGCGACAGTCGGCCGCAGTGCGTAGGTAATAGACCCCGGCCAGGTCGGCTCCCGGGGTGAGAAGTCGTCGAGGGCGGGCACCGGTGCACAGCGCGAGCTTGTCGTAGGGTAGGGCGTCGCCGTTATGTAGGATCACATGACCAGCCGCGCGGTCAACCTTCTCTACTGTTGCATTGAGGAGATGGATGCGCTGCTTGGCGTAGAAGTCGGGGCTGCGGATCGCGAGGTCGGCGAGGGTGCTGCGGTCCGCGAGGTAGGCCTTCGACAGCGGAGGGCGATGGTAGGGCAGGGCCGACTCGTCTCCAATGAGGACGATCTCGTCGCTCCACTTTTCCTGGCGCAGGCTGGCCGCGAGCTGGGCGCCGGCGTGGCTAGCCCCGACGATAATGGTTCGCTGCATTGTCATGTTCTCGATTTCGGGGTGAGGCGGAGGGCCTGCTGCACGGATAGGTGACTGTTGGGGTGTCATGCCGCGGTAGCGGCGGTGTTGATCATTGCTTCGAACTCGACTGGCGTCAACCGGCCCAGGCGGGATTGGCGGCGCCGGCGGTGGTAGGTCCGTTCGATCCAGGTTACGATCGCGATCCTCAGCTGTTCACGGGTGTCCCAGCGCTGGCGGTCGAGGACGTTGCGTTGCAGAAGCGCGAAGAAACTCTCCATCGCCGCGTTGTCGCCGCAGGCTCCCCCTCGCGGTACCGGATGCGACGTCGTCGATCGTGGCGAGCGGGAGGTTCCCGCCGGTCAGCGTGACCTTTCCGGCGCGGGGCCGTCCGCCGTCGCCGGTCGTCGTGCGCAGGCCCTCGGCGGTCCAGGCGGCGAGACCACCGTCGAGCAGTCGCACGTCGGCGAGCCCGGCCCAGCGCAGCAACCACCATGCACGGGCCGCGGCCAGGTTGCCCGAGTCGTCGTAGACACGACCGGGACGCCGTCGGTGATCCCCCAGCTCCGCGCGGCGGCCTGGAGGTCCTCGATCGCGGGGATGGGGTGTCGGCCCCCGACGGCTCCGGACGGTGGTGCGGCGAGTTCGGTGTCGAGGTCGGCGTACACCGCGCCGGGGATGTGGCCGTCCCGGTAGGCCTCGCGACCGTCGAAGTCGCCGAGTTGCCACCGTACGTCGAGGACCACCGGCGGCGTCCCGAGCAGCATCTCGGCCAGGTCGAGCGGGGTGACGAGTACATCGCTCATGTCGGTCAGCCTATCGACGCTCGCTCCACACCCCGGCGAAGGCCTGTCGGCCGCGATGCGAGAATGAGGCGGTCCGCACCTGCGGACGACTCTCCGCGATTCACAGGGGGCCTTTGGTGGCGCTGTTCCTGGCCGTGCTGGTTCCGGCGGTCTTCTTCGGTCTGATCACCTTCTGGCTGCACCGCCGGATCGTCCGCGCCACCGCACTCCCCCGACCGTGGTCGGGCGTCGCCGACGTCGCGCTCACCGTGATGTGGGCACTGGCGGTCATCGGGTTCGCCAGTGGCCGATCGCTGGACCCGTCGTGGGCGCGGCCGATCGGCTCGGTGGGCCTCATCTGGATCGGCATGGTCTTCTACCTGTTCCTCGGCCTGGCGATCATCGGACTGATCTCGTTCGGGGCGAACATCATTCGCCGGATTCGACGACGCCGGACCGGGACAGACGAGACGACCGACGCGGCCGCGCGCAGACTGCACCGCATGCGGATCGCGACAGCGGCCGTGGTAGTCGTGGCGCTCGGGGTCACCGGGTATGGCGTCTTCGAGGCGTCCCGGCCACAGGTGACCGAGGTCAGCGCGACATTCGACGGCCTGCCACCGCAGTTCGACGGACTCCGCATCGCCGTGGTCTCCGACCTCCACGTCGGGCCCGCGCGCGATGCCTCGTTCACCCGGCGCGTCGTCGACGAGATCAACGCGCAGAACCCCGATCTGGTGTTGCTGGTCGGAGACCTCACCGACGGCACGATCCCCTACGTCCGCGACACCCTGGAACCGCTCGCCGATCTCCGCGCACCGCTCGGGGTGTTCGGCGTCAGCGGAAACCACGAGTACTACTCCGACGACGGCGGCAGATGGCTCGACGTGTGGGAGGAATACGGCATACGGACGCTGCGGAACTCGCGGGTCCCGCTGACCGTCGACGGCGCGACCATCCAGCTCGCCGGCGTGCACGATGCCACCGCACCGGACCCGTACGAGCCGGATCTCACTGCAGCGCTAGAGGGTTCGTCGCCCGACGACTTCGTCCTGCTCCTCGCCCATCAGCCCAAGCAGGCCGTCGAGGCCTCCGACCTCGGCGTCGAGCTCCAGTTCTCCGGCCACACCCACGGTGGGCAGATGTGGCCGATCCGCTATCTCGTTCCGTTGCAACAGCCTTCGGTCCTCGGCCTGGATCGGATCGGGAACACCGTGCTGTACACGACCCGCGGTGCCGGCGCGTGGGATCCGCCGGTGCGAGTTCTCGCGCCGCCGGAGATCACCATGTTCACGCTACGGGCGACACCGTGACGTTGCGCGTACGCTCGCACGATGACCGAGTTCACGGTGGATGTCGGCGGGCGAGGCGTACGTGCACGGACAGTGGGTGAGGCGAGCGCACCGACGATCGTCCACTTCCACGGAACGCCGGGCTCCCGCCTCGAACTCACATTCGGCGACGAGATGTCCCGGCAGCGGGGCGTCCGGGTCGTCAGTTTCGATCGTCCCGGATACGGGTTGTCCGATCCGGCACCCATCGGCCTCTCGGCCGTCGCCCGAGATGCCGAGGCGCTGGCGGATCATCTTGACCTGGACCGGTTCGCGGTATTCGGCTGGTCGGGCGGCGGTCCGTTCGCGCTGGCCACAGCGGCAGCGCTACCCGCTCGGGTACGACGTGTCGGTTTGTCCGGCTGCCCCGGGCCCGCCCTCGAAATACCAAGCGTACGTGAGCAACTCAACGACAACGACATCCAGGCACTTTCCCATCTCCCGGGAGACCCCGGACGTGCCGCCCAGATCTTCCTGGACGGAAACCGGGAACTACTCGACGCAATGGTGTCCGTGCGAACCGATCCCGATGCGCCCTGGGTCGAATGGATGTGGGGCGCCAGCGATCCGGCGGTCATCACCGAGGCCCCGGTCCGTCGGGCGCTCTTCGAATCCTTCGCCGAGGCGATGAAGCAGGGTCCCGATTCGATCGCGTGGGACAACGTCGCGTTCGTCGGCCCCTGGGACTTTCGTCTCTCCGAGGTTTCCGCACCAGTTCACCTCTGGTACGGCGCTGACGATACGACGGCAATCCCCGCCGTCGGAGAGTGGCTCGCAGGTCGACTCCCGGATGCCGAGCTTTCCGTGTACCCCGGTGAAGGACATCTTGTCCCGTTTCGGCACTGGGCTGCGATGCTGTCCACGCTGACCGGCAGGTGAGTCGCAAACCCGTGAACGAGGCGCGACACCGCCCGCGACGACCGTCGCGGGCGGTTTGCGTCTGCGTCAGGCGTTGACGTCCGACGGGTGCGTCGCGAGCGGTGTCACCTTGATGTCCATGTACGGGAACAACGGGAGACCCGACAGGAGCATGTGCAGCTCGTCGTTGGACTCGACGTCGAAGATCGAGTAGTTCGAGTACTCACCGACGATGCGCCAGATGTGCGGCCACTTGCCGGAACGCTGCAGATCCTGGGAGTACGCCTTCTCCCGGACGACGGTGTCTGCCCGTACGTCCGGGTCGAGATCGTCGGGGATGTTGACGTCCATCCGAACGTGGAACAGCATCACTTCTCCGGATCGAGGACGAAGTCGTAAGCGACCGTGTAGCCGCCCTTGCCGTCGTCCTGGGGATCGAGGATCAGCTCGGGCTTCACCGCGCTGGCGACGTCGTCGTCGTTGTGGGCATCGCCGGGGAAGTACAGCTGCGCGGTGAGCTGCTCGTGGCCGGGCGCCGACACCTTGAGGTGCAGGTGGGCGGGACGCCACGGGTGCCAACCGGCCGCCGAGATCATCTTTCCGCACGAGCCGTCCGTCGGGATCATGTACGGCGCCGGGCGAATCGTGGTGATCTCGAAGTTGCCCTGGTCGTCGGTGGTGAAGGTGGCGCGCAGGTTCCACTCCGGGATGCCGGGAGCGAACTGCGAGTAGAAACCGTCGTCGTCGGCGTGCCACAGCTCGACCTTGGCGCCGGCGAGCGGGGTGCCGTCGCACGAGCGGACCTGGCCGTTCCACAACAGCGGATCGCCCTTCTCGTCCTCACGCATCGGCACTGCTCCCTTGGAGCCCTGCTCGGGGGCGTTCGGGACGTAGTAGGGACCCTCGATGCTGCCCTTGTTGCCCTCCCGGTGCTCGGTAGCGACGTCCTCGACGACGTGCTCGACCCAGACGTCGAGGAACAGCGGCCATTCGCCGTCCTCGCCGACGTTGATGAGCCACGCCTTGAGGGCGTTGTACTCGTCGTAGGTGACCTTGTGCTTGCGGATGGTCTCGTGAACCCCCGCGAGGACCTCGTTGATCAGCGTGGCCACGCGCTCCGGCGGGGTGTCCTTGACTGCCTCGAAGGGCGACTTGTCGGCGTGGAAACGCTCGGTGGCGGATGCGCCGGAGGCAGCAGCGGTCGCGACCTCGTTCGGGTGCTCGGTGGTGGTCATGTCGGTTCTCCTTGTACTCTTGCTCGTGGGGCTGCCACGAAACGATCTGTGGTGACGGGGTTTTCAGTTGTCGGTTCGGTAGCGTTCGAGTTTGTCCGGGTCGATCTCGAAGCCGATACCCGGAGCCGTGGACCGACACAGGTGGCCGTCTCGGATCTGCAGGGGCTCGGTCAGCAGGTCGTCGCTCATGTCGAGGAAGTTCGACAGCTCGCCCGCGTAGCGCGAGGTCAGTTCGAAGGCACTGCCGAAGGCGAGCGCGCACGCTGTGCCGACCTGACCGTCGACCTGGTTGCCCATGACCACCGGGATGCCGAGCCCCTCGGCGAGGTGGTGGGTCCGGCGCGAGGTGGTGAAGCCGGTCCGCGCGGTCTTGATGCTGATCGCGGTGGCGGAGCGTCCGAGGATCTCCCGGGTGACGTCGGCCGACGTGGGCACCGACTCGTCGGCGATGAACGGGACGTCGAGTTGCTCCACGAGCCAGCGTCGGCCCATCACATCGGCTGCGTCGCAGAGTTCTTCGGCGAACAGCAGGTCGAGGTCGGACATCTCCTTCATGGCTCGGGCCGACTCCGCGGCGGTCCAGCCGCGGTTGCCGTCGACGTAGAGCTCGATCTCGGCGCCGAACCGTTCGCGCAATGCCCGGACCACGGCGGTGTCGAGGCCCACCGGGTGCCTGCCGACCTTCACCTTGAAGGTTCGGATGCCGTAGGTCTCGACCATCTTCTCGGCCTCGGCGACCATCTTCGCGGGCTCGGCGAAACCGAGCATGTGGCTGACGCGCAACCGGTCGGTGAACCCGCCGAGCATGTCGCCCACGGGAAGCCCCAGGGTCTTGCCCAACGCATCCCAGATCGCCATGTCGACAGCTGATTTGGCAGCCGGGTTGCCGATCGTCCGCGCCAGCCGGGCGGCGACCACCTCACGTTCGAGCAGCGTGAGTCCGACGATCGCCGGGGCGAAGATCGTGTTGACGACGGTGATGATGCCGTCCTGGGTCTCTCCGTAGGTGAACGGCCGAGGCGGCGCTTCCGCGACGCCGACCACGCCGGTGTCGGTGTGTACACGGACCAGCACGTGATTGGCCACGTGCACCTCGCCCGAGGCGAACCTCAGCGGTTTCACGTACGGGATCGCGAATGGAATCGCGTCCACTCGGGTGATCTTCATCTTTCATCTCCAAACTGGGCACTGAGCTGAGCGTCGAGGTCGCGCGGGTCGGCGTCGGCCGAACCGGTTGCGAAAGCGGATGCGATGACATCGGCGACCGCGCCGACCACCGGGTTCTCGACACCGGTTTTCCAGGCCAGTGCGACCTCCACGGTGTCGGCGTCGGCGAGGTCGCGGACGACGAGCCCGTCCAGCGGGAGGGCTCGTACGGAGGCCGGCAGGACGGCAACCCCGAGTCCGGCGGCCACCAGCGCGAGCAACACCGGGGTACCGGATGCCTGATACGCCCGCCGGGGAACGAATCCGGCTGCGCGACAAGCCTTCACCACCGCGTCATTGACCGCCGAGTCCCGGCTGTCGTACATCACGAACGACTCACTTCGAAGGTCCGCCACCGACACCACGGGCTCGATGGCGAGCCGGTGATCGATCGAGGCGGCGAGCACCAGCTGTTCGACGTCGATCACCCGGGACTCGATGTCTTCCCCGGTCGCCGGCGGACGGAGGATGCCGAGATCGATCGCACCGGCGCGCAGAGCGTTGCACTGCCCCGGTGTCAGCATGTCGGCTCGGATGTCGAGGTCGACGTCCGGTAGTTCACGCTTGACGATGCGAGCGATACGGGGCAGATGAGAGAACGCGGCGATTCCGGTGAGACCGAGACGCACCAGGCCGCTCCGCCCCGCCGCTATCCGCCGAACCCCGTCGACGGCATCGTCGACGCCGGCCAGGACGCGCTCGGCCTGCTCCTTGAGATATGCGCCCGCAGGGGTCAGAGACACCTGGCGCGTGGTGCGCACGAACAGCGTGACGTCGAGTTCCGCCTCGAGCTGACGGATGGCGTAGGACAGAGCCGGCTGGGCCACGTGCAGAGTCGCCGCGGCCTGCCCGAAGTGGCAGGTCTCGGCGACGGCTGCGAAGTAGCGCAGGTGCCTCAGCTCCATGACTCGTCTTTTCTCGTAGAACCCCGTCGCCGGTCATCAAGTGTGACCGCGACCACGCATTACACGGTAAAGGTCGAATACATACAAGACAAAGACATTTGCAGACCGCATTGATCGCAGCTGTTTATCAATCGGATGCTTGGTCAGGACTGGCCATTGCCCTAGTGTGATCGGCACCACGTGGGTGCGACAGTGCAACGAGCAGCCAAAATCTGGAGGTACAGCACATGACCGCGTCCGTAACGGAACATCTTCACCACGTGAACTCTGTCCTCGGCGACGCGGTCGTCGACGACCGCGAGGCCGGCGTCTATCGCGCCAACCGTCGGATCTTCACCGACGAGGACATCTTCGAGCTGGAGATGAAGCACATCTTCGAGGGCAACTGGATCTACCTGGCCCACGAGAGTCAGGTGCCCAACCCCGGCGACTACTTCACCACCTACATCGGCCGGCAACCCGTGGTCATCACCCGGGACAAGAGCGGCGAGCTGCACTGCCTCATCAACGCCTGCGCCCACCGCGGGGCGATGATCTGCCGCCGCAAGACCGACAACCGGATGACCCTCACCTGCCCGTTCCACGGATGGACCTTCCGCAACGACGGCACCCTGCTGAAGGTCAAGGACCCCGAGGGCGCGGGCTACCCCGACACCTTCGACGTCAACGGCTCACACAACCTCACCAAGGTCGCACGCTTCGACAGCTACCGCGGCTTCCTGTTCGGGAGCCTGAACGACGACGTGCAATCGCTCGACGATCATCTCGGCGACACCCGCCTGGTCATCGACATGCTGGTGGACCAGTCGCCGGACGGCCTCGAGGTGCTGCGCGGTTCGTCCACCTACACCTACGACGGGAACTGGAAGGTCCAGGCGGAGAACGGCGCCGACGGCTACCACGTCACCGCGACCCACTGGAACTACGCCGCCACCACCTCGCGGCGCGGCACCGGCGAGTCCAAGAACGACACCAGGGCACTCGATGCCGGCGGATGGGGCAAGTCCGGTGGCGGTTACTGGTCGTACCCCAATGGCCATCTCTGCCTGTGGACCTGGGCGGCCAATCCGCAGGATCGGCCGCTCTGGGACAAGATGGACGACCTCAAGAAGACCCACGGCGATGCCAAGGGCGAGTTCATGGTGAAGGGTTCGCGCAACCTGTGCCTGTACCCGAACGTCTATCTGATGGACCAGTTCTCGACCCAGATCCGTCACTTCCGGCCGATCGCGCCGGACAAGACCGAGGTCACCATCTACTGCATCGCCCCCAAGGGTGAGAGCGGCGACTCCGCACGCGCGCACCGTATCCGCCAGTACGAGGACTTCTTCAACGCGTCGGGCATGGCCACCCCCGACGATCTCGAGGAGTTCCGCTCCTGCCAACTCACCTTCCGCGCGCAGGCTGCTCCGTGGAACGACATGAGCCGAGGAGCGCAGCACTGGCTGACCGGACCGGACGAGGTCGCCGAGTCGCTGGGCATGACCGGCGTCATCTCCGCCGGAGTCAAGAACGAGGACGAGGGCCTCTACCCCGTCCAGCACAGTTACTGGCTCGAGACGATGCGCGCTGCGGTGGCCGCCGAAGAGGAATCCGCGACCACAGCAGCCGAGAAGCACTGAAGGGGAACGGGATGACGACCACCGAGAACACCGCCGCAACAGGGACGGACGCCGGCGGGAAACTGATCACGCAGAACATGATCGAGCAGTTCCTCTATCGCGAGGCGCGCTATCTCGACGACCGCGAGTTCGAGAAGTGGCTCGACTGTTATGCCGACGACGTCGTGTACTGGATGCCCGCCTGGGACGACAACGATCGCCTGACCGAGGACCCGCAGCGCGAGATCTCGCTCATCTACTACGGCAACAAGGGCGGCCTCGAGGACCGGGTGTTCCGGATTCGTACCGAGAGGTCCTCGGCGACCTCACTTCCCGAACCGCGCACCAGCCACAACATCAGCAACGTCGAGGTGATCGAACGGCGCGGCGACCTCGTCGACGTCCGATTCAATTGGCACACGATGTATTTCCGGTACAACACGGTCGACCCGTACTACGGGACCTCGTTCTACACCATCGACTTCTCCGGTGAACGCCCGATGATCCGGCGCAAGACGATCGTGCTGAAGAACGACTACATCCACCACGTGGTGGACGTGTACCACTTCTGACCTTCACCTCACCAGCCCCGACCACCCCAAACGCCGATCAAGAGGATCCCGTCCATGACTGTCACCACCGATGCAGAGGCCGGCGCCGCCGCCGGCACCGCGAACACCCATCAGGTGGCGCTGTCCTTCGAGGACGGGGTCACCCGATTCGTCACCTGCCGCGAGGATCAGACCGTCGCCGACGCCTCCTACCGGCAGCGCATCAACATCCCGCTCGACTGTCGCGACGGCGCCTGCGGAACATGTAAGGCGTTCTGCGAGTCCGGCGACTACGACGGCGGCACCTACATCGAGGATGCGCTCTCCGACGACGAATCGGCACAGGGTTTTGCGCTGCCGTGCTGCATGAAGCCGAAATCCGATCTGGTGCTGCAGATCGCGGCCACCTCGGACGTCGCGAAGACACAGGCCTCGAGGTTCACCGGCACCGTCGTCGGGCTCGATCGTCTCTCGGAGTCGACGATGCGCCTGGAGATCCGGATCGAGAACCGCGGACAGTTGGCGTTCCTTCCCGGCCAGTACGTGAACATCGAGGTTCCGGGTAGCGATGACGGCGATGGGAATCCCATCCGGCGGTCGTACTCCTTCGCCAACGGGCCACACGAGGACCAACTGGTCTTCCTGATCAAGCTCACCCCGGGCGGGGCGATGTCGACGTATCTGACCGACCGCGCCAACCGGGGCGAGGAGATCAGCTTCACCGGGCCGCACGGTTCGTTCTTCCTTCGCGAGGCCACCCGCCCGGTGCTGTTGCTGGCCGGCGGCACCGGCCTGGCCCCGATCCTGTCGATGCTGCGAAAGCTGCACGCCGACAACAGCCGTCGGAAGGTACACCTGATCTACGGTGTCTCCACCGACACCGACCTGGTCGCGACCGACGAGATCGAGTACTTCGCCGACAAGATGCCGGGCTTCACCTGGGACCACTGTGTCTCGGACCCGGCCAGCTCGGCGACCAACAAGGGTTATGTGATGAGCCTGATCGAACCGGCTCATCTCTACGACGGCGACGTCGCGATCTACCTCTGCGGTCCGCCGCCCATGGTCGAGGCCGTGCGCAAGCACGTCGCGCAGGCCGGGATCGAACCGACCGGCTTCTACTACGAGAAGTTCGCGCTGGCCGCCAAGCCTACGGCCGCCGCGGAGGACGAGGTCGTCGGGGCCGAGACCGACGAGTCCGCTCCGGTCGTCGTGGCGGCGGCGACTGGTCGTGCGGCGGTGGAAGAGCTCCTATTCGCATCCGACGCCCGCGCGGTCGCGGGACAGCTGACGCTGCCGGCTGCCGAACTCGACAGCCGGCCGGGACCCCAATCCGGCACCCCCGACGACGACTCGCTCGTACGCGTTGCCGGACAACAGATGTGGCGCGGCGGGATCGGCGGCCCGGACCTCGATCCCGATGACGGCGCGATCCGGCCGACGGTGTCGGACGCGACCGGGACCGTGCGCACGATCGCCGGGCAGGAGATGTTCGCGGCGTCGGACCTCACCCAGCTACACGCTTCCGATCCCACTCCCGCGCCGGTCACCGGAACCCCGCACGACGACACCGATTCCGCCGAACCCGTCACCGCTCCGACCGTGGTCGGTTCGCAGGGTTATCAGATCGGCGAGGAACACCCGGCCATCCACGAGTCGGACGCCCTGTTCGAGGCGCGTGCCGCGCTCGAACTGGGCGCGCTGGAACTGACCTTCGGCCGCCTGAACACCAAGCAGCTGACCGGCTACCGGTTGCTCGCCGATGCCACCGTGCCCTACGTCGACGGGGACCGGTTCGTCGATGCCGCCCAGTACACCGAGACCAACGCCGCCTTCCACGACTACCTGTTCACGCTCACGGGCAACGACCACCTGCTCGAGGCCTACAAGGCCCTCGGGGTGAAGGGCCGGATGACCGAGGTGCTGCGCAACGCGACGTGGTGCCACCCGCTGTGCGCACAGGACCATCTCGACATCGTGTCGGCCTTCGAATCCGGCGACCACGACGCCGCCCGGGAGCTGATCGCCGCTCATGCCGAACGGTCCAAGCAGACGATGCGTCGTGCGATGGCCGACGAGATGGCCTCGCGCCGCCCGCGTTTCGTCACCCCCGGCCGCTTCGCCGGCAAGGTCGTGGTGATCACCGGCGCCGCACAGGGAATCGGTGAACAGGCCGCGCGCCGGATCAGCGCCGAAGACGGAACGGTCGTCCTGGCCGACCGGTCGGACCTCGTCGAGGAGGTCGCGCGTGACCTCGAGTCGACCGGTCCCGGGGCGGTGTCGGCGATCGCGGACCTGGAGTCCTACGACGGCGCCGAGTCGGTGGTCCGCCGGGCCATCGCCTCCTACGGCCGGGTCGACGTGCTGATCAACAACGTCGGCGGGGCGATCAACTTCAAACCGTTCACCGAGTTCACCGACGCACAGATCCGGGCGGAGATCGACCGGTCCCTGATGACCACGCTGTACTCGTGCCGAGCTGTTCTGCCGTCGATGATCGACAACGGCGGCGGGGTGATCGTCAACGTCTCCTCCGCCGCGACCCGCGGAATCCATCGCATCCCCTACTCGGCCGCCAAGGGCGCCGTCAACGCGATGACCGCGTCGCTGGCGATGGAATACGCTGACGCCGGTGTCCGCGTGGTGGCCGCTGCGCCCGGTGGCACCGAGGCCCCGCCCCGCCGGATCTCCCGCGGCACCCCCGAGCCGCGGAACGAGACCGAGGCGCGGTGGTATCAGGCCCACATCGATCAGACCAAGGCGTCGTCCCTGATGAACCGATACGGGACGCTCGACGAGCAGGCCGCGGCGATCTGCTTCCTGGCGTCGGACGAGGCGTCGTACATCACCGGCACGGTCCTGCCGGTCGCGGGCGGCGACCAGGGATAGGAACCCGAGGCCACCGGCGTCCACGGTTACCTACCATGGAGCGATGATGGTCACTGCCGCATGTGTCGGGCGGGACCGCGAGATCGACGTGTTGTCGACGCGGCTCCGCACCGTATCCGGGGCGGAACTGATCGCCATCTCCGGGAATCCGGGTTGCGGCAAGTCGACCCTCCTCACCCACCTCGTCCAGTACCACCTGGCGTCCCCGGACGCCGGCACCACGTTGTGGGCACGGGTCTCGCCCTGGCAGGCCGCCACTCCGGGTTCGCTGATCCGTCAACTTCTCCAGGACCAGCAGGTCGAGCCGGATCGCGCCGGCGATCTCGTGGACGCCCTACTCGAGGCGACGGCGTCGGATGTCCCGGTGCTCGTGGCCGTCGACGACGCCGACCTCGCCGACGAAGAGTCGCTCCAAGCGTTGGTGACGCTGATCCGGGAGCACCGGACACGTCGCATCCTCGTCGTCGTGACGACAGCTCGGCCCGGTACCCGCCTCGCCGGACAGGCCTTCGACGAGCTGCGACTCGAGGGGGTCGATGCACAGGGCACCGCGGATCTCGCCGGACAGCGCGGCATCGTGCTCCATCCCGCGATGCGGGCGGAACTGACCCGGCACACGTCGGGCAATCCACGAGACATCGTGGCCCTGCTCGACGAGGTACCGGCCGGGACCTGGGCACGCAGTGACGCCCAACTCCCGGCCCCCGCACACGTCGTCCGTGCGGTGCGCGAGCGACTCCCGGAGTCTGGCACGCCCGCCGGCGCGCTCATCGAGGCGCTCGCGATACTCGATGTCGCCGAACCACTCTCGACCGCCCTGGCCCTCGCCGGCGTCGAGGACCCGCTGGCGGCGATCGACGACGCGCGACGCACCGGACTGGTCACCTCCGACGGAGCGCTGACGCCCGCCGAGGTGCAGCCCCGGATCGTCACCCCCCTGGTGCGCGCCGCGATCCTCGAGGTCCTGGGGATGAAGGCCGTGGGCGCTGCGCACCGACGGGCGGCCGACGTGGTCGTCGATCCGGCGCGCCGGCTCCATCACCGGGTGGCCGCCACCCCGACCGCCGATGCCGGTCTCGCCGACGACCTGGCCGATCTCGCCCGCATGCGCGGTGCCGACGGCGCATGGGCGGAGGCCGCCGGTCTCTACCGCCAGTCGGGCCGGCTCACGCCCGATCCGCTCGAGCGCGACACCCGAGTGACCCTCGCGGTCGATTCGCTTCTCGCCGCGGGCGATTGCACCGGTGCCGGCGCCTTGGTCCCGACGGTGGAGAGCTTGCGCGAGACACCGCTGCGCAATGCGACGCTGGCGTACCTGGCCATCCTGCGGGGACGCTCGGCGGAAGCGCAGCTGCGCCTCGACCGCGCCTGGGACATCGTCAACGTCGATCGTGAACCCGACGTGGCCGCCCTGATCGCCCAGCGCCACGTGCTGCACAACCTCGTACGGTGCCAGGGCGCCGAGTTGGTGACCTGGGCCGATCGGGCGATCACGATGGCCGGGAGCGGGTCGGCGGCCCGCGTGGAGGCCGCGGTCATCCGTGGGCTCGGATTGGCGTGGTCGGGGCATCCCGACGCCGCCCGCGCCGAGTACGATTCGGTCTCCGAACAGATCCGGTACGGCGCGCAGGCGCAGCGCGCGATCATGGGTCGCGGGTGGTTGCAGCTGGGACTCGACGAGATCGACGCCGCCCGAACCAATCTCGAGACCGCCGTGTCGATGGCACAGTTGGGCGGTTCCACGCGGATCTCGATGTGGGCGGTGGCCTGGCTGGCACGGGTGCAGTTCCTCACCGGCGACTGGGACGAGGCCATGCGCAACGTGGAAGCCGGCCATGGGCTGGCACGTTCCAGTGGCATCGCGCTGACGACGCCGCTGCTGAACTGGACGGCGAGCCAGATCCATTCGCTGCGGGGCAACTGGGAGGCAGCTCACCGCAGTGTCGCCGAGAACACCACCTCTGCGGGCGATTACGAGATCATGCGCATCCCGGACATGCTGGCACGTGCTCAGCTCGCCGAGGCCGCGGCGGATTACGGAAAGGTCCGGCGCATCCTCGCACCGCTGAGAACAATGTCCGAGAGCGTCCCCGCGCTGTCCGAACCCGGCCTGTGGCCCTGGGTGGACGTACTGGGGAATGCCCTTGTCCTGGAGGGTCAATACGACGCGGCCGACGACCTGCTCCGGGACTACGAGAAACGGTCGGAGGAACGCGGGCACCGCTCGTCGGCCGCCCGGATGAAGTACGCGCGCGGACGGTTCCTCGGTGCCACCGGCGACATACACGGTGCGCGTCGAACTTTCGAGGATGGCATCCAACTCCTCGACGGCCTCGGGCTCCGCTACGACCAGGCGCGGGTCAATCTCGCGTACGGCCAGACGTTGCGACGGGCAGGCAAACGACGCGCCGCCGACGCCGTCATCGGGACCGCCCGCGATCTGTACGTCTCGCTGGGCGCGACGACCTACGTGGAGCGCTGCGACCGCGAGTTGAAGGCCGGCGGCCTGGCGGTCTCACGCGTCGAGAATGCCCACGCCGCGAAAGACGTCGCCGAGCTCACCCCGCAGGAGGAGGCGGTGACCACGCTCGTGGCGCGTGGGCTCTCCAACCGTGAGGTGGCTGCCGAACTGTTCATCTCGCCCAAGACCGTGCAGTACCACCTGACCCGGATCTACGCGAAGCTCGGACTGCGGTCACGGTCGGAGCTGGCGGCCTCGCGCCGTTGAGAGACCGCCATCTCCGACCTCGATCGCAGGTTCGGTCGACCGCTGCGTACCTGCCTCAGACCGCGGCGTGCACCGCGGTGCGATCGGTGACCGGGGCACCGGTCTTCTCGACGACCTCCTCGAAGTCGACGCCGGGCGCCAGTTCGACGACCTCGAAACCCGTTCCGGCGACATCGAACACGCCCAGATCGGTGATGACGCGACTGACCACGCTGCGACCGGTCAGGGGCAGGGCGCAGTGCTCGAGGAGCTTCGCCTCGCCCTTCTTGGTGACGTGTTCCATCAGGACGATCACCTTGCCGGCGCCGTTGACCAGGTCCATGGCGCCGCCGATGCCCTTCACGAGTGCGCCGGGCACCATCCAGTTGGCGAGGTCACCGTTCATCGCGACCTGCATCCCGCCGAGGACGGCCACGTCGACGTGCCCGCCGCGGATCATCGCGAAGCTGGTGGCGGAGTCGAAGTAGGACGCACCGGGCAGGACCGACACGGTCTGCTTGCCGGCGTTGATCAGGTCGGGGTCGACCTCGTCGTCGTAGGGGAAAGGACCGACGCCGAGGATGCCGTTCTCGGCGTGCAGGAAGATTCCCGAATCATCGGGCATGTGGTCGGGGATCAGGGTCGGCAGGCCGATCCCCAGGTTGACGTAGTCGCCGCGGGTGAGTTCCTTTGCCGCACGGGCGGCCATCTCGTTCCGGTTCCAGGTCATGGCGGTCTCCTATACGGTTGCGGCGGTCGGGCGCTCGCGGATGGTGCGCTTCTCGATTCCCTTGCGCAAGGCCTGTTCCGGGGTCAGTTCGAGAACGCGCTGGACGAAGATGCCGGCGAGATGGATCTCGTCGGGCCCGAGTTCGCCGACCTCCACGACCTTTTCCGCCTCGACGATCGTCGTGCGGCCCGACATCGCGGCCGGCGGATTGAAATTGCGTGCCGCGGCGTGGAATCTGCAGTTTCCGGCCCTGTCCACGACGGCGGCGCGCACCAGTGCATAGTCGGTGACGATCGCTTCCTCGAGCACCATCGGCTTGCCGTTGAAGGTGCGGACCTCCTTGGGCGGGGAGGCCTCGGCGACGGTGCCGTCGGCGTTGTAGCGCCACGGCAGTCCGCCCTCTTCGACGAGGGTGCCGACACCGGTGGGGGTGAAGAAGGCGCCGATTCCGCTGCCGCCGGCGCGCATCCGCTCGGCGAGGGTGCCCTGCGGGGTGAGTTCGACGGTGACCTCACCGGAGAGGAACTGGCGCCCGAACTCCTTGTTCTCGCCGATGTAGGAGGCGATCACCTTGTCGATACGGCGGTTCTCGAGAAGCAGACCGAGACCCGCGCCGTCGACACCGCAGTTGTTGGAGACGATGGTCAGGTTCTTCGCGCCCTGCGCGAGGAGGGCGTCGATGAGAAAGCCGGGGATGCCGGCGAGGCCGAAGCCGCCCACCGCGAGGCTTGCACCGTCGGGAATGTCGGCGACGGCATCGGCTGCCGAGGCGACCACTTTGTCGTAACTCATTGCTGCTCCAGGTGTTCGATCAGGGCGGGGTTGATGATGTCGGGCTGCTGGGCGTTCGCCAGGTGGGCGGCGTCGGGCACGACGAGGAGGCGGCCGTTCTGCACGTTGTCCGCGATCTCCTCGAGTTTGGCCGGCGGCGTCGCGGGGTCGTCGGCACCTGCGATCGCGAGCACCGGCGCGGTGATCGACGGCAGGTCGCCGCGGAGATCCATCTCGGCGATGACCTCGCAGCACGAGGCATACCCCTCGGCCGGGGTCGCGGCCACCATGTCCTCGTGGAACTTTCGTGAACTGCCGTAGGTACTCAGGTACTCGGGTGTGAACCACCGCTGCACAACGGATTCGGCGACGGCACCGGTTCCCTGGTCACGCACCATGGCGGCCCGGTCGAGCCAGGCCTCCCGCGGCGGGAGCTGAGCCCCGGTGCAGAACAACGACACCCGGTCGACCCGTTCGGGATTGCGCGCGGCGACCCGCATCATGGTCATGCCGCCGAGGGAGAGACCCACGAGATGCGCGCGCTCGATGTCGAGACGGTCGAGCAGGGCGATGACGTCGTCGGCTAGATCGTCGATCGTGTACGGCCCCTGCGGAACCGGGGACTCACCGTGACCGCGGGTGTCGTAGCGGACGACGCGGAACCGTGCCTCGAGGGCGGCCAGCTGCGCATCCCACATGCAATGCGTGGACCCGAGCGAGTTCGACAAGACCACCGCGGGACCGTCGGTGCGTCCGGAGACGACGGCGTGCACCTGCACCGGGGCGCTCATCGGGTCGCCTCGAAGATCGCGGCGAGGCCCTGTCCGCCACCGATGCACATGGTCTCGAGGACGTAGCGAGCCTCTCGACGGCGGGCCTCGTAGGCGGCGGTGGCGAGGATGCGGCCGCCGGTCGCGCCGATCGGATGGCCCAGGGAGATCCCGGAACCGTTGGGGTTCAGTCGTTCGTCACCGGGGTCGATCTTCCATTCGTCGAGGCAGGCCAGTACCTGTGCGGCGAACGCCTCGTTGAGTTCGATCAGGTCGATCTCGTCGAGGGTGAGGCCGGCACGGTCGAGGGCGGCTGCCGTCGCGCTCACCGGACCGACGCCCATCGTCTCGGGTTGGCAGCCGGTCCCGGCCCAGGAACGCAGGGCGAGAAGGGGTTCCAGTCCACGACGGGCCGCTTCCGCACGGGTGGTCACCACGCACATGGCGGCGCCGTCGTTCTGTCCGGACGCGTTGCCCGCGGTGACCGTGGCGTCCGCGTCGACCTTGAGACGGATGGGACGCAGCTTGCCGAGCGAGTCCGCGGTGGCATCGGCACGCGGATGCTCATCCCGATCGACGACGGTGTCGGGTTTCCCCCGGCGGCCGGGGATGGTGACCGGGACGAGTTCGTCGTCGAACCGGCCCGCCTCGTGAGCCGCGACGGCACGGTGATGCGACCGGGCGGCGTACTCGTCCTGATCGGCGCGGGAGATCCCGTACTCCGAGCGGAGATTCTCGGCGGTCTCGATCATCCCGCCGGGTACCGGATGGGATTCACCGCCGGCGGTGAGTCGACCTCGGTCGAGGCGATCCATCAGCTCGACGCCGCCCTGCTTGATCCCGGAACGGAGCCCGAGCGCGTAGTGCTCGACGTTCGACATCGACTCGGCTCCACCGGCGACCACGAGTCGCGCACCGCCGGTCGCCACCGACGACGCCGCCGTGAGCACTGCCTGCAGGCCCGATCCGCATCGGCGGTCGATCTGCATACCCGGGACACCGACACCCAGCCCCGCGTCGAGTGCGGCGATCCGGCCGAGCGCAGGGGATTCCCCGCTCGCGTACCCCTGGCCCAGGATGACGTCGTCGATGTCGCCCTCGCCGAGCCCGGTCCGCGCGGTCAGCTCCTTGAGCAGATCGGTGGCGAGGCGCGTGACCGGCACGGACGACAGTGCGCCACCCATACGACCCACCGGGGTGCGCAGGGGTGAACAGATGACGATGTCGGTGTCCGGGGTACTCGAAGTTGCCATGCGTCCAGCGTAGAGACCTGCGGCTATATGGAGAAGTATCCATTTGCCGGTTTTTGATATCTCAGGAATATCAATCGGTACGATGAGCACATGGAGCTACGCCACCTGCGCTACTTCCGCGCGGTCGCCGAGGAGTTGCACTTCGGTCGGGCGGCACAGCGGCTGCACATCGCCCAGCCGCCGCTCTCCCAGCAGATCAAACAGCTCGAGGACGAACTCGGCGTGGCCCTGCTCGTCCGTTCCACACGGCGCGTCGAGCTGACCGCCGCAGGCAGGACTATCTGCGTCAGGTCGAGGCGATCCTCGACTCGGTCGACGCCGCCGCCCGTCGCGCGCAGCGCATCGCCGACGGCCGGCAGGGCAATCTCGCGATCGGCTGCGTAGGTTCGGCGACCTACTCCCTGCTCCCCCAGTTCGTGCGCGCGCTGCGTGAGGTGTTGCCCGACGTGGACGTGAGCGTCCGGGGCGAGATGCTGGCATCGGAACAGCTGGCGGCTCTGGCGTCGGGCGACATCGACCTCGCCCTGTTGCGCATGCCGGTGGAGACCCCGGGCCTCCACGTCGAATCGATCCGACGGGACCGGCTGATCGTCGCTCTGCCCGCCGATCATCCGCTCGCCGACACCCCCGAGGACGAGGCGGTGGAGATCGGCCGGCTCCGCGGCGAGGACTTCATCTCACACGTCGGCGGGGGGCGGTCGGTGCTCGCCGGGGTGCTGGCGGCCGCGTCCGAGCGCGCGGGTTTCGTGCCGCGCATCCGACACGAGGTCGAGGAGACGTCGACGCTCGTGACTCTGGTCGCGGCCGGACTCGGAGTGGCGATCGTGCCCGAACCGACCTCGGCGCTCGGCGTGGCCGGCGTCGCCTACCGGCCCCTGTCCGCACCGATCGACCAGGTGGCTCTGGCGGCCGCCTACGCGGCGGCTCGTCGAACCCCGCTCATCGAACGGGCGGTGGCGGTGTTGCGCACGCTCTCCTGAACGCGGCAAACCCACCCTTTTTCGGCAAACCCACCAGCGCGCGGAATTTCTCAACCTGTCTGAGACAGGACTTGGTTGGTTGTTCTTCGGTGGTTGATCCCGACGATGGTCGGGATCTCCGGGGCCCGGGGTGGGCGGCGGAAGCGTTGCGGGTGGGCCAGGTATAT
>NZ_MKKG01000036.1:0-18846 GCF_001942325.1 Gordonia sp. CNJ-863
CGGTCCGAACAAGCCCGACGCGCAGCGTTGCCAGGATGGTTGCACACCTACAATCACCACCGGCAACACTCCGCCATCGGCCGGAACGTTCCCTTCAGCCGCTTGACCAACGTCCCTGGGCAGTACACCTAGGCGCGTGACACTGCCGCGCATGACCTGCGCATAGCAGCTCCGCTTGGCCAGGTTCGTCGTACGACGTTCCCGGCCAAGCGCTTGCTAGGGTGATGGGCAGACTCTCCAGGAGGATGCGTGTCCCCACGTGGCCAGACGAAGACCAATGACAAAGCCGGCGCCGACACCGCCGTCCGTTCGTCGCGCCGCGACGAGTTGCTCGCCACCGCCGGGCGGATGTTCGCCGAGAACGGCCTGCGTTCGACGACGGTTCGCGACATCGCCGACGCCGCGGGAATCCTGTCGGGAAGCCTCTATCACCACTTCGACTCGAAGGAGTCGATGGTCGACGAGATCCTGCGCCGATTCCTCGACGACCTGTTCGCCCGCTACCGCGAGATCGCCGGAGCGGGACTCTCGGCAAGCGAGACGCTCCGCGGACTCGTCGTGGCGTCGTTCGAGTCCATCGACGCGGAACGCAACGCGGTCGCGATCTACCAGGACGAGGCCAAGCGGCTGTCGGGGCAGGAGCGCTTCGGCTACATCGGCGAGCTGAACGTCGAGTTCCGGCAGTTGTGGCACGCGGTCTTGCAGCGTGGTGTCGACGACGGTGAGTTCCGTCCGGATCTCGATGTCGAACTGGTCTACCGCTTCATGCGCGACACCGTGTGGGTGGCCGTGCGCTGGTACCGCCCGGGAGGTCCGATGACCGTCGAGTCGATCGCCGACCAATACCTGTCGATCGTCCTGGACGGCATCCTGCCCCGCTGATCCCAGGAAGTTAGGGTACCTTTCCCTACGTCTCTCGGGTGTCGCTAAGGTGCGGATATGACAATTGGCGGAACACAAGTGGCCGCACCCACGCCGACTCCGGAACCCGAGCACGCGCCCGATGATCCGAAGGCCGCGCGGGTCAAGGCCCGGGCGGAGGCCAAGGCCAAGTCGGCGGCTCTCGCCGATGTCCTGGCGCCGGTGAAGACGCGCACCGTTCTCGCCCAGTTCGTCCAGATCCTTGCCTCCGCTGCGACCGTCGTGCCGTTCATCGGCATCGTCGAACTCGGTCGCACCCTGTTGGCCCCGGGACCCACCGACACCGGGCGGGTGTGGCTGGTGGTGTGGCTCGTCGTCGGCGGGCTCGCGGCGCGCGCCCTGTTCGCGTTCCTCGCGCTGGCGATCACCCACTTCGCCGACCTCGACCTCCAGGCGCAACTCCGAATCCGCATCGCCGACAAGCTCGGCCGGCTGCCGCTCGGCTGGTTCAGCCGCACCAGTTCGGGCGCGGTGCGCAAGTCGGTGCAGAACGACGTCGCGGACCTGCACTATCTGGTCGCCCACGCACAGGTCGAGGCGACCGCGGCGGTCCTGTCGCCGATCTTCGCGCTGATCTACTGCTTCATCCTCGACTGGCGCCTCGGTCTGCTGGCCATCGCCACCGTGCCGCTGTACGCCCTGACCTACTCGTACATGGCGCGAGATCTCACCGCCGAGATGGAGAAGATGGACACCGGAGTCGCCCGTATCAGCGCCACCATCGTCGAGTTCATCGCCGGTGTCGCGGTGGTCAAGACGTTCGGGCAGACCGGAAAGGCCCACCGCCGCTTCATCGATGCCGCCGACGAGTTCAACGACGACTTCGCCGGGTACATGGGTCCGATGCTGCGCGTGCAGGCCATCACCACGGTCCTGATCTCCGCTCCGCTGATCCTGCTGGTCAACCTCGGTGTCGGCTACTGGCTCGTCGACAAGGGTTGGGTCACGCCGATCGAGCTGGTCGGTTCGACGCTGATCGCGATGATCCTGCCGACCGCGCTGCTCACCGTCTCCACTGCGGTTCACACCCGCCAGCAGGCATCGGCTGCGGCACTGCGCATCGCCGACCTGCTCGCCGAACCCGAGCTCGCCGTCCCGGAGAACCCGCAGGTTCCCGCCGGCCACGACGTGCGCATCGAGAACGTGCACTTCACCTATCCGCCGCGTCTCGGCATGCCGTCCGGGGTGAAGGCGCTAGACGGCGTCAGCGTCGAACTCGCCGAGGGTACCGTGACCGCGCTCGTCGGGCCGTCGGGCAGCGGTAAGTCGACGCTGGCGACACTGCTCCCGCGCTTCGGCGATCCCGACTCCGGCTCGGTGCGCATCGGCGGCGTCGACGTCCGCGACATCGCCCCCACCGAGCTCTACCGCCACGTCGGCTTCGTGCTGCAGGACGTGCAGCTGCTGACGATGTCGGTGCGGGACAACATCCGACTCGGCCGGCCCGAGGCCACCGAGGAGCAGGTCCACGACGCCGCCCGCGCGGCCCGGATCCACGAACGCATCCTGGAACTGTCCGACGGCTACGACACCGTCGTCGGCGACGGCGCACACTTCTCCGGCGGTGAGGCGCAGCGCGTCTCGATCGCCCGCGCCCTGCTCGCCGACACCCCGATCCTGGTTCTCGACGAGGCGACCGCCTTCGCCGACCCGGAGTCGGAGGCCCAGATCCAGCAGGCCATCGGTGCGCTGATGGTCGGCCGGACGGTCCTCGTGATCGCACACCGGCTCGGTTCGATCACCCACGCGGACAACATCGTCGTGCTCGATCGCGGGCGCGTCGTCGAACAGGGACGTCAGGACGAACTGGTCGCCAACGGCGGTCTGTACGCGTCGATGTGGGCCAGTTACGAGGCCGGCACCACCCGGCAGGACGAGAAGATCGCGCTCGGCGCGGTCGGAAGTGACGAGGTGGCGCGATGATCCGCGGTTTCTACACGATCCTGGGTTCCGAGCGCGCCCGGATGGTCGTCTTTCTGAGCTGGGTCGTCCTCTACGGCGTCGCGCAGGGCCTGGCGATGCTCACGCTCGTCCCGATCACCGAGAACCTTCTCGACGGTGACCTCTCGGCCGCCGCGAAGTGGTTGTGGCCGTTGGCCGTTCTGGTGTTGATCTGCACGGTCAGCGCCTACGTCCAGTCCCTCAAGGGCATGACGATGGCCCTGTACGCGATGCGTATGCTGCATCACCGGCTCGGCGATCACATGGTGACGCTGCCTCTCGGCTGGTTCACCCGCGAACGCATCGGCGACGTCTCGCAGATCGCCGTCAAGGGAACGATGTTCGTCGGCAGTACCGGTGCGCACTACATCACGCCGGTCGTCGTGAACACGGTCAGCTCGGTGGTCGTGGTGATCGGGATCTGCCTGTTCGACTGGCGCATCGGCCTGCTGATGGTCGCTGGAACGCTGGTTCTCATGTACATCGGCAAACTGTCCAGCCGGTTCCTGGCGAAGGCCGAGCGCCGCAAGCGGGCCGAGGCCGTGAAGGTCAACAACCGGGTGCTGGAGTACGCGCGTTGCCAGGCGGTGTTGCGTGCCTTCGGCGCCGCCGACTCCGCTCACGCACCGCTGGCCGAGGCGCTCGGTCAGCAAGCGCGCGTGGGCAAGTCGATGCTCTGGCGATCGATCCTCGGCATCCTGCTCAACGGCCTGTCGGTCCAGGTCGTGTTCAGCGCGGTCCTCGCCCTCGGTGCCTGGCTCGCGGTGGCCGGCCACATCGAGCCTGCCCTGCTCGTCGCGGTGTTCGGACTCGCGGCCCGCTTCTTCGGCCCGATCGGCGAACTCGCCGAGCTCGGTTCGACGCTGCGCATGTCGACCGACGAGATCAACCGCATCACCGGTGTCCTCGACACCGACCGCATGCCCGTCCCGGATCAGCCGAAGCCGATCACCGAGCCGGGCGCGGTCGAACTGTCCCACGTCGCTTTCGGTTACGAGAACGGCACTCCGGTGCTGCGGGACGTGTCCGTGCGGGCGCAGCCGGGCACGATGACCGCACTCGTCGGACCGTCCGGTTCGGGCAAATCGACCATCTTCCGGCTGATCGCCCGGTTCTACGACGTCGACGGCGGTTCGGTGAAGGTCGGGGGCACCGATGTCCGCGACCAGGAGACCGGCGCACTGATGGGCCAGCTGTCGCAGGTCTTCCAGGACGTCTACCTCTTCGACGACACCCTCTGGGAGAACATCAAACTCGGTCGCCCCGACGCCACCGACGACGAGATCCGCGCGGCTGCCGAGACCGCCGGCGTCACGTCCATCGTCGAGCGTCTGCCCGATGGCTGGCAGACCGTGGTCGGCGAAGGCGGGTCGGCCCTGTCCGGTGGTGAGCGCCAACGTGTCTCGATCGCACGCGCGCTGCTCAAGGACGCCCCGATCGTGCTCTTCGACGAGGCGACATCCGCCCTCGACCCGGAGAACGAGGCGCACGTCGCGGAATCCATCCGCCGCCTCGCCGACCGCAGCACCGTGCTCGTCATCGCGCACAAGCTGTCGACCGTGACCGCCGCCGACCAGATCGTCGTCCTCGACGACGCGGGCGGCGTCGACGACATCGGCACCCACGACGAATTGCTCAGCCGCGGTGGCCGTTACATGGAGTTCTGGAACCAGCGCACCGCAGCCGCCGGCTGGACGCTCACGGCGGCGAAGTAGCCCGACCCTCGCTGCCTGAGGTGCGAGGAGCGAAAGCGACGAGCCACGAAGGCCTGCTGACATGACGTCGGCGGCCCTTCGTGGCTCGCTCCGCTCGCACCTCAGGCAGCAGAGGGGTGGCCCGAAGTAGCGATTCTGCTCAACCCAGCGACCCGAGCGTCTTCAACCGCTCGTGGGCCTGGTGCATGATCGACTGGATCAGCTCGTCGCAGCTGGGCAGGTCCTCGATCATGCCGACGACCTGACCCGAGGCGAGGACACCCGCGCGGGTGTCGCCCTCGACGAGACCGGCCTTCAGCAGCATCGGGGTGTTCCCGGCCATGATGACCTGCTGCCACGTGCGTTCGCCCGACTTCTTCATCGTGCGACCGTCTCTGAGCATGGTGGTCCAGCGCATGCCGGTCATCTGCTTGAACTCGTTGGCATTTCGCGCGGCGGCGAACAGCGCCTTCACCGGGCTGCCGCTCTCGAGTGCCTCGACGAGCGGGGTACGCAGCACGCGGTGGGGCATACCGTCGACCTTCACCGAGACGACGGTGTCGTTGAGCCCGCGCTGCAGATACTCGTGCTTGACCGAGTCGGGGACCGCGCTGTCCGACGTCAGCAGGAAGCGGGTACCCATCGCGACGCCCTGGGCGCCGTAGGCGAGCGCCGCGGCCAGTCCGCGACCGTCGAAGAAGCCGCCGGCCGCGACGACCGGCATGTCGATGTTCTTGGCTGCCAGGGCATCGAGCACCGACGGCAGCAGCAGGGTGGTCGCGACCGGGCCGGTGTGGCCGCCGCCCTCGCCGCCCTGCACGATGACGGCGTCCGCGCCCCACGACGCGACCTTCACCGCGTGCTTGGCCGCGCCGATCGACGGGATCACGACGATGCCGTGGTCCTTGAGTTTCGCGATCAACTCGGGCTTCGGGGCGAGCGCGAACGACGCGACCTTGACGCCTTCACGGATCAGGAGATCGATCCGTTCCGGTGCGTCGGTGGCGTCGGCACGCATGTTCACACCGAAAGGCTTGCTGGTCAACGACTTTGTCTTGGCGATGGCCGCCTCGAGCTCGCCGTAGGTCATCGTCGCCGACGCCAGGATGCCGAGACCGCCGGCGTTCGACGTCGCCGAGGTCAGCGACGGCCCGGACACCCAGCCCATACCGGTCTGCACGATCGGGTACTCGATCCCGACGAGTTCGGTGAACGAGGTGGACAGGCCCGCAGCCCTGGCCGGACTCATCGGACTTCCTTGTTGCGAACGCCCCTGGGATCGAGCACGTCTCGGATCAGGCTCAGTTCCTCGGCGGTGGGCTGCCGCGTCTCCGGCGCGTCGGCCAGACCCTCGATCTCGAAGCCGGTGTTCTCTGCGACCTCGTCGGCGGTGACCCCCGGATGCAGCGACAGCGCGCGCATCGTGTGATCCGCCCCGCCGAAGTCGAAGACGCCCAGATTGGTGACGACGCGGTGGATGTCGAGATCGTCGAACGCCGGGTTGGCCGGGTCGACCTTGTCGAAGCCGACGCCGGAGACGATGTCCACCGAGTCTCCGAAGACCCGGGCGGAGTGGCGGGGCACCCAGTAGCTCGTCGGGTGGTTGATCGTGTTGCCGGGCGCGCCGCGCACACCGAACATCTGGCGTGTCGGCTTCTGCAGCGGGCCGAACGCGGAGAGGTTCTGATTGCCGTACCGGTCGATCTGGTTGGCGCCCATGACCACGTGGCGACGGCCCGACGCCACGACGTCGAATACCTTGCGGAACGGCATCCAGCCCTCGATGGGGCCCGACTTGCCGATGCCCGGGGTGTCGGCGAAGATCAGCGCCTCGCCGTCGGTGATCAGCAGGTCTGGTTCGGTGGTGAGGCGCGCCAGGCGGGCTCCCAGCAGGGGCACCGGCGCCATCGGCGACGCCATGATCTCGCCTGCACCGGAGAAGATGTCGGCACACGAGATGACGCAGTACTCGGCACGACCCACTTCTGCGAGGGCCTGGCTCTCGACGGTGCTCACTGTCCGTCCTCCTTCTGCTCGTCCTGCCATGCGCTGACCTCGCGCTGGTAGGTCTCCTCGTCGACCTGGAGGAACCTGCGGGAGAATGCCTCCCAGGTGTCGGGTTCCTTGGCGCTGGCGACGTAGAACTGCTGGAACTTCTCATCCCGCCCGTAGTCAGCTGTGACATTGGGCCCGCTCGCTGCGCTCCCGGCACCCGCGAAGGTGAAGTGGGCGCCGTTGGGCGTGTGCACCACCCGGTCGACGTTCATCCGGTTCAGCAGGAGTCGCTGATGCGGAACGGTTTTCACGAGCACCTCGGTCGACACGAGCTGGTCGGTCTCCAGGTAGCGGCGCTCGGCGGCCGCGCAGTAGAGGTCGTCGAAGTACGGGTCGACGCCGGTGTAGGCGGCGTTGCCGTGGGCGTCGGCGAGATCGAGGTGGACGAAGGCGGCGTCGAGCTTCAGCGCGGGCATCGCGATCAGCGTCTGGGTCCGGCCGTCGGCATCAGGGTAGGGCGACTGGACCGTCTTGAGTTCACCTTCCCAGAACTTCAGGACGTCGGAGCCGAGTCCGGCGCGGATCGGGAGGAACGGTAGACGGGCGGCCGCGGCCTCGAGGCCGCACTTGACCATGCCCTCGTCCATCTCGCGCACCTCGATCTCGCCGTTGGTGCGTGCCTTGGCGAACCACGGGTCGTAGAAGGGGGCGGAGTCGAGGGAGACGAATCCGTAGTAGGCGCGACGCACCTTGCCTGCGGCGCAGAGTAATCCGAGGTCGGGGCCACCGTAGGTCACGACCGTGAGGTCCTTGACGTCCGAGCGGTCGATCGCGCGGACCAGTGCCATCGGCTTGCGGCGCGAACCCCAGCCGCCGATGCCGATGGTCATGCCGTCGCGGAGTTCAGCGACGACGTCGTCGAGGGTGCTTGTCTTGTCGGTCGGCATCTCAGGCGTGTCCTCCGTTGTCAGAAGCGTTCGAGGCGAGGGGCTTACCGGTCGAGACGAAGGCGTCGCGATGTTCGTCGGCGACGCCGGCCAGGTTCAGCTCGAAGGTGAAGCCCTGTTCGAGGCGGTAACTGGCCTTCACGTCGACCGGGTCGATGTGGTTGATGGCCTCCTTGGCCGCCCGGATGACCCGGGTGTCCTTGGCGGCGATGGCCTCGGCGACCTCGAGCGCGGCGTCGAGGAGCTCCTCGCGGGGCACGACGCGGTACACCGAACCGAAATGCTCGAGCTGCTGGGCCGTCACGTTCTTCGCGGTGAAGTAGAGGGTGCGCATCATGTGCTGCGGCACCAGGCGGGCGAGATGTGTTGCTGCACCGAGTGCTCCGCGATCGACCTCGGGAAGGCCGAAGACCGCGTCGTCGGAGGCGACGATGACGTCGGCGTTGCCGACCAGGCCGATGCCGCCGCCGACGCAGAAGCCGTTGACCGCGACGATCACCGGGACCGCACAGTCGTAGACGGCGCCGAAGGCCGCCGCACATCCGCGGTTGGCGCCGATCAGGGCGTCGAAGCCCTCGGTGGCCTGCATCTCCTTGATGTCGACGCCGGCGTTGAAGCCGCGTCCTTCGGCGCGCAACACCACGACATGCGTCGCCGGGTCGACGCCGGCTGCGGTGACCGCATCGGCGAGTTCGAACCACGCCGCCGATGGCAGCGCGTTGACCGGCGGGTAGTCGACCGTGATGGTCACGATGCCGGATTCGGTACGTGTCGTGGTGATCGGCACGCGTGCTCCTCTCGTGGCTGCCTTGGCAACCTCGTGGGCTGCGCAAGCATTGAACCAAGCAAGTGCTTGGTTGTTTGGTAGGGTAGCACCCATGCAGACGCAGTCACAGGCCGAGCTGGGCCTGGTCGGGAAGGTTGTCCTGGTCACCGGAGGCGCGCGCGGCGTCGGGGCGGGTATCACCCGGGTGCTCTCGTGCCTGGGTGCCCGTCCGGTGATCTGCGGTCGCAACGCCGACAGCCTGGCCGACGACCTCCGCGAGTTCGATTTCTTCTCCTGCGACGTCCGCGACGCCGCCGCCGTCGAGGCGATGGTCGACGGCATCGTCGGCCGGGCCGGACGCCTCGACGGGGTGGTCAACAACGCCGGTGGGTCGCCCTTCGCGCTGGCCGCCGACGCCTCGGTCCGCTTCGCGAGCAAGATCGTCGACCTCAACCTCCTGGCGCCGCTCGCCGTGGCCAAGGCGGCGAACGCGATCATGCAGACGCAGCCGGACGGTGGCGCGATCGTCAACGTCTCGAGCGTCAGCGGGCACCGGCCGTCGCCGGGCACCTCGGCCTACGGTGCGGCGAAGGCCGGCCTCGACAACCTGATGACCTCGCTGGCCGTGGAATGGGCCCCGAAGGTGCGGGTCAACTCCGTCGTCGCCGGACCCGTCGAGACCGAACAGTCGCACCTCCACTACGGAGACGATGCCGGGGTCGCGGCCGTCGGCGCCACCATCCCGCTGGGCCGGATGGCGACGCCCGTCGACGTCGGGAACGCCGTTGCCTTCCTGCTCTCGCCGCTCGCCGGTTACATCAGCGGTTCGACGCTCACCGTGCACGGCGGGGGCGAGAAGCCCGCGTTCCTCGACGCCGCGACCGCCGGCAATGCCGTCTGACCATCCCGCACACCCAGTCTTCGCAGTTCAGAAAGGAAACACCTTGAGTAGCAAGTTGAATGAGGGCCGCGTCGTCATCGTGACGGGTGCCGGACAGGGCATCGGTCGGGCTCACGCCCTCGCCTTCGCCGCCGACGGCGCCAAGGTCGTGGTCAATGATTACGCGGAGAACCTGGCTGCCGGGGTCGTCGACGAGATCCGCGCGGCCGGCGGCGAAGCCGTTGCATCGGTGGGCGATGTCGCGGACTGGGCGAGCGGCGAGACCATGGTCGCCACGGCGCTCGAGACGTTCGGTCAACTCGACATCCTCGTCAACAACGCCGGTTTCGTCCGCGACCGGATGCTGGTGTCGCTCTCGGAGGATGAGTGGGACGCCGTCATCCGCGTGCACCTGAAGGGGCATTTCGTCGGACTGCGCCATGCCGCGGCCTACTGGCGCGCCGAGGCCAAGGCCGGCCGCACCCCGCAGGCGCGGATCATCAACACGAGTTCCGGTGCCGGACTGTACGGCTCGGTGGGCCAGGGCAACTACGTCGCCGCGAAGGCGGGAATCTCCGCGCTCACCATCCAGGCGGCCGCCGAGCTGGGTGGCTACGGCGTCACGGTCAACGCGATCGCGCCCGCGGCCCGAACCCAGATGACGATGGGCGCCGGCGACGAGATGGCCGCACAGATGGCCGCACCCGCCGATGGCTCCTTCGACGCGATGGACCCGGCGAACATCTCGCCGCTCGTGGTGTGGCTGGGTTCACCCGAGGCGGGGTCGGTGACCGGCCGGGTCTTCGAGGTCGAGGGCGGCAAGGTCTCGGTGACCGACGGCTGGCAGCGAAGTGTGGAGCGCGACAAGGGTTCTCGCTGGGAGGTCGCCGAGCTCGGCCCGGTGATCGAGGAGATCCTGGCCAAGGCGCCGGTCCCGATGCCGGTCTACGGCGCGCGGTGACCTCGGCGGACGACAGAGACCAACAGCGGGTCGCGGCGGCCCGGGCGTATGTCGACGCCCTGGTCAGCCACGACCCGTCAGCGGTGTCGCTGCATCCCGACTGCACCCGCGTCGAGTTCGGCGTGCGTACGGGGCGCAACGGACCGCACATCGCCCGCAGCCTCGCGAAGGGTCCGCAGTTCCGCCTGATCCATCGCGTCTCGGACTTCACCGCGACCGTCGACGGGCACAGCGTCACCACTCGCTACGTGGTGCACGTCCGCCCGCGGGCACTGCGCCTCGGTGCCCCGGTGTCGGAGACGTTCGTCGTCGACGAGGAGAACCGGATTCGCGCGATCGTCGCGCGGTTCGGGCTGCCGCGGCCCCAATCCGCCTGACCTGCAACGGAGAACGACGACGAAACGGCCGAACCCACCACCCCGTCGGGCAGTGGGTTCGGCCGTTTCGTGCTGTGAGACTAGGCGCCGGGTGCGCGCACGACCATCGGCACTCCGGGGAAGTACGCGGCCATCTCCGAGCGCGACTTGCGCAGGGCGGCGGTTCCATAGCCGGACTTGCGGTACTGCGGGTGAATCCAGATGCGCAGGTCGACCTCGCCGTTCTTGAGCTCGCCGAAGACGAAGCCCACCTTGGAGTCTCCCTCGACGGCGACGAGCCACACGGCCTCCTCGGCGTCGACGCGGTCGGTGGCGGCGCTGATCTCGGCGGCGACGTCACCGGCCGGTGCTCCCGAACCGTCGCCTGCGGTGCCGAGTTCGTCGGTACGGGCCGCGAACAGTTCGGCGTCGGCCTGCGGGTCGAACGGACGCAGGTCGAGGGTGTCCCCGCTACTGGCCGGACGCTCCACCAGGGTGAAGGTCAGGGCGTTGTTGAGGTCGTCGAGCTCAGCCTGATTCTTGCGGCGCTCGTCCTTGGTCAGCTGGTTCAGCTTCATGTCCAGGATCGCCTTCGCACCCAGCTGCGACTTGCCGAGCAGCTCGACGATGGCGGTGACGGCCTCGTCGTGATTCTCCGCGTCGACGATGGCGTCGAGGACCTCGTGTCGCCGCTCAAGCGCGGTGAGCAGGGCGTCGGCGATGTCGCGGCGAGTGGTGGCCAGGTCAAGATCAGTCATGCTTCGATCCTAGGACACCCCCGGCCCTTCCGGGGCTCGGCATCGTGGGTTCGAAACCGTGCCGGCGGCGTCGAGTTAGAACAGGTTCTACGCATCAGAACCGCCATTTTGGTGGAGGTTCTTTCGAGAACCTGTAACACGTCCTAGTCTTGTGGCATGACGAACGAGGGCACGACGACCGCACCGACCGACTTCGATCACCTTCGCGGGGGCACGCACATGGGCGACCTGATGGTCGCCGCGCTCAAGCGCCATGCCGATCGCACGGTGTTGTCCCTGGGGGACACCGAGATGACGGGTGGTGAGATGGCCGCCGCGATCAGCCGGTACATCCAGGCCTTCGAGGGTCTGGGCGCGGGCACCGGCACGGCGGTCGGTCTGCTGGCCCTGAATCGTCCGGAGGTGCTCTTCGTCATCGGGGCCGGCCAGACGCAGGGATGGCGACGCACCGCGCTGCACCCGCTCGGCTCGCTCGACGACCATGCCTACGTCCTCGCCGACGCCGGCGTCTCGACCCTCATCATCGACCCCGTGCCGATGTTCGTCGAGCGGGCGGCCGCCCTGCTCGAACGCGTCCCCGGCCTGAAGCAGGTGCTGACCCTCGGTCCGGTGCCCGAGCAGTTGTCGGCGCAGGCCCGTGACGTCATCGCCGAGGCGGAGAACTTCGAGCCGAAGCCGCTTGTCGCCGCGCATCTGTCACCCGAGCACGTCGTCTCGATCACCTACACCGGCGGGACCACCGGAAAACCCAAGGGCGTCATCGGAACCGCGCGTGCGATGGCGACCATGACGCAGATCCAGCTCGCCGAATGGGAGTGGCCGGAACACCCGCGGTTCCTGCTCTGCACCCCGCTGTCGCATGCGGGTGCGGCCTTCTTCATCCCGACTCTCATGAAGGGCGGGTCGATGGTGGTGCTGTCGAAGTTCGACCCCGCCGAGGTCCTCAAGACCATCGAGGAACAGAAGATCACGGCGACGATGCTCGTGCCGTCGATGCTGTATGCGCTGATGGATCACCCGGATTCGCGGACGCGTGATCTGTCGTCGCTGGAAACCGTGTATTACGGTGCGTCGCCGATCAATCCGGTGCGTCTCGCCGAGGCGATCGAACGGTTCGGCCCGATCTTCGCCCAGTACTACGGTCAGTCCGAGGCGCCGATGGTGATCAGCTACCTCGCCAAGGGCGATCATCCGGGTCCGGGGGAGGACCAGCGTCGCCTCAGCAGTTGCGGCCGGCCGTCGGCGTTCCTGCGCACGGCTCTCCTCGGCCCCGACGACAAGCCCGTCCCCCAGGGCGAACCGGGCGAGATCTGTGTCGCCGGACCGCTTCTCGCCGGTGGTTACCTCGGCCTCCCGGAGCAGACGGCCGAGACCTTCCGCGACGGATGGCTGCGTACCGGCGACGTCGCGCGTGAAGACGAGGACGGCTTCTGGTTCATCGTCGACCGCACCAAGGACATGATCGTCACCGGCGGCTTCAACGTGTTCCCCCGCGAGGTCGAGGACGTCGTGGCCGAGCATCCGGCCGTCGGCCAGGTCGGCGTGATCGGTGTGCCCGACGAGAAGTGGGGTGAGGCCGTCACGGCGATCGTCGTCCTGCGTGCCGATGCGGACGCCGACGACGCGGCCAAGGAACGCATCACTGCCGAGATCCAGCAGACGGTCAAGGACCGCAAGGGTGCGGTGCAGTCGCCGAAGCGGGTCATCTTCGCCGAGTCGTTGCCGCTGACCGCCCTGGGCAAGCCGGACAAGAAGGCGCTGCGGTCGCAGTACTGGGCCGACTCCGAGCGCGGGGTCGGCTGACCTCAGACGTCCACCTGAGAACCGCTCCTGACAAGCACCCCTGAAAACGCCCGCTGTGGCCGGGCCGTCGACATATTCGCCGAACCGCCTGTGGAGGGTCGACTCCAGGGGCAGATCGCATGGGCGGTTCTCAGTGGCGTGCGAGGACTGCCCGGGCGCGGTCGGCCAGGGTCTCCCGGACCCACTCCGGTTCGAGTACGACGATGTCGCGGTCGAACATCAAGCCCCACAACGCACCGGCGGCATGCCGATGGTCGGCGAACCGGAGTCCGACGCGCTGCCGATCTCCGGCATCACTCAGCGTCTCTGCGGAGAGTGCGGTTGCCCGGAGCGTCTCGACGTCCGCGGGGGCGCAGTCGACCACCACGTCGACCGGATCGAACGAGGACCGGAACGCCGCGCGCCGACGCTGCCAGATCTCGTCGAGATCCACGTCCTCGTCGCGTACCGCCGGCTCGTCGAGGACCTCGACCTCGCTCATCCGGGACAACCGGTACATCCGTTCCTCGGTCCCCTCACGCGACCCCGCACCGTGTGCGACGAGGTACCACGTGTCGCCGGCGATGATGAGTCCGACCGGATCGAGAAGCCGTTCGCGTGCCTCGTCGGCGTCGCGCGGGCGGTAGCGGGTGCGGATACGCCTGCCCGCGAAGACCGCGAACTGCACCGGATCGAGCGCATGGAGTTCTTCCGGCCTGCGCACGAATCCCTCGGGACGGACGAGTACCCGCTGTGCGGCCCTGACCGCGGTTCCCCGGTACGCCTCGGGAATGGCCGCGGTGACCTTGCGCATCGCACTGGCGAAGGCGGGGGAGTCGAGCGACCCGTTCCGGCGAGCAGTGAGGTCGCCTCCTCGACTGTCAGACCGGTCAGGTCGGTGCGGTAGCCGGGGACCAGCGAGAAGCCGCCGTGCCTGCCGCGCTCGGCGTACACCGGGACCCCGGACAGCGAGAGTGCCTCGATGTCGCGCAGCACGGTCCGCTCCGACACCCCGAGTTCGGCGGCGATCGTCGACGCGGTCACCCGATCGTGTCTCTTGAGCAGCATCAGGACCGCGATGAGGCGTTCGGCGCGCATGCCCAATCATCTCGCAAAAATATGACAGAAGATGTCAGGTTTCACGGTTTGACTGGACTCGTCAGTCAGCGAGAGAGGAAAGAACATGAACGCACCGACCACCCCACCGGATCCCCGCCCGGCCTTCGCGGCCGCCACCACCTGGGTCACCGGACTGCTCTCCGAGGTGACCGCCGAGCAGCTGGCCGCGCCGACGCCGTGCGACGAGTTCGACGTCCGCACGCTCGGGGCCCATCTGCTGGCGACGGCCCAACGAGCGGCGGCGCTACCCGAGGGGGTCGACGTACGGGCCATGCCGTTCATCGCCGACCGTTTCGACGCGCAGGAGTACGCAACGGTCGTGGCGCGGGCGGTCGGCCTCTGGTCCGACGACGCCGTGCTCGCCAGGATGGTGCAGGTGCCGTGGGGTGAGGTGCCCGGCGCCGGCGCGTTGTGGGGTTACGTCAACGAGACGATCGTGCACGGATGGGATCTCGCGGTGGCGACCAGGCAGCCGTCGGAAGCGGTTCCGGAAGCCGCCACCGCCACCCTCGCGATCGTCCGCCGGTTCATCCGGCCCGAGATCCGCCAGGACCCGAACGTCCCCTTCGGCGTCGTCGTCGAACCCCGCGACGGGGCGGGACCCGTCGAGACCCTGGCGAACTGGTCCGGACGAGATTCTGCCGCATGGGTTTCGGCGGCAACCCGGTGAACCCGGTGATCAGCTGCGATACGCGACGTCGAGCTGTTTGACCCCGTTCAGCCAGCCCGATCGCACGCGACGCAGCTCGCCGAGTCGTGCGATGTCGGGCAGGGTGTCGGCGATGGCGTTGAAGATCAGGTTGAGTTCGAGCCGGGCGAGGTTGGCGCCGATGCAGAAGTGGGCGCCGTTGCCGCCGAAGGACAGGTGGGGGTTGGGATCTCGCGTGATGTCGAAGGTGAACGGGTCGTCGAAGACCTCTTCGTCGAAGTTCGCGGAGCTGTAGAACAGCCCGACGCGCTGGCCGGCCGCGATGTCGACGTCGCCGAGTCGGGTGTCGGCCAGTGCGGTTCGCTGGAAGCCGTGAACGGGTGTCGACCACCGCAGGATCTCTTCGATGGCGGTCGCGGGACGTTCGCGTTTGTACAGATCCCACGTCTCCGGGTGGTCCAGGAAAGCGTTCATCCCGTGCGAGGTCGCGTTGCGGGTGGTCTCGTTGCCGGCGGTGATGAGCAGGACGACAAAGAATCCGAACTCGATCTCGGTCATGCCCTCGCCGTCGATGTTGGCCTCGATGAGGGTGGTGATGAGGTCGTCGGTGGGGTTGTTGCGTCGTTCCTCGGCCATCGCATAGGCGTAACCGAGTACCTCGGCATTCGCGGTTGCCGGGTCGATCGTTTCCTCAGGATCATCGTTGTTGATCATCGCGTCGACGAGCACATGGAGGCGCTCGCGATCGGCCTGCGGGACGCCGATGAGGTCCAGGATCGACTGCAGGGGAAGGTGTACGGCGATGTCGTCGACGAAGTTGCCCCTGCCCTTCGCGGCCGCGGCCTCGACGATCTCGTGCGCCGAGGCGGTCAGCTGTTCCTTGAGCAGCGCGACGGAGCGCGGAGTGAACATGCGCGACACGATCTTTCGCAGTCGAGTGTGCTCCGGCGGATCATGGTTGATGAGCAGTGCCTTGGTCAGTTCGATCTGGTCCGGGGTCACGTAGTCGGGCAGGCACAGGATCGCGCCCTTGGCGTTGGTGGACCACAACTGGTGGTTCTTCGAGATCTCACGGATATGCGCGTGCTTGGAGATCACCCAGAATCCGCCGTCGGTGAAGCCGGACGTACCTTCCGGTTGCGCGTTCCACCAGACCGGCGCGGTGCGTCGTAGCTCGGCGAACTCCCGCACCGGCATGCCGTGCTGCTGGAGCAGGTCGGGATCGGTGAAGTCGAAGCCGTCGTGGAACGGGCCGGCCCTGGTCGGTGTCGTCATCTCGAACCTCCGGTCGACGGGCACGCGGGTGCACTGTGTGCCACGTCACCACACCATACACCAACTATGAAATCGTATGGTCAGTCGAAGCGGTCGCCGGAAAACTGCTGGTCCAGCTGCCTGAGGAGCGAGCGCAGCGAGCCTTGAGGGGTAGGCTCGTGAGCTGATGCGCACACATGGTTGGAGTGGTCGGGTACCCGTCAACGACGCCGAGGCGGTCGCGCGGATCCTCGCGGCGACCCGCACGACCATCGATCGGCGCGGCACGGCCACCAGCATCGCCGACGTCGCACGCGAGCTGGGAGTCACCCGGCAGACGGTGTACCGCTACTTCTCCGGGGTTGAGGAGTTGTTGTCGGCGACCGCATTCGACGCCGTCGAAGGGCTTCTCGAACGAGTGATGACGCGGCTGGCCGGCATCACCGAACCCGACGCGGCGATCGTGGAGGGTATTGCCGCAGTGCTCGAAGAACTCGCCGAAGACGACTACGTCGGCCTGCTGCTACGAGCGGACAAGTTGAGCGTGCCGGTGGTCGGCGGATTCACCTCCGACGACGCCCGACGATTCGCACGCACGATGGTCGACCGGCTCGAGGCCAGTTGGACCGACCATTGCCACGACGACGCCGCACTCGACCTCATCGCCGAGATCGTGTTGCGCACATTGCAATCCATGGTGCTCGACGCCGTGTCGCACCGGAGCGGCGACGAACTCAGGGCGTTCCTCGACGCCTGGACCGGTGCGGCGGTGCGGGAGCTGGCGCGACCGGGTTAGCGCTGCGCCGGCTCACAGATGACGACCGGGATCGTTCGGTCCGTCCACGCGACGTAGGTGTCGAAGTCCGCGTAGACCTCGACCAGTTCCGGCCACACCTCGGCGCGTTCGGCCTCGGTGGCGGTACGCGCCGTGAGGTCGAACGTCTCCTTGCCGAGCTGGACTGTGACGCTGGGGTTGTCGCGCAGGTTGAGGTACCAGGCAGGGTGTTTCGCCGAGCCGCCCTGCGACGCGACGACGACGAACTGGTCGCCGCGCCGGAGGTAGACCAGCGGCACGGTCCTGGGTTCACCCGACTTGCGGCCGATGGTGGTGAGCAGGCACACCGGCGCGGGCTTCTTCAGGCCCGCGCCGACGCGCCAGGTGCCACCGATCCGGCCGCCGGTCGCCTTGTACAGCCGCGTGTTGATCCGCGAGCCGACCTTGATGAGTGTGCCGACGATCGGCGAATCGAGCTGTGCGGGCTTCTTGTCCGGGTCGAGGAGGGGCATCCGATACTCAGATGCGCTCGAGGATGGTGCCGGTGGCCATGGCGCCGCCAGCGCACATCGTGATGAGAGCGGTCTGGCCGTCGCGGCGCTCGAGCTCGTGCAGTGCGGTCGTGATGAGGCGGGAACCGGTGCTGCCCACGGGATGTCCGAGGGCGATGGCGCCGCCGTTGACGTTGACGCGATCCATGTCGGCGTTGTGGACCTGGGCCCAGCTGAGCACGACCGAGGCGAAGGCCTCGTTGATCTCGACGATGTCGATGTCGGACAACGACATCCCCGACTTCGCGAGGACGCGCTCGGTCGCCTGGACCGGGCCGTCGAGGTGGAAGTGGGGTTCCGAACCGACGAGCGCCTGCGCCTTGATGCGGGCGCGCGGGGTCAGTCCGAGTGCGCGGGCCTTCGCCTCGTCCATGATCAGGACAGCGGCTGCGCCGTCGGAGATCTGCGACGACGTTCCGGCGGTGTGGATGCCGCCCTCGATGACGGGCTTGAGTGCAGCGAGGGATTCGAGGGTGGTCTCACGCAGGCCCTGGTCGCGGCTGACGTCGATGATGTTGCCGGTGAACTCGCCCTCCTTGGTCCGTTCGGGCGCCTTGAACGAGAGGATCTCGCGGCCGAAACGGCCTTCGTCCCAGGCTTGACGGGCGAGGCGCTGGCTGCGCTCACCGAGTCCGTCGACGTCGGCGCGGGTGATCCCGCGACGCTTCGCGATGCGCTCGGCCGCCTCGAACTGGTTCGGCAGGTCAACGTTCCACGAGTCCGCGTGGTACGGGCCGGCGCTGGTGCCGACATTCGCACCGAGCGGCACGGTGGTCATCGTCTCCACGCCGCAGGCGATGCCGACCTCGATGGCGTCCGAGGCGATGAGCCCGGCGATGAGGTGGTTGGCCTGCTGGGCCGATCCGCACTGGGCGTCGATCGTCGTGGCGCCGGTGTGCTCGGGGAGTCCGGCGGACAGCCACGC
Organism: Gordonia sp. CNJ-863; assembly: GCF_001942325.1. Lineage (NCBI taxonomy): Bacteria > Bacillati > Actinomycetota > Actinomycetes > Mycobacteriales > Gordoniaceae > Gordonia > Gordonia sp. CNJ-863. Next base: position 18,275 of record NZ_MKKG01000036.1, read on the forward strand.
CTTGCGGGAGACGTTGCCCGCCTGTGAGCCGGCCTGCGTGACGCAACCGCCGATGACCTGCTCTACGAGTGCCGGGTCGATACCGGCCTTCTCGATGAGACCGCGCTGTGTGATGCCCAGCAACTCCTCTGCATGGAGGCCTGACAACCACCCGGCGCGCTTGCCGATCGGCGTGCGTACTGCTTCCACGATGACCGGAACGCCCATCTCCACTCCTTCGTTCACCCGGCGGAACCAGTCCGTCGTCTGCGGGTCGACGGCGCTTCGACGGATGTGTCGAGGCCGTGTATTCAAGCTAGAACATGTTCTATGTTTGCGTCCATGGGCGGCATTGGAAGGCTGGTCGCGACCGCCTCGAGCGGCGATTCGAGCCCTCCCGCTGCCTACTGGAACGTAGTGGATACTACTTGTTCCATAGGTTAAGTGGCTCTTCCTGATTGACGGTGCGTAGAACGGGTTCTACCGGGCACAAGATGTAGGTCGGGTTCGGCGGCGGCGAGCCGGGGATGCGGGCGGGTCCTGTGGTGTGAAGATGAAAGCCCCTACACCTCATCACTCACACCGACAGGACC
>NZ_MKKG01000037.1:0-17975 GCF_001942325.1 Gordonia sp. CNJ-863
GGTCGCGTGCCGGCCAGGGCGTGGCCGGGCTGATTCACCACTCCGACCGCGGAGTGCAGTATCGAGCCATCCGCTACACCGAACGTCTCGCCGAAGCAGACGCAGTGACTTCTGTTGGCTCCAAGGGTGATTCATACGACAATGCGATGGCCGAGGCGTTCAACTCTCTGTTCAAAGGCGAGTGCATCCGTAACCCAGTCATGCGCCCTCGCGGTGGCTGGGGCGGTGTCGGCGAGGTCGAGATCGCCGTCGCCGAGTACATCGACTGGTTCAACCACCGCCGCCTGCACGGCGAGATCGGGCACGTCCCACCCGTCGAGTACGAGACCACCTACTGGTCGACCCACACAGTCACCAGCTACCGTGAGAACCCGGTCCCGGCAGTCGCTGGAACCAAGTAAACGAGCCCCCAGCAAACCCGGGGCGATTCAGTGTAAGTGGCCTTACCGCCCTCGGTGTGTCGGGGCAGGAAGGTCGCATCATGACCGACACTCTGGTGGCTGTGGAGCCATCTGATGAACACGATGACGGGATCGTCGAGGTGCCTGCGGACCGCAGCGTCGATGAACTCGAGGTAGCCCGCGAGCTGGTCCGCCAGGCCCGGGAGGCCGGGGTCCGCCTGACCGGTCTGCGATGGGTTGCTCAAAGCGATGACGAAAACGGTGCTCGAGACGGCGCTCGATGAAGAGATGTCGGAGCATCTCGGTTACGACAAGCACGACCAGCGTGGTCGTGGGAGTGGCAACTCGCGCAACGGGTCTCGGTCGAAGAACGTGCTGACTGATGCGTGTGGGCAGGTCGAGATCGATGTCCCCCGGGACCGGGCGGGCACCTTCGAGCCGCAGATCGTGAAGAAGCGCCAACGCCGCTTGACTGATGTGGATGAGGTGGTGTCGTCGTTGTATGCCCGTGGGCTCACCACCGGTGAAATCAGCGCCCATTTCGCCGACATCTACGGTGCTGCGGTTTCCAAAGACACGATCAGCCGGATCGCCGACCGGGTGCTCGAAGAGATGGCCACCTGGCATGCCCGTCCGCTCGAACGCGTCTACGCCGCGGTGTTCATCGACGCCATCCATGTCAAAATCCGCGACGGGCAGTGAGGTGGGCCCTTCGTAGTGGTCCACCTCATTACGGCCCAGGGTTCTCGGTGGCGTTTGACGTCTGCGGCCCGTCCGGGGTGTCGTCTCCCCCCGTGGTGGCGATGACGGTGATCGCGAGCACCGCTGCGGCAGCGACGCGACCCCAAGAGGCTTCCAGCGGCGCTGCGGGACCACTATTTGGGCTAGCTTGTTGACGAGGGTGCGGGGCTGGGTGAGTGCCGAGTCAGGGGGCTCCACCTGACGACGACAGAGATGACTCGAGGACCCCACTCCGCATTTGCGGGATGGGGTCCTCGGTGTGAGAGTTCGAGCAGTCTGGAGAGGCTACTTCTTCTTCGGCGGGGCGTTGAGCAGCTGGATGAAGGGCTGGGCGTTGGCGATGGCCGAGCCGAGTCCGCCGATGGCCGTTCCGCCCAGCGACGCGGCCGAACCCAGCAGGATCGCGCCACCGATGCAGCCTGCGAGGGGGCCTGCTCCGAACAGCAAGGCCACCGGGGCGGAGACCACACCCGCAGCGACGGCGCCGAGCAGACACCCACCGACCAGTCCCGTCGCCGCGCCGAGGAAGCCACCCACACTCGCGGTCAGGCCGATGTTGTCCTTCACGCCGGCGACGGCGGCCTGGAGGTCGACGTTGTGGCGAACCGGGTGGCCAGTGGCGAGGTGTTCACCGTCAACGTGGCCGACCGTCCGTGCACATCGGCATTCACCGGATGGGTGAAGTCGTCGACGGCCAGGGTCAGCGGGATGGAGTCCACGTTGTGCCCGTTGCGGTCACGGAGGATGAGTTGGTCACCGGTCTTGACGAATGAACCGGTGTCGGTGGAGACGACGACGCTCGAGTCGTGCCGATCCACCTTCCACTGGGTACTGACCGGGCCTGCGGTGTCGGCATAGGCGGTGCCGGTGGCCACGCCCATGGACGCGATCACCATCGCTGCGGTGGCGAGGATCTTGTTGAACTTCATCGAGTGTGCTTTCTCTCTGTGCCCCAGCGCTTCCTGGGACCACCTTCGGACCGCATGACCGTAGGAGGCCCAGACGACCACTTCGGCGGACGGCAGCGGTCCGACAGGTGAATAGAATGAGAAATGCATTGCAGAACAAGACGAATCGCGTCATCCGGACGCCACCGAGGTGTCGCGTACCGGTCATTCCGGGCGTCGAGCAAAGTTCCTGGCCGCGCCGGACCTCAGCGAGAGATCACGCGGTCTGTTCCGACGCCGGGTCAGGTCCCGTGTCGTCTGGCGGAACCGCGGCTCGTCCGGTGGACGGGACCGGCTCGCGAGACCCATCCGCCGCGGGGCCACGCAACCTTCGCGTCAACTGTCGCAGTGCCCACGCGGGCGACGGCTGCCCGGCGAGCGTCGTCACCGTGCGGTCGGCCCCCGGATGGCCGGCGAGGCGGTTGGCGAGCCAGGACACGGCCATCGGGCCCGACAGCGGCAGCAGCGAGAGGTGCTCGCTGAGCTGATCCCGGACATATGTGACAGGCACGCCCTGCTCGCGATAGCGGCCGACCAGGCGGTCGACATCGGCGACCGCGATGATCGGATCACGCACCGACTGCACGACGAGCAACGGGATTTCCGGGCGACCCATGCCGAGCTGCACGTCGGTCATCATCTCGACGATCTCGCGCTGAGCGAGGACATCGGCCAGCGGGATGTCGAGGTACCGGTCGATGTCGTGGTTACGGAACCGGCGTACCGCGTGCAGCGTCGGCATCTCGGCGATCTCGTCGAGGTGACGACGTCCGGACTCGGTGGCGTGCTGCCGGACCACCTCATCCAGCTGTGGATAAACCCGACTCAGGCCCGCTATCACCATCACCGGCAGGCCGGCGTGCAGAGTCCCGTTGAGTCTCAGGAGCGCGGAGGCCATGTCACCGACCGGCGATCCGAGCACTGCCCCGACGAGTCGCAGTTCCGGTGCGTACTCCGGCGCCATCTCCGCAGCCCACGACGTCGCCATGCCGCCACCGGAGTAACCCCACAACCCGACCGGGGTGTCGTGGGAAAGTCCGTGATCGGTGAAGGCCAGCGCCGCGCGGATGCCGTCGAGGGTGCGGTATCCAGGCTCTCGCGGAGCTCCCCAGGCGCCGAGCATGCCCTCGTGGTCGGGGATCGACACCGCCCAGCCCTTCGCGAGCGCGCGGCGAACCACGAGGAATTCGAAGGGAGCGATGGTGTGCCCGGATCGAGCGCCCTTCCGCAGCGCATACGACGGGAAGCTCTGCGAGGTGACGGCGTCGATCGCGCACTGGAATGACAGCAGCTGGAAGTGTCCGGCACCCGCTCGTCGCCGCGGCAGTACAACCGTGGTGGCAGCCACCCCTGCGACGCCACGAAGGTCCGACGATCGATACAGCAATTGCCACGCATCGGTGCGGTGCTGTGAGGCCCAGTGATCCTTGAGCTCGACCTGCCGACAGCGGATGATCTCTCCGGGGCCGAGGGCAGCCACATCGGCGGGCTCGTCGTAGAACGGATCGCGGGAAGGAAGCAGCAGGTCAACAGGCTCGTACTGTCCTCGATGAACATCGGCGGTCATCGTCAACCTCGTCTCCCGAACGCTTCCGCGTCCTATACCGGATAGTCAACGGATTCGTCACCCACGGCATTCCGGGTGACCTTCGACTTCCCTTCTACGCGGTCCCGGCAGACCCGCCACTGATCGGCAGGATCACCACCCGCGAGGATGCTGGGTCTGGCGAAGATGGGTTGGCTTGCGCATACGAAAAGAGGCCGGACCGCATTTCCGCGATCCGACCTCGTTCACCGTGTGGGCGAAGGGGGACTTGAACCCCCACGTCCCGAAGGACACTGGCACCTGAAGCCAGCGCGTCTGCCATTCCGCCACTCGCCCGTGGCCGCCGGAGTTCCGGCGGGCATGTCGTCGAACTGAGTTCGTCCGGCGACTGGACGACGATAACAGCACCGCGCCCCTACTACAAAACCCGGGTGTCCGCGGGTATTCGACGGGCTGGTGACCTGCGGCACCGGTGACTGGCCAGACCCATGAGGCAGGTGTTACACACGATGCACCAGTTGTCGCGGTGGCACAGTTGTCCGTTCTTGTCGCTATCATCAAACAAGGCCATATGCACGGCGACACGCTCGAATGCCGCGAAAGGAGGTCTCGGTGGGGATCCTGCAACGAATTGAACGCAAGCTCGAAGGCGCTGTTGACGACGGTTTTGCGCGAGTTTTCGGTGGTCAGGTGGCTCCACAGGAGATCGAGAACGGCCTTCAGCGCGAAGCCGAGGAGTCGCTGGAAGATCTCGGCGACGGTACGGTCCTTGCGGCCAACAGCTACACACTGCTGTTGAGTCCGAGCGATCACGACCACATCGCTGCGGAATACGAACTGAACCGCAAGACTTTCTCGAAGCATTTGGAACACTTCATCAACGACAACGGGTGGCAGACCTACGGCAAGGTCGTCGTAGAGTTCGAGCAATCGCCATCCCTGCACACTGGGATCTTCCGTGCGCGCGGCACGGTGAACCCTGACGTGCGGCCCCGCCCGGTGCCGTCGCGTTCGGGACGACCAGACGGCGCACCATCGAAGGCCCCCCGCCCACCGGCCGGTCTCCCGGCCCCGAATCCTCGCCCGGCCGCACAAGCTCTTCCCGCCGACGCACCCGACCAAGGAGCCCCCAAGATGACTCAGAACCCCGGATACGACCAGCGCAGGGGCGCCGATCCCGAGTACGACCAGCAGGCCTACGAGCAGCAGGGCTACGGCCAGCAGGCGTATGGACAGCAGGGTTACGACCAGTACGGCCAGCAGTCCGGCTACGAGCAGGGTTACGACCAGCAGGCTACGGTCAGCAGCCCGCCGGTACGAGCAGCAGGGTTACGGCCAGCAGCCCGGCTACGGACAGGGTTACGGCCAGCCCGGTTACGACCACCAGGGCTACGGCCAACAGGGCTATGCACAGCCCGGCTACGAACAGCAGGGCTACAGCCAGCAGCCCGGCGGCTACGACCAGGGCTACGGCCAGCAGGGCTACGGCCAGCAGCCCCCGGCCGCCTACGACTACCAGGGTGGCTACGACCAGGGCCAGGCTTACGGTGCGGGACGTCCCGCCGCCGGCTACGCGCCGGCGTCGATCACCCTCCTCCTCGAGGACGGCAGCAACCGCACCTTCCAGCTACACGAGGGTTCCAACGTGATCGGCCGCGGCCAGGACGCGCAGTTCCGCCTGCCCGACACCGGTGTCTCGCGTCGCCATGTGGAGATCCGCTGGGACGGCACCACCGCGATGCTCACCGACCTCAACTCGACCAACGGCACCACCGTCAACGACCTGCAGGTCAACACCTGGGAACTGGCCGACGGCGACCGCATCCGCGTGGGACATTCCGACATCACCGTCCGGTTCCAGTAGTCCCGGAGAACGCCGTTCAGCGCCCGCCGAACACGGGCGGCGGTGGTCGCTGATCGAAGTGATCCGGGCGACTCCGCGGGGGCGGTTGATACTGAACTGTCATATGTGAATGAACGGGTTCCGCTCAACTGCCCATAAGATGCACACGGGGTCCGCCGGTTGCCATCGGCAGTCGAGATCGACACCCGCCCGGTACGGCTTACCGAGTACGACCGATCCGAGATGCGACGGCGCTGGAGGTGAACGCAAGACATGCAGGGCTTGGTGCTGCAACTGACCCGTATCGGGTTCCTGCTGTTGTTGTGGTTGTTCGTCTTTGCTGTGATCCGGACTCTTCGTGCCGACATCGCCTCGGCCGGCGGCATGCGCATCCCGCGTTACTCGGGAGGCGCGGAGAAGCGTCGACGCAGTGGCGGGGTCCGAGGCGCGGCGCGCTATCTGGTCGTCACGCACGGCGCGCTGGCCAACACCCGGATCAGCCTCGGCCAGCAGCCGGTACTGCTCGGTCGCGCCGACGACTCGACCCTGGTCCTCACCGACGACTACGCCTCGGAACGTCACGCGCGACTCTCCAGACGCGGTGACGACTGGTACGTGGAAGACCTCGGCTCCACCAACGGCACCTATCTCGACCGGTCCAAGGTGACGACCGCCGTCAAGGTCCCGCTGAACACGCCGATCCGCATCGGCAAGACCGTGATCGAGTTGCGCCCGTGACACTCGTGTTGCGCTACATCGCGCGCAGCGACCGCGGTCTCGTCCGGTCCAACAACGAGGACTCCTTCTACGCCGGCCCGCGCCTGCTCGCGCTCGCCGACGGCATGGGCGGACACGCGGCCGGTGAGGTCGCGAGTCAACTCGTCATCCGCGCCCTGTCCGAACTCGACGAGGACGAGCCCGGCGGAGACCTGCTGAGCCATCTCAGTCGTGCCACCCGTGCGGGCAACGAGGCCATCGCCGCACAGGTCCACGAGGCCCCCGACCTCGACGGCATGGGCACCACGCTCACCGCCATCCTCTTCGCCGGCAGCCGAATCGGACTGTGCCACATCGGCGATTCACGCGGCTACATGTTCCGCGACGGCGCCCTCACCCAGATCACCCGCGACGACACCTTCGTTCAGACCCTCGTCGACGAGGGCCGGATCACCGCCGAACAGGCGCACACGCATCCGCAACGGTCGTTGATCATGCGTGCCCTGACCGGCTCCGAGGTCGAACCGACACTCACGATGCGCGAGGCACGTGCCGGAGACCGGTACATGCTCTGCAGCGACGGCTTGTCCGACGTCGTGAGCGAGGAGACCCTCGCCGAGACCCTCGGATCCATCGCCGATCCGAAGGAGTGCGCCGACCGACTCATCGAACTCGCGCTGCGCGGCGGCGGCCCGGACAACGTGACCGTCGTCCTCGCCGACGTCGTCGACACCGAGTACGGCGACTCCCGCCCGATCGTCGGCGGTGCCGCCGGGGGCAACGAGGAGTCCTACACCCCCGACCCGGCCACCGCGGCCGGACGCGCCGCCGCGCTGCGTCCGCCGCCCGCCGAGCCGCAGCGCCCCACCGTGCTGACCGAGGCGGAGGAACCGCCGAAGCACAAGAGCACGTGGCGCCGGTGGCTGGCCGTCGGTGTCGCCCTCGCGGTCATCGCGGCACTGGTCGCCGGATTCTTCGTGACGCGGTCCATCGTGCAGAGCAACTACTACGTGGCCGCCGACTCCGACGGCGACGTCGTGATCCACCAGGGTTCACCGGCCGACGTCCTCTTCGTGTCGATGAGCAAGCCCGTCACGCGCGTGTGCGTCGAGGATCTCGACCAGGAGAAGCCGACCTACACCTTCATCCCTTATGACGACACCTGCGAGATCCCGCTCAACGTCGACGATCTGGTGTCCGGACCGGCCCAGTCGGTGAAGAACGTGATGATCCGTGACCGCAGCGCCGAGGAGATCGAGGGCGTGGTGACCAAGGAGCTCACCTTCCGCTGCGACAACGCTCCCTCGGCGACTCCCCCACCGCCCCCGTCCTCGGCGACTCCCCCGCCCCCTGCGTCGAGCGCGCCGCCCGCTCCGCGCGCCACTGCTGCACCGTCCGGCATCCCGCAGCGAGGCGCCACCGAGTCGGTGGCCCCGCCCGCCCCGGACGCCGCACCCGCCGAGAAGCCCGCACCTCCAGAGGACGCCGGTACCAGCTGCCGGCAGCAGGTGAGATGACTCAAGCCGCGCCCGCCCCGCACGCCCCGCCTCGCGAGCCCGCGACGAGCACCGGCCGGAACGCCGAGCTGCTCCTGCTGGTGTTCGCCATCGGCCTGGTGACGGTCGCCCTGCTCATCGTCCAGGCCGCCCAGGGCCAGAACCTGACGTGGGACATCTTCAAGTACGTCGCCGCGTACACGGCGCTGTTCGGGATCGCCCACCTCGTCGTCCGACGCTATGCGCCGCACGCCGACCCAATCCTGCTGCCGGTCGTCGCCGTGCTCAACGGGCTGGGTCTGGTGCTGATCCACCGCCTCGACCTCGGGTCGGGCAACACCGGCGAGTCGATCAACCCCACCCAGGCGACGAACAACGCCGATCAGCAGCTGCTGTGGGCCGGCCTGGGCATCATCGCGTTCTCCGCGGTGCTGATCCTCATCCGCGATCACCGCACGCTGTCGCGGTACGCCTACACCCTCGGCCTCGGTGGACTGGTCTTCCTGATCATCCCGGCGATCCTGCCCAGCGCGTTCTCGGAGATCAACGGCTCCAAGAACTGGATCATCACGCCGTTCTTCTCGATCCAGCCGAGCGAGTTCTCGAAGATCCTGATCATCATCTTCGCCGCGGCGGTCCTGGTGTCGAAGCGCGATCTGTTCATCACCGCGGGCCCGCATGTCCTCGGCGTCGATCTCCCGCGCGCCCGTGACCTCGGTCCGCTGCTCGCCGCATGGGCGATCGCGATCGCGGTGATGGTCGTCCAGAAGGACCTCGGCACGTCGTTGCTGATCTTCGCGACGATCCTGACGATGCTCTACGTCGCCACCTCGCGGGTGGAATGGCTGGTGCTCGGCATCGGGCTGTTCGCAATCGGTGCGGTCGTCGCGTGGTCGATCTTCTCCCACCTGCAGACCCGTGTCTCGGTGTGGCTCAACCCCTTCGAGGACTTCGACGGCTCCGGCTACCAGATCGGTCAGAGTCTGTTCGGCCTGGCCACGGGCGGTCTGTTCGGCACCGGCCTCGGATCCGGACGACCCAACATCGTGCCGTTCGCCAACACCGACTTCATCATCTCGACCATCGGCGAGGAGCTCGGCCTCGCCGGCCTGACCGCGATCCTGCTGCTGTACATGGTGTTCATCCACCGCGGCCTGCGCACCGGCATCGCCGTGCGCGACAGCTTCGGCAAGCTCCTCGCGACGGGCCTGGCGTTCACCATCGCGATGCAGGTCTTCGTCGTCGTCGGCGGTGTCACCAAGCTGATCCCGCTGACCGGTCTGACGACGCCGTTCCTGTCGTACGGCGGCTCGTCGCTCCTGGCGAACTACATCCTCGTCGCGCTGCTGATCCGGATCTCGAACGCCGCCCGCGAACCCGATCCGGTCAAGAAGCGTCCGGCGGCCAAGCCGGTCGACGCGCTGCCCACCCAGGTGGTGAAGCGCAAATGAACAAGCCGATCCGCAATGTGTCGCTCGCGGTGATCGTGATGATCGTCGCGCTGCTGGCCAACGCCACCTACGTGCAGGTGTTCAAGGCCGATGCCCTGAAGACCGACCCGCGCAACAACCGGGTCCTGCTCGACGAGTACTCGCGCCAGCGTGGCCTGATCACGACCGCCGACGGCACCGTGATCGCGCTGTCGGTGCCCATCGACAGCCGGCTGAAGTTCCTGCGTCAGTACCCGCGGGAGGGTGCCGAGGCCTTCGCGGCGGTCACCGGTTACTACTCGTTCCAGTACCTCGCGAACCAGATCGAGCACTACGAGAACTCGATCCTCAACGGCTCCGACGACCGGCTGTTCGGTCAGCGGTTCATGGACATGTTCTCCGGCCGCGACCCGCGGGGCGGCAACGTCGTCACCACGATCAACCCGAAGGTGCAGCAGGCCGCTTACCGCGCCATGCTCAACGGGCCGTGCGACGGGCCGTGCCGCGGCGCGGTGGTGGCGCTGCAGCCCAACACCGGCAAGATCCTGGCGATGGTCTCGACCCCGAGCTACGACCCCAACAAGCTGGCCAGCCACGACCAAGATGTCCGCGAGAGCAGCTGGGAGGCGTGGAACCGTCCCGGCGACACCGCGCAGCCGATGCTCAACCGCGCGATCAGCCAGCTGTACCCGCCGGGATCGACCTTCAAGGTCGTCACCTCGGCGGCCGCCCTGCGGGACAACATCACCCCGGGCATCCGTCTCACCGCGGCGCCGAGCTTCCCGCTGCCGGGCACCAACGTGTCGCTGCCGAACTACGGCGGCGAGACCTGCCCCGGTTCCTCGGGCGGGACCGTGTCGCTGGAGACGGCGTTCAAGTACTCGTGCAACACCGCGTTCGCCGAGCTGGTGACCGAGAAGATGTCGGACGCGATCCCCAAGTTCACCGAGACCGCGAGCCTGTTCGGTCTCGATCAGCCCGGCCCGGACATCCCGATGCCGGTCGTCGACTCGACCGTGGGCCCGATCCCGTCGCTCGATGTCCTCGCACAGGCATCCATCGGACAGCGGGACGTGCGGCTGACGCCGCTGCAGAACGCCATGATCGCGGCGACCGTCGCCAACGGAGGGGTGCGAATGCAGCCGTACCTGGTCGATAAGCTTCAATCAGCTGATCTGCGCACGTTGCAGACCACACCGCCGACCACCGCCAACAAGCCCATCACGCCCGAACAGGCGGCTGAGCTGACCTCGATGATGATCGAGTCCGAGCGCTCCACCTCGGGTGCCGGCGGGCCGGTGACGATCGCGTCGAAGACCGGCACCGCCGAGAGCGGTTCCAGCACCGACACCCCGTACTCCTGGTACATCGCGTTCGGACCTTCGTCGAACGCGCAGATCGCGGTGGCCGTGGTGGTGGAGAATGGACAATTCGGTGCGGACTCGGTCGGTGGGACCGTGGCGGCGCCGATCGGACGAGAAGTGATCAATTCGCTGGTGGGAGGTGGCAGTCGATGACCCTGCAGAACGGCACCACCATCGGTGATCGTTACCGGCTCATCCGTCTGATCGCTACGGGCGGTATGGGCCAGGTGTGGGAAGCCCTCGACACGCGGCTCAACCGTCGTGTCGCGGTGAAGGTCCTCAAGGCCGAGTACACCAACGACCCGGAGTTCATCGCACGGTTCCGTGCGGAGGCCCAGACGACGGCGAAACTCAACAACCCGGGCATCGCCAACGTCTTCGACTACGGCGAGACCCCGGACTACAACGGCGGCGATCCGCTGGCCTATCTGGTGATGGAACTGGTCGACGGCGAGCCGTTGAACTCGGTGATCTCCCGACTCGGTCGGCTGTCGCTGACCAACACGCTCGACATGCTCGAGCAGACCGGCCGGGCGTTGCAGGCCGCGCACAGCCAGGGTCTGGTGCACCGCGACGTCAAGCCGGGCAACATCCTCATCACGCCGGCCGGCCAGGTCAAGATCACCGACTTCGGCATCGCCAAGGCCGTGGACTCCGCCCCGGTCACCAAGACCGGGATGGTGATGGGCACCGCCCAGTACATCTCTCCCGAGCAGGCCACCGGTGACGAGGCGACCGCCGCGTCGGACGTGTACTCGCTCGGCGTCGTCGGCTACGAGGCCCTCACCGGCCGCCGACCGTTCCTGGGCGACGGTGCGATCACCGTCGCGATGAAGCACATCCGTGAATCGCCGCCGCCGCTGCCGCCCAACCTGCCGTCGGGTGTCCGCGAGCTCATCGAGATCACGATGGCCAAGGATCCGCGCCAACGCTATGCGAACGGCGGCGAGTTCGCCGACGCGGTGGCCGCCGTCCGGGCAGGTCGCCGACCCCCGCGTCCGGGAGCCATCGCCGGTGCCGCAGCAGGTGCCGCCGGTGCCGCGGCGCTGGGCAACACCGTCGCGACCCGCGCCACCACGGCGCCGGGTACCGCATCACGTCCCGTGACCCCGCGTCCGACGTCCCGCACCGCGGTCGCACCTCCGCCGGACAACAGTTGGACCACCGGGCAGAAGGTTCTCGCCGGTGTCGCCGCAGCCCTGCTGGTCGGTGCGATCGGCCTGATCGGCTTCTACCTGGTCAGCAGCGGTGGCAACGATGCCTCCCCGACTGCACCGTCGACCTCGTCGGCGGTCACCCGGACCACCACCGTGGTCCCGACCCAGGAACCCGACGAGACCACGACCACGCGACGTCCGACCCGCACGACCACGAGCGAGGAGACGACGACCACCAGCGAGCAGACGACGGAGACCACCGCGCCCGGTCCGCCGACGACCACCGACGACACGACGGACACCGGTGCCGCCACCGGCACCCCGTGCTTCCCCGGCGTGCCGTTCCCCCTGTGTTAGGTCACCGCGCCATGCTGATACCACCCCCGACGACCCGCTGAGCCGAGATCCCAGGCTGACCCGAGGCAGATGACGACACCACACCACCTCTCCGACCGCTACGAACTCGGCGAAACGCTGGGTTTCGGTGGCATGTCCGAGGTGCACTATGCCCGCGACCTGGTGTTGCACCGGGACGTGGCGATCAAGGTGTTGCGCGCCGACCTCGCGCGCGATCCGTCGTTCTACCTGCGCTTCCGGCGTGAGGCCCAGAACGCGGCGAAGCTGAACCACCCGACGATCGTCCAGTCTTCGACACCGGCGAGGCCGAGACCGAGGACGGTCCGCTGCCGTTCATCGTCATGGAGTACGTCGACGGCGACACCCTGCGAGACGTGTTGCGCGCCAACGGTCCGATCGCGCCGCGGCAGGCGATGACGTGGATGGCCGATGTCGCCGCCGCGATGGACTTCTCGCACCGCAACGGCATCGTGCACCGAGACATGAAGCCGGCGAACGTGATGATCGACAAGTCCGGCGCGGTGAAGGTGATGGACTTCGGCATCGCGCGCGCGATGAGCGACTCCACGTCGACGATGACGCAGACCTCCGCCGTCATGGGCACCGCCCAGTACCTGTCGCCCGAGCAGGCCCGCGGCATCAAGGTCGACCCGCGCAGCGACATCTACTCGATGGGCTGCGTGCTGTTCGAGCTGCTCACCGGGGAGCCGCCGTTCACCGGTGATTCGCCGGTCGCGGTCGCCCACCAGCACGTGCACGAGGACCCGCCGTGGCCGTCGCATGTGCGTCCCGACATCCCGCGCGAGCTCGACTCGATCGTGCTCAAGGCGATGAGCAAGAACAAGGACAACCGGTACCAGTCGGCCGCCGATCTGCGCGCCGACCTGATCCGGGTGCTCGCCGGCGGCAAGCCGTCGGCACCGATGCTGCTCACCGACGAGGAACGCACCGAGTTCATCGACACCGGCCCCCGACGCCCCGTCCGGTCGGAAACGACCGGACCGCGGCGCGCCATCCCCGCCCGTGCCGGTGGGAGCCACCGACGCGACGCCGACTACCGGTCCGACTCCGACGACGATCCGCCGCGTCGGCGGTCCCGCCGGCTGATGGCCGGCGCGATCGCCGCGGTCGTGCTGCTGGTCGGAACGCTCTTCCTGTGGTCTCCGTGGAGTTCGGGCTCCGATCCCGACGTCAGCGTGCCCGCGGTCGCCGGACTGAGTTCCGAGGATGCGCAGTCGGCCCTCGAACGAGCCGGTTTCGAGGTGCGTGTCCTCGAGGAACCCAGCCTCGACGTCGGGCCGGGTCTCGCAACCCGCTCGACGCCCGGCGAGGGTGTGCTGGCGGCCGAGGGCTCCGAGGTCGCGCTGTACATCTCGACCGGTCCGCAACGGCACCGGATACCGTCCGACCTGGTCGGCAAGACTCCGGCCGAAGCCCTGGATGCCCTCAAGGTGCTCGGGTTCACCAACGTCAAGACCGAACGTGTGGATTCGACCGTCGACATGAAGGACAAGGTCGTGTCGACCGCGCCGAAGATCGGCACCGAGGTGCCCGTCAACGGACCGGTGGTCCTCAACGTGGGCAACGGCCCCAGGGAGATCACGGTCCGCGACGTCATCGGCATGCCGGCCGACCGCGCCCGCGCGGTCCTCGAAGAGCTCGGCATGACGGTCGACGAGGTGGCGGTCGACTCCGACCAGCGCGCAGGCGAGGTCCTCTCCACCTCTCCCGGTCCCGGTTCGACGGCCGAGCAGGGCAGCACGGTGCAGATCTCGGTGTCTCGGGGCAACCTGTTCACCGTCCCGAGCCTGCGCGGTAAGACACCCGCCGAGGCCCAGGCATCCCTGGAACAGGCCGGCTGGGAACGGTCGACGCTGACGCGTCAGACGCGGAACGTGCCGCTGAACAGTCCCGACAACGGACGGGTCGTCGGACAGGAACCGCCGGCGGGCTCGAAGGCGCGCAAGAGCGGCGCGGTCACGATCATCATCGGCCAGGCCAGCCTGCTGCCGAACTAGAGCGGCCGCCGGCTCCCCGGGGTGCGAGCGAAGCGCCGCGCTCCTCGCACCTCAGACGTGGATCGGCGCTCAGCCGACCGCGCCGGCCATCTCCGCTTCGAGCGCCGCGACGCGCGCCTCGTCGATCTCGATGCCGCACGTCTTGAGCCAGTTGGCGAGCATCCGGTGCCCGCCCTGGGTCAGGACGCTCTCCGGGTGGAACTGGACGCCGTGGATCGGCAGCTCGCGGTGGGCCATCGCCATGACGATGCCCGACTCGGTGCGTCCGGTGACGACGAGTTCGTCCGGGATGGTCTCGGGCAGCACCGTCAGCGAGTGGTAGCGGGTCGCGGTGAACGGATCCGGCAGGCCCGCGAGCACACCCTTGTCGTCGTGGAAGACCAGCGACGTCTTGCCGTGCAGGAGTTCCGGTGCGCGGTCGACGGTTCCGCCGAACGCGGCACCGATCGCCTGATGACCCAGGCAGACACCCAGCAGCGGGAGTGCCTCGGCGGCGGCCACCTCGACCATCGGCATCGTCGCGCCCGCGCGCTGCGGGGTTCCGGGTCCGGGGCTGAGCAGCACCCCGTCGAATCCCGAGACCGCCTCACGCAGATGTTCGGCATCGAACGGGGTGAGCCGGGGGTCGTCGTTGCGCCACACGACGGCCTCGACGCCGAGCTGACCCAGGTATTGGACCAGGTTGTAGACGAAGCTGTCGTAGTTGTCGATGACCAGGATGCGACTCACGCAGAAAAGGCTACCGCCGAAAGCGGGTACCTCGGTCAGCGACCTGGTGAGATACCGTAGAAGTCGAGTGTTTCCGAACCCGGACCGATCGTCCACACGACGTTCGGACTCCCGGGCACGCGTACGACCGCTGCTGCGGTACAGCACAACAGAGGATGTCATGCCGAAGTCAAAAGTCCGGAAGAAGACCGACTACACGATCAACGCCGCGAGTAGGACTCCGGTCAAGGTCAAGGCCGGAGCTTCCAGCACCATCTACGTGAGCGTGATGCTCGGCCTGATGCTCCTCGGGCTCGCCTGGCTCGTCGTCTACTACCTCGCCGCCACCCCGACCGCGTACGGCGCCGAGGGTCAGGTCCTCCACTGGATGGCCGAGCTCAACTCCTGGAACTTCCTCATCGGGTTCTCCCTCATGGTGGCCGGCCTGTTGATGACCATGCGGTGGCGCTGATCCGATTCACAATCATTCCCGCGTGTCACGCTCTGAGCTGCGAAAACACATGTGTGTAAGTTATCCACACTGTGGAAATAACATGTGTGTAAGTAGTCCCCACTGTGAGTAACTCCTGTGGATAACTCTGCCGACTCATCCACACACGCATGGTCGACGCCGGTCGGTGCGGGCATCGCGGGCTGCATCGGCGGCGTGATTCTGCTCGGCGGCGCGGTCGTGGTGTCCAACGACCCCGCCGGATCAGTGCTCATGGGGATCGCCGGCGTGCTGCTGGTCGCGCTGGGCGTCTACACGCTTCTGGTCCGGCCGCGGCTCGAACTCTCCGCGGGACGCCCGGCGACGCTGACCGTGCGCGGTCTGACCGGACGACGCAGCTACCCACCCGACCGCGTCGAACGCATCCGCCTGCTGTCGATGCGCCGCGTCGGGCGCCGGGTGGGACAGCTCGAGATCGACGTCCTGGACGACGACGCCGACACCTTTCGTCGGGATGACGGATCCGCGGGACCGCGCGACGACACCCGGCTGCTCGTCTTCAGCCGCTGGGATCTCGGTACCGACCTCATGTCGGTGGTCGACGCACTCCGCGCAGCGGGATTCCACGTCGACGATGACCGCTGACCGGGCCGGCTCTCGACGCCTGGCCCGTCAGCGGATGTAGGTCAGTCCGTCGTAGGTGATCCCGCCGGCGACCCCCAGGCCGAGCGCGACGACGGCCAGCGCGGCGAGCGCGATCCAGCCGACCCGGCTGGCCGCCTCCGGGGTCCGACGCCCCTCCGACAGGACCATTCCCGGGAGATAGACGATGGCGGCGGTGGCCGCGGCGCCGAAGGCGAGTCCACCGAGGTGCCCGAGGACCGAGATCCCGGGCAGCGAGAACGACAGCACAACGTTGAACCCGATGATCAACAGGACGGGCACCGGCGAGACGCGGGCCTTGAGGATGACCACCAGCATCGCGCCCATCAGGCCGTAGATGGCGCCCGAGGCGCCTGCGGTGAGGGCGCGATCGTTCTCGAAGAGCATGACGGCGGCACTGCCGCCCAACAGTGCGATCAGATAGACCGCGAGGTAGCGGGACATTCCCAGCGCGAGCTCGAGGTCGCGGCCCAGGATGTAGAGCGAGAGCATGTTGACGGCCACGTGCATCACGCTGAAGTGCAGGAAGCCGGACGTCAGCAGGCGCCAGTACTCACCGGCGGCGACATCGCTCTTGAGGAGATCTCCGGAGCTGAAGATGGTGGCGGCCCCGGGGTCGCCGAAGCTGCCCGCCTGAACGGCGCACAGCAGGAAGATCAGGATGTTGATCCCGATCAGGGTGTAGGTGACGTACGGCTTGCCCGCGGACAGGCGAGTGGTCGCCATCCGTCGCACTCCGCGGTCACCGAAGGCCGGCGTCTGTTGGAAGCCCCTCTGAACGCCACTGTCCCGAAGACATTCGAGACAGTGCTGGCCGACCGACGCCGGTCGAAGGCAGTCCGGACACGCCGGCCGCCCGCACCGGCTGCAGGACAGGCCGGTGGGGCGGTCGGGATGCCGGTAACACACCGCCCGTTGCGGGACGGTGTGTTCCGGAGAAGTCAGTTGACCTCGATCTTCTCGATGACGACGGCGTCGAGCGGACGATCCTGACGATCGGTCGACGTGGTCGCGATGGCGTCGACGACCTGCTGCGACTCGGGGTCGGTGACCTCGCCGAAGATGCTGTGGCGACGGTTGAGGTGCGGGGTCGGGCCGACGGTGATGAAGAACTGCGAACCGTTGGTGCCCGGGCCGGCGTTGGCCATGGCCAGCAGGTACGGACGGTCGAACTGCAGCTCGGGGTGGAACTCGTCACCGAACTGGTAGCCGGGGCCGCCCATGCCGGTGCCGGTCGGGTCGCCGCCCTGGATCATGAAGCCGGCGATCACACGGTGGAAGACCGAGCCGTCGTAGAACGGGCCGGAGTTGCCGCCGGATGCGTTCGGCTTGCTGTAATCCTTGCTTCCGTCGGCCAGGCCGACGAAGTTCTCGACGGTCTTGGGCGCGTGGTTCGGGAACAGGTCGACCTTGATGGCGCCGCGGTTGGTGTGGATGACTGCGGAGGTTTTCTGAGTGGTCACCCCTCCATCCAACCACTTGTGCCGTTTTCGATGGTCAAGACGTGGCTCTCGACCGCACATGCGCGCGCAGGGTCACATCGCCGGAGGTGGCATCGGCGGGCGCCGGGCTGGCACTCTGGTCGACATGCCGAAGAACTACCTCGTCGCCGCGTTGGCTGTGCTCGCAGCGGCGCTCACCGCCGGTGTCGGCGCTGTCATCCTGCGTCGTGCACGCCAGGATCCGCCGCCGGTCTCGCCGACCGTTCCCCGCGTCGAAGAGGTCCGTGAGGCCCTCGCGGAGAGCACAGAATCACAGGCCTCGTGACGACACCGCCGACGGTCGATCCGGGCGCCGGCGGCATCCACAGGTAATTTGAACACGTGACCTCAGACGACGAGCGCTCTCCGAACACGCCCACTTCCCTCGGTGGCGCGTCCGAGCGGGCACGCGAGCTGTGGTCGATGTCCGACGACGCGAAGCCCCGCGACCCCGAACCCGCCCGGCCCGGTCCGACCGGCCCCGGTTCTTCGGGCCCGGCTCCCACCGGTGGATCCCACGGCACCGCGCCCTGGGAGCGCGTACCGAGTGCGCCGATCAGCGCTCCCTCCCCGCCCCGCGGACGCGACCTGCCCGATCCGGGACGACCCGGCCCTCGCGGGCCTGCCGCCCGCCGCCGGTGGCCGGCAGGCCCGG
>NZ_MKKG01000038.1:0-14286 GCF_001942325.1 Gordonia sp. CNJ-863
GACTCCTAGGGAGGACACCATGAGCATGACCCTGACCGCCACTGCGCCTACCCAACTGGGCGTCGATTGTGACTGTGACTGCCACCGCGAGGACCGACACTGTGAACGCTGTTGCCTCGACCCCGACACCGGGTTCTGCGAGGACTGCGCCTACTACCTCGAGCTGAGCCACCACAGCCACACAGTGCGGGACGGTGATCGACGGTGACCCAGTTGAGCCTGAACCTGCGCGCCCACGACTTACCGCCACGCTGGGACGGCGACCCGGTCGACTGGTCACCCTGGCAACCGATACCCGCGATGACCATCTGTCCGCCACCACGCACACAGGGATGCGACAACTGTGGTTCGGCGACCAGACCGCTCACCTGCCACGGCACCCGCACCATCGCCTACGGCCCCAACGTCATCCCCATCGGCCGAAGCCGCCTACACGACCGCCACATTCACGCCCGGCTGGTCGTGCACCGCTGCCCGGACTGCCACCACGACACCGTCTTCGACCCCCACACCGACCAATGGTGGGACCTCGACGACAGCGACTACCAAGACGCCGGCTCCTGGGAACCAACCACAGGCCCCGACACCCACCACAAGGAGTGACTGACCATGCCCGGCGCCTACTGCCGCTACTGCGACCACCGATGCTTCGTCGACCGCGTCCTGCCCGACACCGGCCGACGTCTGCACATGGCCACCTGCCCGGCCGGGAAAGCCCACGACCGCACCGTGTCTGGCTTCGACGCCGACACCGCGATCAATCCGGCGGCCATCAGTGACGACGACCCGCAGGCGGCGGCCACCGCCTCCCGACCGGCAGCCGTCAGGAGTGCTCGGTGACTGCCAGGCTGTCAGCCGATGAGCGAGACCTGTTGCGGGAGTGGGTCCACATCATTGCCCCGGTCATCGCCAACCCGAGCGAGGAGTGCCGCCGGCTACGCGAGTCACGCAGAAGCGGGGGAGGGTTCGGCCGCAACTACGAGGTAACCGGTCAACGGTTCACCGGCACTTGGGCGCATTACGAGGTGACCGGCCGTTTCACCACCGGCCCCCAGGCCGGGGAACCCTCACGCCTGCGGTTCGACCCGCCGCACCGCGAAGTGTCAATCACCCTGGCGCGTCTGGGCCGGTGGGCCGACGCGCTGCCCGCCGAACTGCGCGAGCGCGCACAGCACGCATGGGCAACCCGCACCCGCAACCAGACCGCCCTCACCGCGATCGCGCTGGAAGCCATCGATCTACACGCCCAGGCCGAACTCGAGGCGGCGCGCGCCGAGTGGTTCACCACTTTGCCCTGCACCCAGCCGCCGGCGCTCTCGCCGGCCTGCGCCAAGAACACCCACGTGGGCTGCTGGCACGGCCGAGAACGGCCGCCGGGTTACGTGGCTGTGCGCCACGCCGCTGCACGTCGCCGACACGGCCCACGCGGATACGTCGCCACGTTCCGGCCAGGGTGGTCGCGTCAGACCGACAACACCTCGGCCCGCATCGTCGACCTCGCCGACCACTACACCTGCGAATGCGCCTGCCACACCGACGGATACGCAGGACAACAGCTCGACCTCTTCGCATAGACGTGATTTTCGGCCGGGTAGTGATCGACGTCTGAGGTCGGCTGGGGATGACAACTGGTCGAGATCGGGAGCGGTGATGCTCGGTGCACTGAGTGGTGTCTTATATCGTTCGCTTATGTCCACTGGCGGTTTGGAAGACTTTGAGCCGGCGCGACTGAAGCTGCTCCGCGAACGATCAGGTTTGACCCGCGCCGATATTGCTGTGCGGTGCCAGGTGACTCTCGGTACCGCTCGGAGCTGGGAAGTCGGCCGCAGCGTGCCTACTGAGGTCAATGCGGTGCGCCTGGCCGAGGCTCTCGGTATCCATCCCGCTGACCTGACGAACACCCCACGCAACCAGCCCACGTTGCGCCAGTTGCGGCAATGGCGGGGCCTGCGGGGGGAAGATGCAGCAAGCAAGGCCGGGATTGGGACCACCCCGCTGTACAACGCAGAGACCTATGTCTCCCCCATCCCTGAGCACATCCGCTCGGCGCTCGCCGGAGCGTATGACGTCACCGAAAACCAGATCACCTCGGCTTGGAAACGTGGGCGCAAACTGCGGTTTGGTGACATCGAGTGAGGTGCGCTATCGCGCTGGCTCTCTGGGACGGCAGCGGCAACAGATATTGGGCGGGAGCGACCAAGAATGCTGCATAAATAGCGATTCGGATTCGCCACCAGGTTCAATCGCGACCATTTTTGCGCGTCTTCTATACTGCGCTCTCGACAGAAGCGTGTGAGATGCAGCGTGTGGGACAGCACACAACGACTGAGGGAGTCAGCGTGTTTGTGAAGTGGCTGCGCGAGTTTGCGAAATCTCGGACGAGAGTCCCTGGCAGGGACGATGCACGTTCTGCCGAGCGGGCGCGGTGTGACCTTGTGATCGCTCGTGCTAGCAGCGTGGATCTGACGGGTCCCCCGCCGAGGATCGACGCCACAACTCCGATCGACTACATGCTGGAGCCGTTGCTCGACGACAGTCAGCGGTCCTGGGCGCTGGCCCACACCGTGAACACAGTGTGGCGGCCGGTACTCACCTCAGTGGGTGTGGGCGTTCGCGCAGACAAGTTCTTCGAGGCTTCCGCGGTCGATCCTGAGGTGTTCGTGGCGATTGTGAGCGGCGCTCGTAAGGGCCGAAGGACCTGGCGTCGAGCCGATCTCGACCGAATGGCCTCCGCCACCGGCATTCCGGCTGCGACGATAGCAGCGCTCAACCGACACATGTCCGGCCGTTGGGCAGATGTGGTGACTCGATGCGAACTGGACAACTGGCCTGAGTGCAGACCAAAGTCGGGCGCAGAAACCGGATAGACAGGCACACCCCTCGTTAAATTGCGCGTGCTATCGTGGGTTCTTCTCCGGGCCTTGATGCGGTATTCGGTACTGGATGACGACCACGATGTCGCGTGCATCTGACCTCACATCTGTGAGGGCTCACATGCCGCGGCTGTCTACCCCGTCTCGTCATCAAGGTGGTTTTCATGTCTACTCTCGCGGAGAGCATCCGTTCCGAAGCACTCGTGGAAGCCGTGCGCACCGAAGTACTTTCGCTCGAAACCCAGTGGTCTAGCGGTATGCCGCCCACGACACCGCCGCACAAAGCAGCCAAGGTTGCAGCAGCTGCGCTAGGTACGGGCGCGTCCGACGCAGCAGTATGCAGGGCCTGGCGCAACGCCTGGCGCGGCAGCTGGCTGCCGACCCTCGATCTTCAACACGCTTTACGGTGTTGGGCAGCGATGGAGGCAGCGGGATCTGTCGCCGACCAGATTGTCGCCCAGGATGGGTGGCCGACGGATGCTGATCGAGATCAAGCGCACCGTGACCTCGATGCGATCTTGAGCGACATGGGCGATGCCTTGCTGCGCAGCGCCCGCACTGTCGTCAGCCTCATCGGCACCCCTGCCCCCCACATGCGTGACCTCGAGACTCAGATCGCGCGCGTCGCGGCACTTCACGGTTACCTCGCCCAGCTCCGATCGGATGACCAGCCCGCCGGCACGCTCGCTGAACTGGCTGATCCCTCCTTGTCCGCACTCGGCACGCACGCATCCACCAGCAGATAATGCGCCTCTGCTGTGAGGTCGTTCACGTCAGCTCTTCTCCCCAAGGATGGGTTTCACGGTGCTTCCCCAGATCGGATCGGTTCGTCATGTTCACCACCTCAACTGCGGCACCTTCACACCTGTGGGCATTCCCGAATGCGTGACCCACATACTTGCCATTGAGTTCGATCACGGGCTGGTCCTGGTCGACGTCGGCCTCGGACAACAGGACGTCGCCCACCCCATCCGAGGTCTTGGACAGGCACTACGCGCGGTACGCCCCCGCTTGAGAAGTGCTGATACCGCCATCCAGCAACTCGCCGGCCTCGGCTTCGCCGCAAGCGACGTCGCGGGCATCGTCGCTACCCACCTCGACTACGACCACATCAGCGGCGCCCTCGACTTTCCCGCCGCCCCCGTCCACCTCACCGTGACCGAACTGTTCGCCGCCGCGAGCCGGCCAGGCATTCGCGGCCGCATCCGCTACCGCCCGCACCACCTCACAGCGATCACCGCTCGTGCGCACACGTATGCCCCGACTGAGGCGGTCCCCGTCATGAACTTCCACGGCCACCCGCTCACCGAGGCCGGCGACCTGGTCTTAATCCCTCTGCCCGGTCACACAGCCGGGCACGCCGCCATCGCGATCCGCGACCCACACCGCAGGGATCGATGGCTCATCCACGCAGGAGACGCCTTTTTGCACCACACCGCACTCACGTCAACGGCCGATCCGTCCATGGACCGGGTCGAGAGAATGCTGGCGATGGACCCCAGTACCCTGACCCGCAACCATGCGGCTCTGCGTATCGCAGCTGATCAGGGACACCTCGTCATCTGCTCCCACGACCGTGGACAGTACGAGCACCTAGCGGCCTCTGAGCACTTGCGGTAGCTCAGCCGAGGACCAACCTGTCCGTATCCGGTTAACCACCGGTTCAGTATCGTGCATGACGCCACTTAGAACTAGTGAGCAAGGGGGTTTGAATGTCGCACTGGATTGTTGTCGAGACGATGGGAACCGGAGCCCAGGACGAGGTTGATGCCTCGGTGGTCTTCAAAGGTGGCAAGAGGTCTCCATACACATCCGTCGACAGACTGCGGCACGAAGTGCCCCGCGGTGACTACACCGTCCTCGCCTGGATACTCAAGGCCCTCGACACGGTCATACGACCGGCAAGCCGGAGTCGGCGGTCATCTCACACGTAGCGATCATCGCCGAACCCGTGTTCGGGCCCAACGGGGTGGTGTTCGCCGTGCAGCTCTGGATCGGCGACGATGCCGACAGCACTCCGCCCCCTCGCCGCCTTGTCGGAGGGTTCGAGTTCGTCTACGACGAGGAGCTCGATCTCGCGCAGATTCACGAGGGCCCGAACATCGAACGCGACATCCTCGGAATCGACGGCCCTACCCAAGACGTCACTCGGGTTGCACCCGAGGTCTTCCAGTACTTCTACGACTTTCCCCGCGAGTCCGAAATCGGACCTTTCGTCCGCGACATGAAAGCTGGGCGACTGGAAAACGGAGCGAAGTTCGACTCCGCACTCACTGTCCGGCATGCACGCGACAGCGACGACCAGCTGCGCTACCGCTGCTACATGACCATGCGTGCGGTCCGCCTGCCCTCGCGGTGGGCTCTACGCGGCGTCGTGCACGACATCAACGATGTCGAACCCGCCGAATTCCTCGCCTTCAACAGACACACCGCCCGGGTAGTAGCCAACCTCGAAGAACGTGAATCCGGCCTAGGGCGAATCGATTTCGCTACCGGACTGGTCACCGACTGGCTACGGACACCTCCACCACCACTCAGCGCATGGCTGACTGATAGCCCCATCTTCCATGAGGACGAGCAGGAAACGATCGCGGCAGCGCAGCTGGCACTCGTCACTCGCCAACAGGAGCGAGCTACGTATCGCGCTCGGATCAGATTCGCTGGTGGCCCTACCGATGTGTGGTACGTGGCCCAGTTCACCATCACACCCGATAAACACGGCGAGGACGGCCTCGGCTTCCTCACGGTCGAGCCACTGTCCAAAGAAGCCATGGCCTCGTAACCACAGGGGCCGCGCAACACTCAGGCCCGAGCGGACTATTGCAAGCCGTTGCTCTGGTGTTACGATCCCATCTACAACGCGCACCTCCACGGTGGAATTTCCCCGACCCTGACGCACCATTCGGGTCTGGTCGCGACACAGAGAGCAGTTCCTGAGCAACCCGGAATCCGGGGGGCTTACTTAACTGACTTGTCGCATAGTCCAAGCATCCGGGGAGGTTTTTTCGTTGTCACGATCACCGCACACAAGCACTGTTGCAGGTACGCCTCGCCTGGTGGCGGCCCGCCCAACGCCGGGAGCCGGGATTCTGGCGTCCTGCTATGCGAGGACGCCCGTGGGACATTCGCATCCCTTTCGGGTACTGATTCTCAGCGCGAGCTCAACTCAGATCGTCGTCCGCCGGCCGCATTCGAGCACGCTCAAACGCAGCCTGATAGGTCTGTTCCGGCACATTGAGAGCCGAGCAGAGCGCCGCCAGAGTGGAAGCTGTCAGCTCCACTTCTCCTCGTTCTACGTAGCCCACTGTCGCAGTCGAAAGCCCCGCCTTCTGACCCAGTTCAGGCTGCGTAAGGCCAGCCAGCACCCGCAGATCGGCCGGGTATGCCGTCGCAGGATCAACCTGCACGATTTGAGCGATCGGCACGCCGAGAAGCGCACACACCTTTCGCAGGACATCGATCTGCGGAACCGTCGACCCGTTCTCCCAGTGATGCACTGTGCTCCTGCCAACACGAGCGAGACGCGCGAGGGTCTTGACAGACATCTCACCTCGCGCAGCGCGCAGCGCGTCCGGGTTAAAGCCCCGCATAACCCGCCGACTCACGTTGTCGCCAGCACCGTAAATCCCGTCACGTATAGACACTGTGCCGTACCGCCCCTAGACTTCGTTCAAGATGTGCTACGACTACGTACTAGTTAAGCGACACTAGCGCAAGACGTTCACTCCAGACGAAAGGAAGAAAGCACCAGGTATTCGAGCAAACTCGCGACCACCGAGGGCTGAGATTGGCGTCCGGTCCCTCGGCAGCCGCAAGCCTCTTCATGAAATCCGACAGGCCGCTTATTGCTGCCACCAGACGGACGTTCGCGACTTTACGCGCTCCACCTGGGGACTTGCATCTGAAACGGCCACAACATCGAACCGGTTCGATCACACCTTGGGGGCCGATCACATGACCCAGCACACACTCAGCGGCGTTGCCACGTCGTTGGCCGTGTTCTCAGTTGCAGCACCAACACCACAGCCAGAAACGCTCGATTGGCCCACCCCACTCACCGTCGCGGAGTTCCCACACATGGTTCTCGCGGCAGCGGGCACCGTGCACACTCCTCGGGGGCAGGATTTGTCCGCAGATAGTGCGTACGCCACTGGAGTGGCATTGCTGGCTGCTGCCTGGTGGGCCGGCTTCCGTGAGACCGATCCAGGCTGCGGCCAGACGGATGTGGTGGTGCTACCCGCGCCGGCAACCCCCGTCTGGGGCGACCCGGGGTATCTCTACTTCTTCTTTCCTGGCAGCTATGTCGCCGTCCGGCCTGAGGGCAGAACTGTGATGGTCGGAGATGGCTCCACACTGGCAGCATCCTTGGCGTGGGCCGAAGGTGCAGCGACGGTCGCGGCGGCACGATTCATCGCCACCTCAGACGAGGCGGTAGTGGCATGAACGCCAACGATCGTCGCGTCGGAGGGTGGGCTGACCTTGCAGCGGAAATCCTCGACACCAATCCCTCCCCGCGTGACTGGATTGGCGATGCGATCTGTTCGCAAACCGACCCCGACATCTTCTTCCCCAATCACGGCCAGTCGGCCGCGGCCGCCAAACTCGTATGCCAGACCTGTCCGGTAAAGACCGCCTGCGCACAGTGGGCTGCCGACGCTGATGTGCGTTTCGGCGTTTGGGGTGGCATCAACACCCGAGTCCGGGATAGCGCCATCGTGGCCACATCAGCCACCGCCGGTTCGAAGGCCAGCTGATGGTTACCGATCAGCCGACACCGTGCACTCGGCGGCCCGAGCACTGGGACCTCGACGTCCTTGTCCACTCCCCCACTGCCGCACAACAGTCGTTGATGGCGTGCCTGCGTTGTCCGGCCCTGCAATCCTGTCGGCAGGACCTTGCCGATAGCGGTGTCTCGCCACGCGGACTGATCTGGGCGGCCGGCGCCTACGACGATAACGGTGAACGCATCCCCGCCCACGCACTTACGGCGTACCTGCGGCGGCGTCCGCCAAGGCGTGACGGCCGAGCTTCCGGCAACCCCACCCCCCGGAGCCGCCGCGTGATCTCTTCATCTTTTCCGAGGTTGGCAACCCGTGGCGCGCCTCCATCAGCCAAGGTCACGGTCGTGAAACGATCACGCTTGGACCTATGTCTACGCCAGGTGAGGAGGTCGACGTCAGGTAGCGAGCAGCACGCGAATGTCTTGCGTAGCAATCGTTTTGCCCGTAGCGGGGCTGAACGCGAGCCGCCGTGAGACGCCAGCAGAGAAATAACTACACAGTGACGGAGACACCGGTCCCCCCGAAGGGGAGTACACGGATTTTCGAGTGGGGAGCGAAGTTAGCCGCTTCGCTTCACCCCGAGAACTGGTTCGGAATCTAGTTAGCCGCTAGACCCCGGAAGCCTCCCAAACAGGAAGGAATTGCCGCCTCAGGCACTTCTGATGGTAAAGCACACCCTCGACACGGGCAACTATCTACGTCGTGTCGCACCACTCACCCATCTCACGCTGACATCAGCCCAGGTCGTAACACTTGTTGCGGCGTTGGCTGATGCTGGCGTGGGACCGCTCCGACCACCGATCCGGTGAGTGTCGGGGCCTGCGCCCCTGACACTGTTGACCACAACGCTCTATCCACTGCCTCCTCGAGATCGGCAGTTGGTGGGGGCTGGTCAGCGTTGCCAGACGCGGGCGCATACACCACGACTTCGGCGATTACGCGCGCCGAGTGTGCGATTGCCGACATCCTCGCGCGTTGCTGCACGCTGAGCCTGGCTCAGCTCATCGCGGCCGTCGACGAACAGCCGGCAGTGGTGATCGACGCTGTCCTGGATCTCGTTGCCCGCGACGCCGCCGATCTGTGGCGCCACGGTGTTGACGGACATCTCGTGGTGGGGCGGCTGCCGGCGCAATCGGACGGTTCGCGATGACCGCGATCATGACCCAGCCACTGACTCCGGTTCGGACAACGGAAACCTTTGGCGCGCATGATACGTCGGCGTTCGGCAGCGCTCTAGAATCACTGTTGCGACCGCTGTGTTTCACTGCACGCCTATCGCTGGTGTTTGCGGTGACATGCCGGTTGCTCGCTGTGGTCGACGATCAGCGCAGTGCTGCGGTCGCCGAACTCAATGCCGAGCAGCGGGGCCGACGTACGTGGCACCGCCCTCTCCCCGACCGTGCCGCCGACGGCCGGCCCCGGGCCCAGGTTCCCTGCTGGACGAGCAGAGAGGCGTGGCTGACCGCTGTCACACGGTTGGTGACCACGGAAGCTGGAGTGGCAGCACGCCGACAACATCACCGCGTATCCGTGGACACAGTTCTGGCCACTGCCAAGGCCCACGCACACTACGCCGAGACCCGCACCGGTCGATACATGATGGCGTCGTTGCAGACCCTTGCCACCAGATCCGGACTGTCCGTCGACCGAGTTAGGAACGGGCGCAGGGTACTTCGCACCCTGGGATTACTCGCCGATATCGCCTATGGGCGACACCTCACGGCGACGGAGATCATGGCCGCTCGAGCACACCATGGCGGCACACAACGTGGAGTTGCCTCTGAGATCGCACTCACGATGACACCGGAAGCGGTCGCAGCAGCATCGACCACGCGGCGCACCAACAGCCCTTCGAAGCGTTCCCGGAGAGGCAACCGAGCACCGCGAGGGTGCGCACCCCTATCCCGTCAGGGTGTAAGTAGAACTCTTTCTCTTTTTAAGAGTTCTACTTCTTCAGAAGAAAAACAGTCATCACCTGCGAAAAGACACCACCGCACCCGCACCCTTGCACTTCAGAAGCTCGCAGCAGGGATCGTTGCCCGCTGCCGCGGGCTCGATCCCGTCAGTGACGCTCTCGCCTCTCCCCGGGACGTCGTCCCTCTCCCCTGGCGCCAAGACGGCTTCTACCAGCGGCAGAACCACCTCGGCCGCATCTGCGACGTCCTCGACGACCTAGGCATCGACCCCGCGGCATGGACGGCTCCAGCGGTCGTCGCACGACTCAACCATCACGGTCGGGCCGCACATCTGAGCTGGCCCAATCAGGTTGACAACCCAGCGGCCTACCTGAGGTGGCGCCTCACCCAACTCGATTGGATTCCAGCGAGTCCGACCCCTTCGCCTACGGCCACGCCGCAGACCGCAGCGGACGATCTACAGCCCGCAGCCAACGGCGCCGGCCGGGCCCGCGCCTATGCGGCTGCTGCCGCAGCTTGCGGCTGGAGCAGAACACCAGGAGGAGGCGCCAACGACTAGCTACCGCCCTCCCCCGCCCGACTGGAACTCAGAACCGATCGCTCGAAACTAGGAGCCTCACATGCACATCACCGTCTACACCAAGCCCGCTTGCGTCCAATGCAACGCCACCTACAAGGCCCTCGAGAAGCAAGGCCTCGCCTACGAGATCGTCGACATCTCCGATGACTCGGTGGCGCGAGATCTCGTGATGAAACTGGGTTACCACCAGGCCCCCGTCGTCGTAGCCGGCGAAGAACACTGGTCCGGGTTCCGCCCAGATCGCATTAAGCTGCTGGCCCAGTCGGCATCCGCCGCGTGATCCTCGGTGTCGGTTATGCACGCCGCATAACGGATGAGGCCGTGGGACTGGGATATGCACGCTGCATAACCCAGTCCCACGCGCCCAGCTCATGAGAAGATCGCCCGGTAAGTCCCACCGAGTCAGCGTTGCGCGTTATGCAGCGTGCATAACCCGGAAGCGGCAACTCTCTAGACCCCTACCCCTCTCGCTTCACGGCCTAGATGTCGATCAGCGATATCGATCAACGAATCGTCCAGATTTCCAAGCAACTAGCGCGTGTCCCCTGTTGACTTCTGTCCGCCACCTCGCTTGAATACATGTAATACATGTATTCGGTTCGGTCCCGAAACGAAGGAGTGCCTTATGGCTGGCAAGCCGCCCGCCCCCAAGAAGCAGAAGACGGTGAGTCGGTTCGCCAATCTGGCCGGCGGAACCGACAGCCCCTCAATTCCCGACAACACCTCGGATGCCAACGTCACCGGCGGAGTAGTCGGCGGCCTCGCTGCGGCCGTCCAGACGGCCGGGCACCGCATCCGTCACGTCGACGCCGGGTCGCTCATCCCACACCCGTTCAACGATCCCGCCCGATCCAAGCCAGTCGACGACGACCCTGAATGGGAAGTCCTTGTCCGCAACGTCAAGGCGAACGGCGTCCTGTTGCCCGGACTGGCAGTCTCACGTGCAGCGTTTATCGCAGCTCGACCAACGCTCGCGGACAGCCTCCCCACGGCCGGAACTCACGTTCTGATCTACGGCCATCGTCGCCGCGCCGCGGCGCTCTCGGCGGGCGTCTCCACCATGCCAGTGGTGGTCGACGACTCGGCGATGGAAAACGATGGCGATCTCGACTACATGGCATCGGAGAACCTCGGCCGCCAGGACCTCTCGCCGATGGCTGAGGCTGAGCTGTTCGCGCGCTACAGCGAGGATCTCCGACTCTCCCAGTCCGCGATCGCTGAACGGCTTGGCGTCGACCAAGCCACTGTGTCGCGGCGCCTGGCCCTCCTCCTGCTAACCAAGGAAGCTGTCGCGGAACTCGAGCAGGAACGACTCTCGGTTGCCGGAGCGGTTGCTCTCGCCGGCACACTGCCCTACGGACCTCCGCGACGTTGGCAGAAGACCAAACACGCCGACCAGAACAGCGTCGACCGCGAGAACGATCAGCTGGCGGCCCTTCGTCTCATTCTCGACCGCAACACCAGTCCGACGCGCGCCGCTGAACGCGTCCTCACCGAACGCGAGTCCCGACGCCGCGCGGAGAAGGACGGCATCGAGATCATTGCCAACCCGCGGGAGATGTTCGGAGAGAACTATCTCGCACACCAGATCGACGACCCGGCAGACGCCAAGGAAGCGGTCGCCGCCATCGACGACACCACCGGCGCGCTCGTCTACTACACCCGGACCATTGCGCCCGTCGTTCCAGTCGCCGAGACCCCCTCGCCGGAGCCAGTCCCGGCCGCGACTCTCAGCGATCCACAGGACTCGCCAACATCCGTGCAGCCTTCTCCGGACCAGGCCGCTGCCTCCGACATCGAGTCCGCAGTGGAGGACCCAGCGCCGGCGGCGCCTCACGGGGATCACGAGGATCGGGCAGAGGACCCAGAACAGGCACCTGCGGAAGTTCGACCGAATCCGGTGAAGACGGATTCTCCCGACTTGCGCCGGGAGGCGTGTGCGCGCGCAGCCCAGACAGTCCCGGGCAAGGGCCGTCTAGGTGAGACGCTGATCGCCGCGGTCCTCCTCGGCGTCGACTTCCAGCACCCTGCCGTCATCGCCGCCGCCGAGGAGTGGAACCACACCGACGAGAGCGGGGACAAGCAGCAAGCCGCTGCTGTCTGGCGTCGAGTCTTGGCGGGGTTCGAAGACCTGGTGACCCGTCAAGGCCAGTGGGGTACAGCCGGTGCCACCTACCTCGACATCCTGCATGAACGAGTCGGCTACCTACCGACCGCATGGGAGCGCCAACAGACCTTGGTTATGCAGCGTGCATAACACCGCACACCCCGACCGGTAATGCAGCGTGCATAACCAGCAACCATCTCCGACTTACGAAAAGGAAACTGGATCTTCATGGGCATCTACGCAGTAGCCAACAACTCCGGAAGTGCCGGAAAGACCACCACCGTGGTCAGCCTCGCCGTCATCCTCGCGCAGCAGGGCCTCACGGTCCGAGTGATCGATCTCGACCCGCAGGCCAACGCCAGCACATGGCTCGGTCATCCAAACGCCTCTGGCGCCACCGTGGCGGACGTGCTTCGAGCGAATGCGACGATCGCCGACGCCGAACGGCCCGCCCGGCGAAGCTCGCACGTTGGTCCGGAAACCGGTGAACCTGTCTACCCCGACGACTCGACGATCAGCGGTGTCACCGTTGTGCCGGCGATCCGTTCCACGCTGGACTCTCTTGTTGTCGAACTGGCGAGCGTTCCGGGATCGGTGCTGTACCTCCAGGACGCGGTGGCCGCCGCCGCAGCCGTCGACGTCACCCTCATCGACTGCCCCGGATCGCTCAACGTTCTGGTGACCGCAGGCCTCTTGGCTACCGCTGCCAACGGCAACGAGCAGCCGGGTTCGCGAGGCCTCATCACCTGCGTCAAACCGTCCGGCAAGGAGGTCGAAGGACTACCGGCCTTGCTGGGGGAGTTGGACGGAATGCGCAAGCTCTACAAAGAGAACATCCCATTGCTGGCGATCGTGCCGTGCGCGGTCCCTAGTCGCGGCGACGTTTACCAGGAACAGCTCGAAGGGCTCCGTGAAGCGTTCGGGCAACAGGTGACTCCATCGACCCGGCGGACGGCGGTGGTCGACGAGGCCTACACCAACTTCGTGCCAGTCCCGCTCTACGGCTACCGCGGCAAGGATGTCACCGAGGACTACCGTGACGTCGTCACCCATCTGCAACAGCTCGGGCTGTTCGCGCCTGAGGTCGCGGTCGCCTGATGATGTCCCCGCGCCCATCTGGCGGCCGGCCCAGCTCGACCAACCTCGACAACGAAAGACAAGCGCTCATCAGAGCTGCGGTTCGTCTGATCGAGAGAACAACAGGACGGCGCTATTCGGCCGCGGAATTCCTGAGGGAAGCGATCGACGCTCAGCTGACTGTCGTAGCTCGCGACTACAACAAGGGGCGCCCGATTACCCCGGACTACGAGCCGCTTCCCAAGGGTCGACGCACGTAGATGATGTCACTGTGACAAAACAATCGGACGCAATAACTACAGCAAATCTGCTCCGCACAGACCTCATGCACGAGAGGGGATCGCAATGACACCGACACGGACCGCTGATGATCACGCGATGATCGTCACGTCGGGCAAGGTGCTGTCCCCGTCGGGGATCGTGTTGGTGGACAAGCCGGTTGATTCGGTTGACAAGCTCCTCAAGGTGTTGGAGTGGCGTCAGAAGCGTCAGCCGTTGTCCCCGGCGGGGTTGCCGGCGCAGGTGTGGGTGATCGACGCCGCGTGTGCTCAGCTCGGCTGGGGCCCGGACGATGTCGATCCGGGTGACGAGGCGGACTACTCCGATGAGGAGTTGCGTGAGGGCCGGATGAAGACCGACGTGATCGCTCGTCTCGATGACGCCACCCGCGAGCTGCTCGGCCCCTTTCTGGCACCCCAGGGTGAGGACGGGTGGCATCTGTACCAGCCGGGGGAGGAGATCGGCTATCGCCTGCATCTGTCCCATACGGCCGGGAACCGCAAGCTGATGGTCGATGTGATCCTCGAGGGGTGGGCGTGGACCGCGCGCATTAACCACGACCGCATGGGCATCCTTGGCTCTGAAACCGCGGGCACGCTCATCGATTTCGAGGACGAGATGGACACCGCCCGGGAACTGGCCCGCCGGTTGTGCTGGCATGTCGACAATCTGG
>NZ_MKKG01000038.1:14434-16240 GCF_001942325.1 Gordonia sp. CNJ-863
GCACGTACCGGGGCGGTGATCCTCGACCGGGTCTTTCGGGATCGCCGCAAGACCGGTCGCGGAATCATTGTCGATGCGCCAGTTCCGTTGCCGCCAATAGATATTCAGGATGCCGATGAACTCGAACCGGTCATCGTGTGGTCGCGTGGCTGGATCGACACCGAGGAACTCGACGCCGCCGATGAGCTGGTAACCATCGACCAACGCGCCTCGTATCTGGCCAGTGCCGGCATGATCAACCTCGGGTACGGCGAACTCGT
Source organism: Gordonia sp. CNJ-863 (assembly GCF_001942325.1). Taxonomy (NCBI): domain Bacteria; kingdom Bacillati; phylum Actinomycetota; class Actinomycetes; order Mycobacteriales; family Gordoniaceae; genus Gordonia; species Gordonia sp. CNJ-863. The sequence continues at coordinate 14,695 of NZ_MKKG01000038.1, forward strand.
TCACCACAGCACCGGCGCTGAGGAACTCGCCCACACCAGTAGCCCTCTGCCGTTCGGGGTTTGGCAGATCACGCTGCCGGCCGCCGACACCCTCGCCCTGCCGGACAAGCTGCCCCTGCCGCACCCGCGGATGCGCACCGACCGGCCCGTGACGACCTGGGTGACCACCGAAACGATCATCAGCCTGACCGCGCCCATCCCGGATGGGGGAGCGGGCCTCGACATCGCGGATCTGGCGATCACCGAGGCCTGGACCACCACCGACCAAGGGCAAGTGCTCAAGCGGTGGAAGGAACTGCTCGCTGCCGCCCGCAAAGCTGCCGTGGAGGCCGATGACCCGATCCTCAAGTCGATGGTCACCGACATCTACAAGGGCTACCTCGGACGCATCGCCGGTGACCGCAACTGGGACTCCCACATGCGCCACCACTACCAGCCGATCTGGGCTGCGGCCATCAAGGCTCACGCCCGCCACCGCTCCCGCGCCAAAGCCATGAAACTCGCACGCGAACACAACATTTGGCCCATCAAAGGCCTCACCGACGCTTGGACCTACCTCGCACCCGCAGGCGTGGAGCTCGCCGACGAACTGACCTACCTCGGCAAATTCGTGGTCGAGAAGCGGCGCCCTCTCGATGACGACGTCATCCTTGCGTTGCTGACGGCTACCACACCCACCGAGGTGCGCAAAGCCATCAACACCGCCTACACGGCCTCTGGGCAACCAGACGACGACGGCACTGCCGCAAGTGATTCCATCCCTGACCACGACTCAGTGATCACCAGTGAGGTGGTGAGCTGATGGCCCAGTTCCGGCCGCGCCGTCGCGAACGCCGCGACGAACCCACCGCCACCACCACCGCGGCCGCCGGCCGGCAGGTCTCCGTCGCAGCCGGCACCGCGGCTGATCTCGCGCGCGCCGATGCCGGTCTGGTGGGTGAGCGCACCCCCACCGATCACCTCGGCACTATCGGCTACGACGCCGCCTGTAAAGCCGCCCAGGACGCCGGCCGCCGCCCACCCTCGCGGCGCACCTTCCGCCGCTGGAAACAACAGGGCCGCATCCCCGATGACCGCACCGCCGACCTCGTCGCTCGCCGCGCCGAGATCACCCGCATGGGCGGGGTTGACGGAGCCGCACGACAACTCGGCCGCTCACCAAGTGCCGTCTACGACTGGCGGGCCGGGCGCACCAAGAGCCTGCGGCCCGACGCTCAAGGCCGCCTCGTCGACGCACAGGTCGCCCAACGCCTCGTCGACAGCGGCGTCGACGTCTCCCGGATGCGACCGACCATCCACTTCACCGCCGACGTCCACGCCCGCACCGACGGCGGCAACTACGACTACCGCATGGCCAAATCCTTCGACTTCGGCGGACCCCAAGGCCTCGACCACACCCAGATGAGTCGTCAACAGATCGCTGCCCTCGGAGACGCGTTGGCTCGCGACGACCACGCCCGCGTCGCGGCCATCCTCGAAGAGCACGCCTCGGTCAACTTCGCCGCCTTCGACGACTTCGACGACGACACCGGATTCCACTTCGACG
>NZ_MKKG01000039.1:0-15925 GCF_001942325.1 Gordonia sp. CNJ-863
CATATACCTGGCCCACCCGCAACGCTTCCGCCGCCCACCCCGGGCCCCGGAGATCCCGACCATCGTCGGGATCAACCACCGAAGAACAACCAACCAAGTCCTGTCTCAGACAGGTTGAGAAATTCCGGCTAACGGGGCGGATTTACGGAAAAGGGGTGGGTTTGTGGGGCGCCTGTGCCCGCGATCCTGCCGCTGCATGTGGATCGTTCCCCCGCGAACCCACTGGTCACCACTAGTGTGAACGACGTCGAAGACGGCTAAACGCCAGGACTGCGTTGTGCGTGCTAGCTTCGACCGGAACATTCGGGGGAGATGATGTCAGAACTGATCGTAGAGCCGCCGTCGCTGGTTTCGGCCGCCACCCAGATTCACGACTGTGCGACCCGTATCGGCGAACTCGGCCTCAATGCTGGCCTCGGAACCAGCTTTATGACTCAAACGTTCAGCACACTCGCTGGCTCTTTCCGAGGCGCGACTGACGACATGTCAGGTATCGCTGCGCACGGTGATCGTCTAATCCAAAGCTCCTTGTCGACTGCCTCCAATGCTGTATCAGCATTCGCAGAGCTGGTGATGGCATGCCGAAACACCACCGTCGAAACGGATCAGAGCAGCGGGAAGCTCATCCGCGACGCGGTCGCGTACCCCGCACGTGTCGGACCTGCGACAGACCACCCGGTTCCGGTGCCAATCCTGATGGACGTACTCACGAGGGCGCCACGTTAGATGCCGCCTAGCTACAACGAAGTCACGTCATGGAAGCCCTCAAACCTCGTCTCCATCGCGAACGGGATATTCGCGCTCAAAGCGAGCCTCGACCTGGAAGCACCTCTAGCCGGGAACCCAGTCCTCGACCTCACCCCCGCTGAATGGACAGGCGAGGCCCGAGGACCAGCTGATTCGAGAGCAGAATCGGTCACGCGATGGCTGAGGAACGTCGCGGACGAGTATGGCGATCTGGCATCCGCCGCCACTTCCGGAGCGGCGAATATAGAGAGTGCTGTTACCACACTCAAGAACGCTACGGAGGCGGCGGGCGACCAAGGTTATATCCTCGACCGCGGAAGCCGCGAGTACACCGTTACGTTCGACCCGAACACGGCCCCGTCCGGCGCCGAGTACAGCGCAGATCTCGCCTTCCAACATCAAACGGCTTTGCCTGCTCACGGCACGGCATCCGACCAGGCAGTTACCGACACCAAAAACGCGATTGAATCGGCGCTCAGCGAAATCGGTGGAATCACCCCTGCGTCCATCGCTACCGCCAGCGGCACCATGACGCGAACAACCAATCAGGCGAAGGCCTTTGAGCAGGTATACGGCTACATGCCCGCCACGGCGAACGACTGGCGCATTGCCGCCGCCCTCGATCCGCACAGTTACGACCCGAAGAACAAGGGCGTGCCGCCGGCTATCAGTGTCATAAAGATAAGACCTGTCCCCGGGCAAGGCGTTGTAGCCACTGGATTGTTCATTCCTATTGACGAGGTCATCGCCGGCATGAAAGCGGACAAACCGCTGCCACTCCCTAGGAATCTAGGCGACAATCGCGAATTCGATGTCAACTTCGCACCCGAAGACACCCGCGTGTCATACTTCATCGATTATGAGAATGGCGTAATCGTCGCACGCCAAAATCCATCTGTCGATGAGCACGGCAATGTGAAGACCGGGACGCCCTCGGTCAAGGCCAGCCAACTGGCTGACGGAACGGTCGCAATCGTCTACGAAGGTTCAGATCCACTGGCCCCTGAGATCGCAGCGGACCTCGGTTGGTCCGTGAATGGCCAGACCATTGTCACACCTGAGGCCGGCGGCGCTCGCGTTTCAGGCGAGGCCACAGACTATCCGTCGATGGAGACGTACCAGCATCTACCTGACGGCCGCACTGAGGTCCTTCACCGCGACGACGCGGGCGACCACGACAAGACCGGACCTATGTTGAACCTCAAGTTCCATCACGACTACGGAGACTACGACAATGACCTCGATCGCTTTCCGACGGAGAAGTACACGTCACCTGGCAATCACTCGTATCCGATTGACCTAGGCAACATTACCGGCATGACCGACCTGGGTAGCGCGGACGATCCTCCTGAGCTTGAAGGAGCGCGATGAATCGCCAAGACGTTCTCGGTCTGACGAGGTTTTCTTTCTCCGACTCTTATCACCCCTTCGGCCGATGACTCCAGAGGAGAGTCAAAACGACTCGAACCGTCACGCACCCCAAACCACCTTCGTGGTGCAAACGTTCATGGCCGTCCTACTGATGTACGTGACATTCCTGATACCCAACGTCATCCCGGCATGGCCAGCTGTCGCCTCGCGCTTACTTCTTCTGGCGGGAACCCTTGTTATCTCGTGCGCCCTCCTGGCGATCGGGAAGCCGTGGCGGGAATGGCCTGCAATCATCTCAGGAACAGTTTTCGCCAGCGCTGTTCTGTTGACCGTCCTGGAGTCTTGACTGATGGATAAGCGATTCTTCGGACCTGTGACGCCGTTCGTCACTGTCGCAGCATCAGCGGTATCTCTACTCGCATACACGCTCCTTTGGGCGCCGGGACTGGTCCTCGACATACTTCTGTTTCTTGCTGGCGCAATCGGGATGTACGCGCACGGGAAAACGAGGCATATTTGCACCGGCGTCGCGATCGGAACTCTTTTTGTCCTTGGAGGTCTCGCGATCGCATTCTTCGTCGTGATGGATTGACGACGCGGCTTTTCCAGGCCCCCTGGCACCGAGGGCAACCAGCTAACAAGGGATGATTGCGTCCGTCAAAATCGTGGCGGCCGGCGCTGTACCTACCGCCCCTGACACAAACCCACCCCTTTTCCGTATACCCGCCCGTCGTCGTCGGGGCGTGTTTGAGGAAAAGGGATGGGTTTGTGGAGCGGGTCAGCTGTGGAGCGTCTTGTTCATCCGGCCGACGGCCTCCTCGTACTCGCTCACGAGGTCCGCGATGAGATCGGCGACCGGGGTGATCGCGTTGCAGCGCCCGACGATCTGCCTGCCGGCATCGCGACGACGTCTGGGTTGTCGGCAGCCGAGATCCGCGCGTGCGCCTCCGCGACGAGCAGGTTCTGCAACGGCATCGGCAACGGCTCGGGTGCGTTGTCGGCGTCCCAGGCGTCAGTCCAGGCGGTCTTCAGGAGGCGGGCGGGCTTGCCGGAGTAGATACGACGACGCACGGTGTCCCGCGACGTCGCCTTGAGCAGCGCCTGCTGCACGGTGGACGGCTTGTCCGATCCCTCCGGCACTCCGAGCTTGTACTCGGCAGCGGTGAGCCAGTAGGTCCCCATCCACACGCCCTGCGCACCCAGCGCGATCGCAGCTGCGATCTGGCGGCCGCTACCGACGCCGCCGGCGGCGAGCACCGGCGCGGTGTCGCCGACCGCGTCGACGAGTTCGGGCCACAGGATCATCGAGGTGACCTCGCCGGTGTGTCCGCCACCCTCGTATCCCTGGGCGATGACGATGTCGACGCCGGCCTCGACGTGGTGCAGCGCATGGTCTTTCGCGCCCGCGAGCGCGGCGACCAGCACGCCGTTGTCGTGTGCGGTCTGGATGACGTCCGACGGCGGCGAACCGAGAGCGTTCGCGATCAGCTTGATCTGCCCGTACTTACGACGATGCTCCATGGCGACGTCGACATGCGAGCGGGCCACCGAGTGCAGCCAACCCAGCACGCCCGCATTGACGCGGTCCTCACCGGGCAGTGGCGGAACGCCGAGGTCGTCGAGCGTGCGCTCCACGAACGCCCGATGTTCCGGCGGGATCATCGAATCCAGGTCGACCTTGGAACCCTCGGTCGGGATCTTGGCCGGCATCACGATGTCGACGCCGAACGGCTTACCGTCGGTGTTCTCGTGCATCCACTCGAGGACCTCGTCGAGTTCCTCGGCCTCGTTGAACCGCACGCACCCGAGCACGCCGAGTCCGCCGGCACGGCTGATCGCGGCCGCGACATCCTGACTGGGCGTGAACCCGAAGATCGGGTATTCGATGCCGAACTTGTCGGCGAGTTCTGTACGCATTTTTGCTACTACTCGTTTCCGGCGCTCTACAGCGCCTCTGTCAGATTTTCGGCGCTACAGCGCTTCGTCGGCGGGTCGTTCGGCAGTGACCGCCGCCCCCCAGCGATAGTCGGGTTTTCCTGCGGGCGAACGCTTGATCTCATCGACGAACCAGACGCTGCGCGGGCACTTGTAGCCCGCGAGTTCCTTGCGCACGACGTCGTTGAGGCTCTCCAGGGATGGTCGGGCTCCGTCGCGCGCGGCGATCACCGCGGCGACGCGCTGACCCCAACGGTCGTCGGCGACGCCCACCACGACGGTGTCGAAGACGTCGGGATGTGCCTTGAGCGCGCCCTCGACCTCTTCCGGGAAGACCTTCTCGCCACCGGTGTTGATCGACACCGAGCCGCGACCGAGCATCGTGATGCTGCCGTCGGCCTCGAGCACGGCGTTGTCACCCGGCAGCGAGTAGCGCACGCCGTTGAAGACCTTGAACGTCTTAGCCGACTTCTCCGGATCGTTGTGATAGCGCAGCGGCACATGCCCGGACCGCGCCAGCACCCCGACCTCGCCGCTGCCCGGCTCCACCGGCGTACCGTCCTCGCGGAGAACGTGGGTCTCGCTGTCGGCGTTCACGCGCGGGCCACCGGTGTGCGGGGTGCCCTTCGCGACGATGCCCAGACCGCCGAAGCCGGTTTCCGACGAGCCGATCGCATCGACGATCACCGCGTTCGGGAATCGTTCCAGGAACTGCTCTTTCACACTCGGCGAGAACAGACAGGCCGACGAGGCGATCGAGACGACACTCGACAGGTCGTACTCCTCGCCCTGTCCGAGCGCCTCGACCATGGGGCGCCCCATGGCATCTCCGGTGATGAACACGACGTTGACCTTGTGTCGCTCGACGATCTCCCAGGCCGACGACCCGCTGAACTCGGGGTACACCACGGCTTTTCCGCCGGCGAACAGCGACTGGAAGATCGCCCACTGCGAGCCGCCGTGGATGAACGGCGGGATCGGGTACCGAACCAGCTGGCCGCCGTCGGCGCCGGTCTTGGCGAGGTGCCACTCGTCGGGGATGGGTTCGCTGGTGTACCAGTCGATTCCGCCGCCGAGGACGCGCCACACGTCCTCCTGACGCCAGACGACGCCCTTCGGTTTCCCGGTGGTACCGCCGGTGTAGAGCATGTACAGGTCGTCGTTCGACCGCTCCTCGAAATCGCGTTCCGACGACGACTCGGCGATGGCGTCCTCGTAGCGGATCGCGTCGCCGTGGCCCTCACAGCACAGGTCTTCCGACGTCCCGTCCTCGATGGCGATGCGGTACTCGATGGAGGGCGATTTCGGTAACGTGTTGCACACCCGCGGCGAGTAGCGGCGCTCGTGGATCAGGACCTTCATCCCGGAGTCGGTGAAGATGTGCTCCAATTCGGCCTCGACATAGCGGTAGTTCACGTTCACCATGACCGCCCGGGCCTTGAAGATCGCGATCATCGACTCGACCGACTCGATGGTGTTTCTGCTGTACAGACCCACCCGGTCGCCGGGTTGCACACCCAGCGCGCGTAGCTTGTGGGCGAGCGCGTTCGACCGCGCCTCGAGCTCCGCATATGTCCGGCTGTGGTCGCCGGATTCCAGCGCGACGCGCTCGGGTACCAGGTCGACGGCATGCTCGATGAGATCGGCGATCGTATAGGCCATGGCTCAAAATTAGAACGTGTTATCGTTCTGGGCAAGTGCGGAATATGACCGGGAGACAGCGATGACCACAGCCACCCCCACCGAGTCCGTCACCGACAAGGCTCCCGAGTGCCTCGTCGAGAAGCGCGGACACATTCTCATCGTCACGATGAACCGTCCGGAGGCGCGCAACGCGCTCTCCACCGAGATGATGCGGATCATGACCGAAGCCTGGGATCAGGTCGATTCCGATCCCGACATCCGGGTCGCGATCCTCACCGGCGCGGGCGGTTACTTCTGCGCCGGGGCCGACCTGAAGAGCATGAACAAGAAGCCCCCCGGTGACACCGTCGACTCCGGCGCCTGGAACCCCGCGTCGCTGCCGGCGCTGCTGAAGGGCCGTCGCCTGACCAAGCCGCTGATCGCCGCGGTCGAGGGCCCGGCCATCGCAGGCGGTACCGAGATCTTGCAGGGAACCGACATCCGCATCGCCGGCGAGAGCGCCAAGTTCGGTGTGTCCGAAGCGCGTTGGGGCCTCTACCCGATGGGCGGCAGCGCGGTCCGCCTCGTCCGCCAGATTCCCTACACCGTCGCTTGCGACATCCTGCTGACCGGCCGTCACGTCACCGCGCACGAGGCCCTCGAGTACGGCCTCATCGGCCACGTCGTCGAGGACGGCAAGGCACTCGACAAGGCGCTCGAGCTGGCCGAGAAGATCGCCGCCAACGGTCCGCTCGCCGTCCAGGGCATCCTCAAGACCATCCGCGACACCGAGGGTCTGCACGAACTCGACGCCTTCGAGCTCGACGCGAAGATCGGCGTCGCGGTCTTCAAGTCGAAGGACGCCAAGGTCGGACCCCGCGCGTTCGCGGAGAAGCGCACCCCGGAGTTCACCGGAGAGTGAGAGCCACCCACCGCCGGTGAGAATCCACACCGCACTTTTCGGTCCACAGCACGCGGCCGAACGCACCCGGGCGTTACGGGACGTCGGAGTCGACGGGGTGTTCACGTTCGACGGCCCGCACGACGTCTTCAGCCCGCTGTTCGGCGCGTCCGGCGTCGACGACGTCGCGCTGATGACCAACGTCGCGATCGCGTTCCCACGCAATCCGATCACGGTCGCCCATCAGGCCAATGATCTCCAGCTGCTCAGCGGCGGCCGGTTCACGCTCGGACTGGGGACTCAGATCCGCCCGCAGATCGAGAAGCGGTTCGGGGTGCCGTTCGAGCGTCCGGTCGACCGCATGGTCGAATTCGTCGCCGCTTTACGCGCGATCTTCGACTGCTGGCAGAACGGCGCCCGCCTCGACTTCGACGGCGAGTTCTACCGCCATCGGCTCATGACGCCGATGTTCAACCCCGGACCGAATCCGCACGGGCTGCCACCGATCTTCGTCGGTGCCCTGGGACCGCGCCTCACCCGCGCCGTCGCCGAACATGCGGACGGCCTGCTCGTCATGCCGTTCACCACCGACCGGTTCGTCCGCGAATCGATCCTGCCGCGTGTCGACGCCGGCCTGGCGGCGTCGGGGCGTCGTCGTGAGGACTTCTCGGTGATGCCGGAGATCATCGTGGCCACCGGTCGTACCGAGGAGGAGTTCGAGACCTCGGTCGACGCGGCCCGGCGCCTGCTGTCGTTCTACGGCTCCACACCGGCCTATCGGCCGGTGCTGGAGTTGCACGGCTACGGCGACCTCCAGACCGAACTCAACCTGCTGTCGAAGCAGGGCCGCTGGGCCGAGATGGTCGGACTCGTCGACGACGAGCTCCTCGAGCTCATCGTCGCCCACGGCAGCCCCCGCGACGTGGCCGCGACGATCCGCGCACGATCGGATGACATCGCCACGGATGTCGCCATCTACCAACCGTTCCCGCTCGCCGACGAGACGCTCGCCGAGATCATGGACGGCCTCGAGGCGTAGCGCCCCAAACACGGATCACACCAGCGTCGCCAGCTGCCGGATGGTGTCGGTGTCGCGGGCGGTGACCATCAGCATGGTGACGCCGGCGGCCTCCCATTCCTTGATCTGTGCGCGGACCTCGTCGGCGGTGCCGACGAGCATCGTCTCGCGGACCATCTCGTCGGGGACCGCGGCCATCGCCTCGGCCTTCTTGCCGCCGAGGAACAGACTCACGATCTCGTCGACCGCGTCGCCATAACCCATCCGCTTGTAGAGCTCGGCGTGAAAGTTCTTCTCCTTGGCGCCCATTCCGCCGACGTACAGCGCGGTCGACGGTCGGTACCGCTCGATCGCCGACGCCACGTCGTCGGTGATGACGACCTGTACCGTGGCGGCGACCTCGAAGTCCGCGCGGCCGCGGCGGGCACCCGGGCGCGCGAAACCCTCGTCGAGCCAGGAGTTGTACTGATCGGCGAGTCCGAGGCTGAAGAAGATGGCGAGCCAGCCGTCGGCGATCTCGGCGGTCTGCGCGACGTTCTTCGGACCTTCGGCGCCCAGCCAGATCGGCAAATCGGCGCGCAGCGGGTGCGTGATCGGCTTGAGCGGCTTGCCGAGTCCGGTGGCACCGGGCGCGTCGGCGGGATACGGCAGCGGATAGTGCGGCCCGTCGTTGGTCACCTTGTCGGCACGCGCGAGCACGTCGCGAACCACCTGAACGTATTCGCGGGTGCGCGCCAACGGTTTTCCGAACGGTTCGCCGTACCAGCCCTCCACCACCTGCGGCCCGGAGACACCGAGGCCGACGATATGCCGGCCGTTCGACAGGTGATCCAGGGTCAACGCATGCATTGCCAGCGATGTCGGCGGCCGTGCCGACAGCTGGGCCACCGCGGTGCCGAGCCGGATGCGCGACGTCGCCGCGCCCCACCACGCCAGCGGTGTGTAAGCGTCCGATCCCCAGGACTCCGCGGTGAACACCGCGTCGAACCCGCACTCCTCCGCGACCGCGATCAACTTCGGCGCGTTCGGGATCGGATCGGCGCCCCAATAACCGAGTTGCAGACCGAGCTTCACTCGCACTCCCCTCTCGCCGGACCATGGAGATTCTCACGGCCTGACATGCACCTTGTGTCCAATACTAGAACGTGTTCTACTCAAGTTGTGAGCATGAGCGTAACGTCTCCCGCCGCCGGCAACCCCATCGCCAGTCCCGTTGCCACGGTGCCCGAGCCGAAGTCCCCGATCCTGACCGCTCCCCTGATCAACTCCTTCGACTACACCCGGTCGCTGGGCCCGGTGCTGAGCCAGTTCGCGCTCGCACTGCGCGACGGCCGGATCGTGGGATCGAAGGGCAGCGACGGCAAGGTGTCCGTGCCGCCGGTCGAGTTCGATCCCGTCACCGGACAACAGTCGACGGAGATCGTGGAGGTCTCGACCGTCGGCACCGTCACCAGCTGGACCTGGCACGACGACCCGGTGCCCGGGCAGCCGCTCGACAAGCCGTTCGCGTGGGCCCTGATCAAACTCGACGGCGCGGACACCGCACTGCTGCATGCGGTTTCGGTCGACTCCCCGTCGGACATCTCGACCGGCCAGCGCGTGCACGCGGTGTTCTCCGCAGCACGGATCGGTCGCATCGACGACATCGCCCACTTCGCGCCGGGCGAGAGCACCGACGCCGCACCGGAGAACACCGCCGAGGCACCGAAGGGCGCCGACACCGGCCTCGTCGTCATCCCGACCCCCGTCAGGACCGAGATCACGCACTCCGCCAACGAGGAGGAGTCCGTCTACCTCGAAGGGCTGAAGGCGGGCAAGCTGATCGGTACCCGGATCGGTTCCGGCGTCGACGAGGGCCGCGTCTACTTCCCGCCCCGCGGGGTGAGCCCCGCCGACGGGGCGCCGGCCGTCGAACGCGTCGAACTCGCGCACACCGGCATCGTGACGACCTTCTGCATCGTCAACGTGCCGTTCCAGGGCCAGCGGATCAAACCGCCGTACGTCGCGGCCTACGTGCTGCTCGACGGCGCCGACATCCCCTTCCTGCACCTGATCCTCGACTGCGAGGCCGCCGACGTCCGAATGGGCATGCGGGTCAAGGCCGTTTGGCTGCCCGAGGACGAGTGGGAGCACTCGATCGGCAACATCAGCCACTTCGCCCCCACCGGTGAACCCGACGCCGAGTACGAGACCTACAAGGATCACCTCTGATGACACTGCCACCGATCGCGATCATCGGGTTCGCCCACAGCCCCAACGTGGAGGGGACCCACGGCACCACCAACGGTGTCGAGATGCTCATCCCTTGCTTCGACAAGCTCTACGCCGAACTGGGCATCAACCGGACCGACATCGAGTTCTGGTGTAGCGGATCGTCGGATTACCTTGCCGGCCGCGCGTTCTCGTTCATCTCCGCCATCGACTCGATCGGCGCGATGCCGCCCATCAACGAGTCGCACGTCGAGATGGACGGCGCCTGGGCGCTGTACGAGGCCTGGGTGAAGATCGCCACCGGCGAGGTCGACCTGGCGCTCGCCTACGGCTTCGGTAAGGCCTCCGCGGGCAACACCGACCAGACCCTCGCCCTGCAGACCGACCCCTACACGGTCGCGCCGCTGCATCCCGACGCCCGGTCGCTGGCCGCGCTGCAGGCGCGTGCCGGTATCGACGCCGGGACCTGGACCGAGGCCGACATGGCCGCCATCGGCGCCCGCACCTCCGGCGGATCGGTCGACGATCTGCTGGCCGGTGAGTACGTCGCGAATCCGTTGCGCCGCCACGACATCGCGCCCTACACCGACGCGGCCGCCGCGGTCGTCATCGCGAGTGAGCGCAAAGCCCGCGAGCTGGTGGCGAATCCGGCGTTCGTCACCGGGTGGGACCACCGCATCGACACGCCGAACTTCGGGGCCCGGGATCTCACCGTCTCGCCGTCGACCAAGCTGGCCGGCGACACCGCCTTCGGTGACCGCAGCCGCGCGGTCGACGTCGCCGAGATCCACGCGCCGTACTCGCATCAGGAGATCATCGTGCGCAACGCCCTCGATCTGCCGGATTCGGTGCGGATCAACCCGTCCGGCGGCGCACTCGCCGGCAACTCGCTGTTCTCGGCCGGCCTGCAGCGCATCGGCTATGCAGCCCACGAGATCCTCAGCGGCAACGCCGGAACCGCCGTCGCCCACGCGACCAGCGGTCCGCTGCTGCAGCAGAACATGGTGGTCACCCTGAGCGCCCAGAACAACTCCGAAGGCGGGAACTGATGGGACACAAGAACCGTGCGGCCGTCCTCGGTACCGGCCAGACCCGATACGTCGCCAAGCGTTCCGACGTCACGATGGCCGGGATGGTCCGCGAGGCCATCGACGCGGCACTGATCGACTCCAAGGTCTCTCTCGACGACATCGACGCGATCGTCATCGGCAAGGCCCCCGACCTCTTCGAGGGGTCGATGATGCCCGAACTCGCGATGGCCGAAGCCATCGGCGCGGTCGGCAAGCGTCTGATCCGCGTGCACACCGCCGGCTCGGTCGGTGGTTCGACGGCGAACGTCGCTGCGTCCCTGGTTTTCGCCGGCGTCCACAAGCGCGTGCTCGCCGTCGCCTGGGAGAAGCAGTCCGAGTCCAATGCGATGTGGGCGCTGTCGATCCCGGTGCCGTTCACCAAGCCGGTCGGCGCCGGCGCGGGCGGCTTCTTCGCCCCGCACGTGCGCTCCTACATCCGCCAGTCGGGTGCACCCGAACACATCGGCGCGATGGTCGCGGCGAAGGATCGCCGCAACGGCGCCCTCAATCCCCTGGCGCACCTGCATCAGCCGGATCAGAGCGTCGAGAAGGTCATGAGCTCGCAGATGCTCTGGGACCCCATCCGTTACGACGAGACGTGCCCGTCGTCGGACGGTGCGTGTGCGGTCGTGATCGGTGACGAGCAGGTCGCCGATGACGCGGTCGCCGCCGGCAACCCGGTCGCCTGGATTCACGCCACCGCGATGCGCACCGAGCCGCTGTCCTACGCACATCGCAACGTGGTGAGCCCTCAGGCCGGGCGGGATGCCGCGGCCGCCCTGTGGAAGTCGGGTGGGATCAGCAACCCGCTCGAAGAAGTCGACGTGGCCGAGATCTACGTGCCGTTCTCGTGGTTCGAACCGATGTGGCTGGAGAACCTCGGCTTCGCCGCCGAGGGCCAGGGCTGGAAGCTGACCGAGTCGGGCGACACCGAGATCGGTGGTCGCATCCCGCTCAACGCCTCGGGCGGCGTGCTGTCGTCGAACCCGATCGGCGCGTCGGGCATGATCCGCTTCGCCGAAGCCGCGATCCAGGTCATGGGCAAGGCCGGCGACCACCAGGTCGACGGTGCCCGCAAGGCCCTGGGTCACGCCTACGGCGGTGGCTCACAGTACTTCTCGATGTGGCTCGTCGGGGCCGACAAGCCGCTGCACTGACCGGCGTTTCGTGGCATTCATGCGCGCCGTGTGCGCATGAATGCTACGAAACCCGTTCGGGCAGAGCGCAAGCCATCCCGTCCGACATCCCGGTCGGGCGGACGCCCAACGACTGGTTGAGGCGAGCCCGCTGGTTCTCCCAGGCGACGGTCATCGCGAGTTCGACGATCTGCGTCTCCGTGAGGTGTGCACCGAGGCGTCGACGCAGGTCCGCGAGATCATCCCCCACTGCTGGGGTCAGGGTCATCGCCTCGGCGTAGGCGATGACGAGTTTCTCCAGATCGCTGTAGGCCGTCGAGTTCTGATAGCGCGGAAGGTCGCGCATCTGTTGTTCGGTGACGCCGGAACTCGCGGCCAGCGCCGATCCGATGTCGAGACAGAACTCGCAGCTCACCATCCCGGCGGCCTTGAGTTCGGCGAGCTCTTTGAGTTTCGGGTCCACCTTGTTGGACAGCAGCATCGCGCTCTCCACCCCGACCGTAGCCCCGGCGAGCAGCGGGCGGCGCCCGAGTTGCCGGATGAGGTCGGTGCGATGACGTTTCGCCTGCCCGAACGCGCGGATGAAGTGTCGGATTCGATGTAGTGATCTCATACCGGTTCTTCCCGTCCTCGCCGGTGGCTGTAACGCCACGCGATCAAGTATGTGACCAGCAGAACGATCGCCGCCAGCCCCGCCGACCCGTGCGCCACGGCCCCCCACGCGAAGACCCCGATCTCGTGCACGCCACGGCCGCCCATGACCAGCCCGAGCGGCACCCCGACGATGACCGCCAGTGGCAGCCCACGCCGACGCGTCGACGCCACCGCGATCGCGGCACCGATCGCGATGAACGCGAGGCCGCCGTCGATCATCGCGTGCTGGTTGTACGGCTCGCCGAGCGAGGTCGAGATCCACTCGCCTGCAACCATGTTCACCACACCGTGGACGACCAGCACGATGCCCAGCACGGCTGCGGAAACCTGCGCGAGCGACCATCGCCACCGACTGTCCCGCGGCCTCGCCTCGGCGACCCGTCGTTCGACGGCGGCGTACGTCGACGCGGACGGCTCGCGCCGGAACGCGTTCGCCAGCACCACCAGGTCGGGGTCCACCGACCCCGGCCGGGCGGAGCCGGCCAGGACTGCTGCGATGTCGTCGTCGAGACGCGCAGCGGCGGCGATCTCGACAGGGTCGAAGGCCACGTCGGCCTCGTACGGATCAGGCGACGTCACTGTGGCATCACCTCCCTCAGCTTCGCCACGCCCCGGTAGACGAGCATCCGGGCGGCGGTCGCCGAGATACCCATCGCCGCTCCGATCTCCTCCGAGGTCAGCTCGGTGGCAAATCGCAGCGTGACCGCCTCACGCTCCCGGGCGGTGAGCACCCACAACCGGCTTCGGACATCCTCGACGTCTGCGGCCCGCAGCATCGCCGTCTCCGGATCATCCGCGGCGGCCCCGCGCCGGTCGATGTCGACATCCACCTCGGCCACGGGCACCTCCCGGGCATTGCGTGCCCACCAGTCCGCCACGACGTGTCTGGCGATCCCGATGAGCCACCCGCCTATCGTGCCGCGCCGGTCGTCGAAGCCGCCCCGCGAACGAATCGCCTTGGCGAACACCTCCGCGGTCACATCGTCGGCGTCGGCGTCTCCCGGCACGCGTGTACGCACGTAGCGCCAGACCCCCGCAACGTGTTCGCGGTACACCGCGTCGAACTGGTCGATCGCGCCGGACTCCGAGTCCTCACACCTTTCGTGTCGACGTTCCCTCGACTCATCTTCCGCCCGGCACCGCCGGCTGTAACGACGGATCGGACGAAGAAACCGCGGGCGGGACAGGTGACGTGGTCACCGGTCCCGCCCGCGGCGGATCGTTGTGCGAGGTCAGGCCTTGCGCACCGAGTTGATCGTCCTCTCGACCTCCCAGTAGGCCCGGAGCGCCGAGAGCCGGCCCTCCGAGTCGGCGTGGTAGGTGAACACGCCGCGTGCCTCGGAGACGTGACCTGCGATGTGGGTGACGATGCTGCCGATGTAGGCGACCTCGTTCCCGCAGATGATCTCCTCGTCGAAGCGGAACTCGATGCTCTCGGTGGCTGCGATCGACTTGTCCCAGAACTCCGAGATGCGGTCGTATCCCCGGAATCCGACACCCTCGGGGTCGAACATCGAGGGGCCCACCGGATCCTGGACGATGGCGTCCGGCGCGAAGTTGTCGATCCACGCCTGCTTGTCGCGGGACTCCACGAACTCTCGGGAACGACGCCCCGCCACGACAGCGGGATGGTTCTCGCGGTCGATGTTCAGGTAGGCGGGTGCCTCTTCAGCTGCGGTCACTTCGTCCCGTAGTCGACGCGGAGTTCCTTGACACCGTTGATCCACCCGTGGCGGAGACGACGAGGTGCGTCGAGCTTGGTGATGTCCGGGACGAGGTCGGCAAGCGCGTTGAACATCAGGTTGATCTCCATGCGTGCCAGGTTGGCGCCGACGCAGAAGTGCGCACCGTTGCCACCGAAGCCGACGTGCGGGTTCGGGTCGCGAAGGATGTTGAACGAGAACGGATCGTCGAAGACATCTTCGTCGTAGTTGGCCGAGCCGTAGAACATTCCGACGCGCTCGCCCTTCTTGATGTCGACGCCGCCGATCTGCGTGTCGCGCTTGGCGGTTCGCTGAAAGCAGTTGACCGGGGTGGCCCAGCGGACGATCTCGTCGACCGCGGTCGCCGGACGCTCCTTCTTGAACAGTTCCCACTGGTCGGGGTTGTCCAGGAAGGCGTTCATACCGTGGCTGATCGCGTTGCGCGTGGTCTCGTTGCCGGCGACGGTCAGCAGGATGAAGAAGAACCCGAACTCCGTCTCGTCGAGATGCTGGCCGTCGATGTCGGCGTTGACGAGAGTGGTGACGATGTCGTCGCCCGGATTGCGACGCTTCTCCTCGGCCATCTGGTAGCCGTAACCGAGGATCTCGGCGTTGGCCTGCTGCGGATCCGTCGTGTAGTCCGGATCGTCGGCGTTCATCATCGAGTTCGACCAGTCGAACAGCTTCTCGCGGTCCTCCTGGGGCACACCGAGGAGGTCTGCGATGGCGAGTAGCGGCAGGTCGACGGCGACATCCTTGACGAAGTCGCCGGTGCCCTTCTCCGCGGCACGCGACACGATCTCGCGGGCGGCGTCGTCGAGCTTCTCCTCCAGCGAGTGCACCGCACGGGGGGTGAACAGCTTGGAGACCAGCTTGCGGAGGCGGGTGTGCTCCGGCGGATCGTGGTTGATCAGCAGCGCTTTGGTGATCTCGATCTGCTCGGCGGTCATGTCGTCTTCGAAACGCATGATGACGCCGTTGGCGTTGGTCTCCCAGTCATCGTTGTTCTTGGAGATCTCGCGGACGTGGGCGTGCTTGGAGATCACCCAGTACCCGCCGTCGTGGAAGCCACCACCCTTGCCGGGTGCCTGGGCGTTCCACCAGACCGGCGCGGTCTTACGGAGCTGCGCGAACTCCTCCACTGGGATTCCCTGCTCGAGCAGGTCCGGGTTGGTGAAATCCCACCCCTCCTGCTCCATGAACGCACACTTGCCGACGACGTCGGAAGGGCTCGTGCGCGCAGAATCCGCCGTGGTCGGCTCACTGCCGATCGGGGCACTCTGGGCCTGGGTCACGTCACACCACCTCGCTGGAGATTTAGAACCTGTTTCACTCTCATTAGACCACATTGTGACACACGCGACAGCCCCCGATGAGAACTTGTTCTAGTTTTGGATGACCGGATGGTCCCCCACCTGCGGACTTAACCGGCTCTTCCTGATTCAGAGTGCGTCGAGGTGTTGTGCGAGGCCGCCGGAGTGGATGAGTGACCGCAAGATGTAGTGGTTGAGGTTGCGGAAGCCCAACGCGATCCCGCGGAGGTGTTCCAGGCGGCC
>NZ_MKKG01000040.1:0-13639 GCF_001942325.1 Gordonia sp. CNJ-863
TTGGCCGGGGTGGTGTTGAACAGCTTGGAGTAGAACTCGATCGCGGTATCGAGATCATCGACATTGAGCGCGAGCTGCATACGGGACATGACCATCACCTTCACCTGTGAGACATATATCGAACTACTGACACCTGCAGGGTGCCACCTTTTCGACATATGTCAAGTCCCGGGGTATGGTCGGGTCATGCCCAAGACCTTGCCGATGGTCGACATCAGTGCCCCTATTTGCTGCGCACCGGTGTCGGCGGCCCCGCTCGATGACGACACCGCGCTGGAGATCGCGTTGCGGCTCAAGGCGCTTGCCGATCCGGTCAGGATCAAGCTCGTCTCGATCCTGCTCGCCGATACCGGTGACGGAATCTGCACCTGCGACCTCGCGACCGCGGTCGGCCTCACCGAAGCAACCACAAGCCACCACCTAGGGCAGCTGCGCAAGGCCGGGATGGTCACCCCCGACCGACGAGGGATGAACGTCTACTACCGAGCGCAACCGGACTCGCTGGAAGCACTGCGCAATGTCCTCAGCGCCACCACGGGATGCTGCTGAATCGGCCCGGGTGACGATCCTTCAGGCGGCCGTCGGCGCTCTGAGCGCGGCGCCGGTGCCGGCGACCATTCTCGGGTTGTCGCGGATCGCGATGCTGTTTCCGCCGAGCGTCCAGATCGATGGATCGCGAGTCAGATCCGCTGGTTGGCGCTGATCTGGTCAGCGAGTTGTGCGGTCAGTTCGCGGGCGTACTCGAGTTGGCGCTCGAGCTTGCCGCAGGCGTCCTCGGTGCGGCTGCGGAACTCGGTGATGATGATCAGTGCCGCATGACGCTCGTGGTCGTGGGCGTCCGGGAGCGCGAGTGTGTCTTGAGCCGCCAGTAGGGCGCGCATGTCGTCGAGCGTGAAGCCGAGGGGCTTCATCCGGCGGATGACCAGGAGCCGGTCGATGTCGGCGCGGGTGTAGAGGCGGAAGCCCCCGGCGGAGCGTGCCGAGGGGGCGACCAGGCCGACATCGTCGTAGTGGCGGATGGTCTTGACCGATAGTTCGGTGGCAGCGGCGACTTCGCCGATCTGGAAGTGCTCGGTCTCGTTGGCGGTCACTGGTGGCCCTTTCGTGGTCAGTGGGTGCCGGAGAGGTGTCCGCTGAGCCGTTGATGACGCTCGGCACTGCTGTCATTGAGTCCGATGATGGTGACGGCCTTGCCCTTTGCCTGGTACTTGGTCGTGATGGCGTCAAGGGTAGCGACCGTGGAGGCGTCCCAGATGTGTGAGCCGCTCATGTCGATGATCACGTTCTTCGGATCGCCGAAGTAGTCGAACTGATAGATCAGATCGTTGCTCGACGCGAAGAACAGTTCACCCTGCACGGCGTACACCCGTGTGTCGGGGTCGGGGTCGGCGACGTCGACGACTTCGGTGAAGTGGGCGACCCGCCGAGCGAAGAGCACCATGGCAGTGAGGACACCGACGATGACGCCATAGGCGAGGTTGTGGGTGGCTACGGTGACGACGACGGTGACAAGCATGACCGCAGTCTCGCTTTTTGGCATGCGCCGCAACGTATTCGGGTTGAGGCTGTGCCAATCCATGGTGCCGACTGACACCATGATCATGACGGCGACGAGGGCGGCCATGGGGATGAGGGCGACAATGTCACCGAGGCCGACGACCAGGATGAGCAGGAACACCCCCGCGAGGAATGTCGAGATCCGCGTGCGCGCACCGGAGTCTTTGACGTTGATCATGGTTTGCCCGATCATCGCGCAGCCACCCATCCCGCCGAAGAAGCCACTGACGACGTTCGCGATTCCCTGACCGGCGGCTTCGCGGGTCTTGTTGGAGTGGGTGTCGGTGAGATCGTCGACCAACTTCGCGGTCATCAACGATTCGAGCAGTCCGACCAGTGCCATGGTGAACGCATAGGGGGCGATGACCGTCAGGGTGTCCCAGGTCAGCGGGACGTCGGGGAAGAACAGGGTGGGCAGGCTGTCGGGCAGTTCTCCTTCATCGCCGACGTCGGGCACCGAGAATCCAACGGCCAGAGTGGCGGCAGTGAGCAGCACGATGGCCACGAGCGGGGCGGGGATCACCGTGGTGAGCTTCGGCAGGAACACGATGATGGCGATACCGGTGGCGACCAGAGGATAGACCAACCACGGCACGCCCAGCAGGTGCGGGAGCTGTGCGGTGAAGATGAGGATGGCCAGTGCGTTGACGAACCCGACCATGACGCTGCGGGGTATGAACCGCATCAATTTGGCGACACCGAGACCGCCGAGGACCAATTGAAAGACGCCGGCGAGAATCACCGCGGCGATGAGATAGTCCAGTCCGTGGCTTTTGACCAGTGGCGCAACAACGAGCGCAACAGCGCCGGTCGCAGCAGAGATCATCGCCGGCCGACCCCCCACGATCGCGATCGTCACCGCCATCGTGAACGACGCGAACAAGCCGACTCGCGGATCCACCCCGGCGATGATCGAAAACGAGATCGCCTCGGGGATCAACGCGAGCGCGACCACGAGCCCGGCCAGGATCTCGGTACGCAAGCGCCCGGGCGAACGCAATGTCGACCACACCGACTGTTGTTGAGCAGGAGAGAGAACTTCAGTTGCCATCGACATATCGCTTTCAGGGGACGTCGGGCGCGCGCCAGGGCACGGAACCGCGAACACGGATGTTGGAACTCCGGCGCCGCGCTGCGCCGTGAATCAAAGACTCTGTCGCGCAAGCTCTCACGATCATGGGCGGCGATCGATACCGCATGGAGCGGCGCAACATGCAGAACTCTACCCTTACGGGAGGGTAGGGATGCAAATCGAGCGCGGCGGATGTGTGTGAGACAAGCAAAATAAGCCGGGCCGCCGTCGACGGTGGCGATCATCCCGCACCGCGGTTCGCGGACCGGCAGTAAGTGGCCTTCTACTTGGCGTGGCATCCCCTGGCGTGAGGTGTCGGCCCGGGGCCTATCGTCGTGACTGACGGTGTGATTCCGTTCACATCCGACGACAAGTGTTGCATGATTGCAGCAGCCGAGGCACCCCACCGAGGAGGTCCCTGTGACCGAGATCGACGCCACCGATGCCATCCGATCAGCAAGCGATCCCGAGCCCAGCTCGTCATCGGAAACCGAGTCCCGACTGCTGGATGTCATCATCATCGGAGCCGGCCTGTCCGGCATCGATTGCGCTTATCGCCTGCGCGAGCAGAACCCGGACGCCGACTATCTGATCCTCGAACGACGCGCCCGCGTGGGCGGCACCTGGGACCTCTTCCGGTATCCGGGTGTCCGCTCGGACAGCGACATCTATTCGCTGAGTTATCCTTTCGAGCCGTGGCGCAAGCCGGGTGCGCTGGCCGAGGGCGCCGACATCCGGAAGTACATCGAGCACACCGCGCACAAGTACGGCATCGCCGACCAGATCCGCTTCGAGCGGCACGTGCTGACCGCGGACTGGGATTCCTCGACCGACACCTGGACACTCGGCGTGGAAGTCGGCGAGGGTGCGGACAAACGCACCGAGACCTACCGCTGCCGGTTCCTGCTCTTCGCGACCGGCTACTACGACTATGACCAGCCCTACACGCCCCGGTTCGCCGGAGCCGAGGACTTCACCGGGCAGATCATCCACCCCCAGCACTGGCCGGAGGACCTCGACTATCGCGGCAAGCGCGTCGTCGTCATCGGCAGCGGTGCAACGGCGGTGAGCCTCATCCCCAACCTCGCCGCCGACGCCGCACACGTGACGATGCTGCAGCGCTCACCGTCGTACATCTTCTCGTCGAAGCAGAAGGCCTACCTGGCACCGGCCCTCAAGAAGTTGCTGCCGCCGGCCGCCGCCCACCGCGCGATCCGCCTTCGCTATGCGACGCAGACCGCGGCGATCGTGCACCTCACCCACCGCTTCCCGAAGCTCGGGCGAAAGCTGATCCGCGCCAACGTCGCCGCGAACCTGCCCGACGACTATCCGGTCGACGTGCACTTCAACCCGTCGTACAACCCGTGGGATCAGCGCATGTGCCTGGTTCCAGACGCCGACCTGTTCAACGGCATCACCGAGGGGTCGATCGAGATGGTCACCGACCACATCGACCGCTTCGACGAGACCGGTGTGCGTCTGACATCGGGTCGGCATCTCGACGCCGACATCATCGTCACCGCGACCGGCCTGCAGCTGCTCGGATTCGGCGGGACCCGTCTGCGCGTCGACGGCGACGAGGTGAAGCCGCACGACCGCTTCGTCTTCAAGAGCCACCTGCTCGAGGACGTGCCCAACCTCGCGTGGTCGGTGGGTTACACGAATGCGTCGTGGACGCTGCGTGCCGACATGACCGCGCGGTCCGTCGCGGCCCTGGTGAAGTACATGCGCGAGAACGGCTACACCCACGCCTACCCGCACCTCGGGTCCGAACCGATGACGGCGCAACCGCTGTGGGATCTCAAGGCCGGCTACGTCGAACGGTCACCCGATGCGCTGCCGAAGTCGGGCACCCACGGGCACTGGAAGGTGCGCCACAACTACTATCGGGACGCGCTCGATCACCGCATCAGCAAGATCGACGACTCGATGGTGTTCGGGCGGATCTGAGGACGCCTCCCCGGCCCGAACCGGTTTGTCGGGACCGTCGGCGGCCGCGTTACGCCGTGTGGTCCAAACGGTCGAGATTTGGCGGCAGATGTCCGATCTCTGCTGGTCAGGCCTTGCCCGACGTGTGACGGGGCGCTGATACTCGAACTCGGCGAGCGCCTCCGCCCGCCACGACCGCGCCAGTGTCGCCGGCGCGTCGGCAAGAGGAGTTCGCCCCGATGACCTACCCGCCCGGTCCCCCGACCCACCCCTCGACGCCCTTCGGTGCGATACCTCCTCCGCCCCGAAACCGGCAGGCCCTCACCCTCGTTCTCGGCGCGATCGTCGTCGTCCTGGCCCTGGTGCTCGCGGCGGGGATCGTCTTCGTCGTGAAGGCCCGCAAGGGGGACATCTACGTACCCGGCCTCACCCTGGCCGCGGTCAACGATCCCGGCATCGACCCGTTCACCGATCCCGTCCTCGTCGCCGGAGCGGGGAACCTGCCCGCGAACGTCGCCCTGACAGCGAGGGCCGGGGCACCGGACATGGGTGGCCGCGCGGTCAACGGCACCGAGGCAGGCCTGTACGCGACCGGCGACACCATGGCCTGCGACACCGCGGCACTCAGCAACCGCCTGATGGCCGATCCGGCGAAGGCCGCCGCCTGGGCGAGCGTCTTCGGGATCAGCACGGCCTCCATCCCGCACTACCTCAACACCCTCACCCCGGTGGTCCTCACGGCCGACACCTGGGTCACGAACCACACCTACACGACGGGTCGGGCCGAACCGTTCCAGTCGGTGCTGCAGCGTGGCACGTCGGTCTATGTCGACGCCGCCGGAGTCCCGCGCGCGATGTGCTCGTGCGGCAATCCACTCGCGCCGCCGGCCTCCGCACCCCTCGGCGGGTACCGGCTCGAGGGTCAGCCGTGGCCCGGCTATCAGAGCCGCGAGGTCACCCGCATCGCCTACAACAACCAGAACGTCACCGCGGTCAACCGGACGACGACGATCGTTCCGGGCGCCCCCACGCCCGTCGCGAACGCCAACGGAGGGTCTGTCCTGCAGCTGCTGAACTTCCTCACCGGCGAGGTCCTGCCGCAAACGCTGGGCGGTCTGCTCGACCTGTCCGGACTGCCGCCGCTCTCCGAACCACTGCCCTCGCCGGCCTCGCTGAACACCCCCTTCACGGCGGGCACCGACGAGGACGCCGAACGCAACGGCCTGCTCGAGGCCGGTAACCCGGTCGCCGCCCCGGCCGTCGAGGAACGTGCCGCCGAGGACAACGGCCTACCGGTCGGCGCACCCGCCTCGGACTCGCCGGCCGACTCTCCATCGGGCGAGCCGGGGTCCGGCGTCCCGGGCTCGGCGGAGGTCCCGGCCTCCGGTGCCCCCGAGAGTCCGGCGTCCGAGAATCCCGCCGCCCAGAGTCCCCCGGCGACCGCGGCCGTCCCGACCTCGTTCAGCGGCGCCGGTGACCTGATCGGGAGCTTCGTCTTCGACGACGCGGGCCTGGCGGTCAGCTGCTCGGTCCCGGCCGGCGCGCCGTCGGGCACCATCACGCTGACGTGCAGCGACGGCGTGCCGCGCACGGTTGGTGCGACCGCACTGCAGCGGGCCGCCGTCCTCGGTGCGACCGACGCGACGGGCGTCTGGACCCTGACCCTGTCGTCCCGGTCCGTCGTGGTCCGCTCCGCCTCCTGGACCGTCGCGCAACCGGAGATCCCCCGGTCGGCTCCGCCCGCGGAGACGTCGACCGAGACGTACGAGGCACCGCCGCCGGCGGAGACCCCCACCGAGACGCCGACCACCACGGAGCCGACCACCAGCGAGTACCTCCCGCCACCGGAGGAGCCCACCCAGGCTCCCGAGTCGCCGGCGGAGGTGCCTTACTCGTCACCGGCCGCGTGATCTGGTTACGTCTCTGACCTGGTACGATGCTCCCGGTTCTGGTAGAACGCTGTGCGTGGTCAGCCGGGTGTCCCAGAGCGGGGTACGGTTCGAGCAATCGTTCAGCTACAGGTCTGATCAACCGACCAACAATGTCGCCCCGGTCACCTAACCTGAACCCCAAGACGGGTTCGCGGTCGTTCATGTCTGAGTCGGCTCATCCGGGCTGTCCGTTGACGAACCGACACCGCAGCAACCCGAAGCACGCTTTACACCCCTGCACTGGGCGCTCCCGATCTCAGCGCACGAGAAAGGAAGTCGACATGACGCCCGACTTCACCGTGGACTCGAACATCGATGACGCCTGGCGCACTTTCCAGTTGCACGTAGGTGACCGTCTGGCCAACCTCACCCCCGGCTCGACGCTCACGATCCAGCAGGACCCCCTGATCCCCGAAGGGCCCCACGGCAAACTCCGATTCACCCTCACCGGGTCGAACCGTCTGCGGTGCACCATCGCCGACACCGATCTGCACCCTACCGAGGAGTACTTCCTCGAGCATCTCGAGATACTCGCCGAGCT
The DNA here is from genome assembly GCF_001942325.1 of Gordonia sp. CNJ-863. Taxonomy (NCBI): domain Bacteria; kingdom Bacillati; phylum Actinomycetota; class Actinomycetes; order Mycobacteriales; family Gordoniaceae; genus Gordonia; species Gordonia sp. CNJ-863. Next base: position 7,031 of record NZ_MKKG01000040.1, read on the forward strand.
CGGCTGGCGTCGGCTGCGCAACGGCACCCACATCTACGAGGTGGGCCGCCGACGCGTCGACGAGGTCGCCCACACCACGGTGGCCACGCTGCGTCGGGTCTGGGAGGTCGTGCACCCGGCCTTCCTCGACCACAGCCCGGCAGCGCGCGCCGAACCGCAGATCGAGGTCGCCGTTCAGCCCTTCGACGACGACCACCTCCGGGCGCTGCTCGTCGGATCGCTCGAGGACCTGACCGGTTGCCGGATCCAGACCGACGCCGACGGTGACATCGCCCTGCCGACCAAACCGGTGTCGTCGTGGCTGAGTCCCCGGTCGGACGCCCCCCGGCTCGAGTTCTTCGCCCGCCTGGCCGGCGACATCCCCGACCGCAGGCGCGCCGCCGACATCGTGGCGGCCCAGCCGACGATGGGTTCGGCGGTCCGTGTCCACCTCCTGCAGGACGAGGTCTTCGCGACCCTGACCCTCGAATGCGCGGTCTTCCACCCCCACAACCTGGGCTCCGCGCTCGCCGAGTGGTTCAGCTTCCTCGCCGACTGCGCACCCAAGGTCATCGAGCAGATCACGCAGACCGCGGCACCCGCCCGACCCGAAACCGACGAACGCCTTCCGGATGCGCTGCAGACGTTGCTGGAACTCGATCCCGACGGAGGAAGTCTGTCCGCCCACGAGGTCGCCAAGATCTGCCGCTACAACCAGGCCGACATCCTCTCGTTCATCCACACCTGCGAGGAGCAGTACCTCACCTGGCGGCGTTCGGCGGCCGACGCGGTCGCCTCCGCGGACTCGACCGAGGCCGATGCGTGCCGGCACGAGGCCGATGCCTGGCGGGCCACGACCCACAATCTGCGCGCCGCGCTCCGGGTCGTCGTGCTGTCCGACGACGTCACCGACCGTCGTCCGACGGCCAAGTAGCCGCGAACCGGACACCACCCTCCCGCCTTCTGGGTCTTCCGGTAGTCCACCCGGAGGATTACGGTCCCGTACACGAGCGCCAGGGTGGTGCGTGCGCTATATCGGTAGTGGGTCTCCCGCGGGCGGCCCCGCCGGGCATTCCATCGGAGCAACGCATGACCCTCACCACCGACCGCAGCACGCTGACGTTCGCCTTCCCCGAACTGGGACCCGACGCCCGCCTGCATGTCGTCTTCCCGAGGACCCTGCGCGCCACCGATCCCCAGGTCAGGGCCGGACTCCCCGCCGACACCACTCTGCGCCTCGCGCACGGATCACCGACCGGCGACGCCGACGCCGTCATCCCGATGTGGCAGTCGGAGGCGACCTGGATCGACTTCTCCTCTCCGCATCAGCACCCGTTCCTGGTGATGGTCGGCGTGGACGGGATCAATGCGATCAGCGGCGAGCCGTTCACCGGAACACCCGACTTCACCACCGACGACTACATCGAGGTGCCGACGCAGCAGACCTTGGCGTCGTACCGAACGGGGACCGGTGATCTCCGGCAGTTCGTCGCCCCGTCGATCCACGCCGGCGCGGGACCCGAGGCGGGCGGCGCACTGGTACAGCTGACGGTGATACCGATGCGGGCCGAGGCCTGGGCACGGCGACGCCGCCACACCTCGGCGAGCGCCTGCGTGCTCTGCGGCATCTCCCGGGCCGAGCAGGCGCGAGCACAACCGCGAACCGCGGCGCCTCGGGTCATCGGCCCGCTGGAGTCCGCCGACACCTGGCACCCGACCTACACGGGGTCGGCGGCCGTCCGGATCGTCAACTCGGTGATGTGGGAGTCGCTGACCGGTGGCTCCCCGCGGCACTCCCCGCTGACGTGTGCGGACTACGCCGACCATCGACTTCCCTGGCATAGGAGCTATGGCGAGTCGACCCGGCATTCGACTCCGCTGTAGATCTCACCCGGGTGTCAGGAAGGCGTCGTAATATTCGGGTTCCGCAGGTTCGCCGGCGGCCGCCCAGCACGAGGACCCCAGCCCTGAGGAGTGCGAATGTCCCCCGATTTCGATGCCGTCGTCGAGGCGGCATGGCGGGACTTCACCGACACCCTCGCCGGCCGGGTGCCGCAGCTGGTGCCCGGGCAGTCGTTGACGGTCGTCGAGGCGGCGGCCGGTGGCTGGCGCAGACGTATGACGTTCGCCGTCGCCGACGAGGACCGGTTGCGCTGCACCATCTCCGCGGGAGATCTGACGTGGACCGACAAGGACCGTTGGATGCGGCAGGCAACGTACATCGTCGACCGCGGCTGGTGCCGCCTGGAGGGACGCAGCGCCTTCTGTTACGAGGTCGCCGACGATCGTTTCGGTGACCTCGCCCGCGCCGCCGTACGCGCTCTGCGCGAGGTGTGGGGAGTCATCCACCCGTCGTTCGTCAGCATCGGCGACCCGTCGTACGCGCGGCACCATCTGGCGTCGGGATCGGCCGACATCGAGACCGCCGACGACCCCGCGGCCGACCGGCACGGCCGCGAGTTCGGGACCCACGCGCTCGATTCCGAGACCACCAACGCCGACACCATCCGCTTCGCCTCGCTGGCCCGTCCGCTCGATGCACCCGCCGAGAGTGGGGTCGTACCGCAGTCCAAGGACCATCTCGTCGAACTGGTCCGCGCGGCGATGGCCGCGGCCGGCCGGCCGGTGGTGATCAGCCCACGCAAGGCGATCTTCCTGCGGTCGTCGGGTACGTCGTTGCTGCGGCCGACACGGGATGCGCGTGCGCTGGAGATCGTCACGATCCTCAGTTCCGCAGTACCGCCGCCATCGGTGCTGGGGATGCTGATCTCCGAGTTCTCGCCGCGCTGGCCGGAGATCGCGGTGGTCGTCCGCAACGGTCTCGTCTACGCGCAGCGTCGCCTCGATGTGGCGGTGTTCAGTCCCGCCAACCTCGACGCCGCGCTGCGGCGGTGGGACGAGTTCGCCGCCACCGCCCGCGCCGAGATGATCACCCGACTCGAAGGCGACAAGAAGTCCACGCACCGGTGTCGTGGTGAGCGTCTCCCCGGAGCGTTGCTGGCACTTCTGCGCGTCAACCAGAAACCGGGCAGCAAGCTGTCGCCCAGTACTGTGCTCATCGCCTGCCGCCGCGACCCCGAACGCGTGCACGAGTTCTTCGACATCTGCGCCGCGGAGATGCGTGAGTGGATGGACAACTTGGCGTCTGCCCGCAAGGCCGAACTCGGCGAGGAGGAGATCGCCTTCTGCGAGGCGGAGCACCGCGCCTACGCGGAGGTGGCGCAGTTGCTCCTCAGCGCGATGGAGCTGACCTGACCGTCAGGCGGTCGATGCGTACGACATGTGTACGACGCCGTTGTCGAAGGACTCCGTCCCCACCAGGGTGAGCGGCAGGTCGGCGAGACCGTCGAAGAGGCGCGCGCCGCTACCGAGGACCACCGGGTAGACGAGTAGGTGCAACTCGTCGATCAGCCTGTCGCGCAGCAGGGCTCGGACCAGCGTGCCGCTGCCGCTGATGTACAGGTGGTGGGATTCCTTGAGTTCTCGGATCCGCTCGGGGTCGTAGCCACCGATGGCCTCGGAATTCTGCCAGCCCGTCGCCTCGTCGAGCGTCGAGGAGACGACGTACTTGGTGGTGTCGTTGAAGAACGGGGCGCCCGGGTCGTCGTCGACGGTCCGTTTCGACCAGGCCGGACCGAACATCTCGAAGGTGTTGCGGCCCAGCAGGATTCCGTCACATTCGCCGGTGATACCGCCCAGGACCTCGCCCATCCGGTCGGTGAACCCGTACGGCATCGTGAAGGCGGGGTTCTCGTAACTGCCGTCGAGGGTGACGAACTCGTGGACGTGGATCTTTCCCATCGGGATGCTCCTGTGCTCGCGGTCTGCGTTGGTGTCACGATGTCAGACCCGAGGTCCCGCCGGAACTCATCGGTGGCGATGGCCGGGCCCGCCGAAACGACCTCCGGGCCGGAGGAGGGTCGATTAGGGTTCGGCGCAGCGGGTCCGCAACGAGGCGACCCCCGGAGGAGGTTCTCGTGGCCACCGTCCACACTGCAGCAGGTCCGATCGATTCCGCCGATCTCGGCAAAGTGCTTGTGCACGAGCATGTCTTCATCGTCGGCGAGGAGTTCCGGCAGAACTACCAGGACGACTGGGACGAGGACGCGAAGGTCGCCGAGGCCGTCCATGACCTGGCCGAGCTGAAGGAGCTGGGGATCGACACGATCCTCGATCCCACGGTCCTCGGACTCGGCCGGTACATCCCGCGCATCCAACGGATCGCCGAGCAGATCGACCTCAACATCGTCGTCGCGACGGGGCTCTACACGTACAACGACATCCCGTTCCAGTTCCACTACGCCGGCCCCGGGTTGCTGTTCGATGTTCCCGAACCGCTGGTCGATCTGTTCACCAAGGACCTCACCGAAGGCATCGCCGACACGGGGGTCCGCGCCGCATTCCTCAAGTGCGCCATAGAGGAACAGGGGCTGACGCCCGGCGTCGAGCGCGTGATGCGAGCCGTCGGCCAGACCAGCGCGCAGACCGGTGCGCCCATCACCGTGCACACCAACCCGCACACCCAGTCGGGTCTGGTGGCGCAGAAGGTGCTGGCCGAAGAGGGTGCCGATCTCACCAAGGTGGTCATCGGCCATTCCGGCGACAGCGTCGACCTCGACTACCTGATGAAGATCGCCGACGCCGGCTCGATCCTGGGCATGGACCGATTCGGTCTCGACCTGCTGCTGCCGTTCGAGGACCGGGTGAACACGGTCGCCGAACTGTGCAAACGCGGCTACGCCGACCGCATGGCACTCGCCCACGACGCGTCGTGCTTCATCGACTGGTTCGACCACGAGGCGAAGAAGCAGGCGCTGCCCAAGTGGAACTATCGCCACATCAGCGACGACGTCCTGCCCGCGCTCCGCGAGCGCGGCGTCAGTGACGCCGACATCACGACGATGCTCGTCGACGTCCCGCGCCGCTACTTCGAGTAGCTGCTCAGGCCAGGGATCGCTGGTAGCGCCGCATTCCGCGCAGCCAACGGTCGTAGTCGGCACCCTTCTGGCGGTACATGTCCAGCACCTCGGCGTGCGGCAGGATCAGGAACCGTTCGTCGGCAACGGCTTCCAGCACGATCGCGGCCACCGCACCCGGGGTCAGGACCTCACCGGCGGTCTCGACGGCCCTCTGCATCAGCTTCTGATCCGCGGTCGCCGAATCGTCGTCGGGCCGCAGCAGCTTGGTGTCGACGCCCATCGGGCACAAACAGCTGACGCGGACACCGTCGTCGCCGTGGGTGATGTTGAGCCACTCGGCGAAACCGACCGCGGCATGCTTGGTGACCGAGTACGGCGCGTTGCCGATCTGGGTCAGCAGGCCCGCGGCCGACGCCGTGCTGACGAAGTATCCGCCGCCCCGCTCGACCCACTCCGGCACCAGACGACGCGCCGCCCGGATGTGGCTGCGCAGGTTCACGTCGAGCGCCAGATCCCACATCGCCTCGTCGGTGTCCAGGCCGCCGCCACGTCCGATACCGGCGTTCGCGAAGTACAGGTCGACGGGCCCGTAGGTCGACTCGGCGAGGCGGACCGCGGCGTCGATGTGGTCGTCGCTGGAGGCATCGCCGGCGATCGCGACCGCGGCCTCCCCGAGTGCGCCGGCGACGCTTTCCGCCGATGCCGCATCGAGGTCGGTGACCACGACCTTCGCGTCCGCCTCGACCAGTGCGTGCGCGAGCGCACCACCGATCCCGCCCCCGCCGCCGGTGACGATGGCAACCCTGCCTGCGACGTCCATGGGAATCTCCTTCGATCGGTGAGTCTGGATAAAGACCTACCAGACGTGCCAGCCGTCTCCGACGGACGACCCGTGCCGAAGGGCTCGCGTCCCGGTCTGGCCACGGACTACCGGGGCGCTTTCCGTGAGCTCGATGCCATCCGCCGAAGTGCGGTCCGGTTATCTCCCAGGACATCGGTGACAGTTCTGCATCAAGACATCGGTGACAGTGTTGGGGGTCTTGGTGGTGACACTTCTTCATGAAATGCCCGCGAGGCGTCACTCTGCGTGAGCCTCGCGTGTCGCGGTGCCGACGAGGGGGGCCTGACGCAGTTGCTCGACGGATCGCGCGCTCGGTGACGGTCAGCAGCACCCTGTCGTGGCGCTGAGGACGTTGCGCAGTGCTTCCAGCGAGTCCGGTTGCGCTCGGTAGTAGACGTTCATCCCTCGTCGGTCGGGGGTGACCATGCCGGCTTTGCGGAGCTGCCCTAGGTGGTGGCTTGTGGTTGCCTCGGTGAGGCCGACCGCGGTCGCGAGGTCACAGGTGCAGATTCCGTCACCGGTATCGGCGAGCAGGATCGAGACGAGCTTGATCCTGACCGGATCGGCAAGTGCCTTGAGCCGCAACGCGATCTCCAGCGCGGTGTCGTCATCGAGCGGGGCCGCCGACACCGGCGCGCAGCAAATAGGGGCACTGATGTCGACCATCGGCAAGGTCTTGGGCATGACCCGACCATACCCCGGGACTTGACATATGTCGAAAAGGTGGCACCCTGCAGGTGTCAGTAGTTCGATATATGTCTCACAGGTGAAGGTGATGGTCATGTCCCGTATGCAGCTCGCGCTCAATGTCGATGATCTCGATACCGCGATCGAGTTCTACTCCAAGCTGTTCAACACCACCCCGGCCAA
>NZ_MKKG01000041.1:0-13298 GCF_001942325.1 Gordonia sp. CNJ-863
CGCGACGAGCTGCTCAACTCCTGGCGCTTTGACTCCCTGCGCGAAGCCCGGGTCATCATCGAAGACTGGAGGATCGACTACAACGCCAACCGACCCCATTCGGCCCACCACGGACTCACCCCCGCCGAGTTCGCCCTACAGTGGACCACGACCCACCAACCTCAAGCCGCATAGCGACTGGACCATCGAATGGGTCCCCCTCAGAGCTGCCACAACTTTTCAACGTCATCGGGGGATCGATGAGTCTTGTTGGTCCCCGTCCTCCATTGCCGGATGAAGTCAAGCAGTACGACGGTCGCGTGGCCCGACGCATGCTCGTCAAACCTGGAATGACTGGACTTTGGCAGGTGTCAGGCCGATCAGACCTGTCTTGGGAGGAATCGGTGCGGCTTGATCTGTCGTACGTCGAGAACTGGTCGATTATGCAAGACGCAACAATCCTTTGGAAGACCGCGCGTGCGGTGATAGCGAAAGACGGCGCATACTAAATGACTGAGCTCAATCCACTCAAAGTTGTTGTATTCGGACTCGGCTACCTAGGTGCTACGCATGCTGCGTGCATGGCGGAACTTGGTCATGAGGTTTTGGGAATAGAGGTTGATCAGTTACGTCGAGAGAAAATCGCGGACGGCCATTTACCATTCTATGAGCCCGGTCTCTCAGAGCTTCTTCGTAAGCACCTTGCAAGCGGAACGCTGCGCGTTTCCGACTCATACGCCGAAGCAGCCGAATGGGGAGAAGTATTCTTTATCGCAGTCGGCACACCACAGAAAAAAGGTGAGTCACGGGCGGATCTACAGTACGTCGATTCTGTAGTAGAGCAAATCGTCCCACTGATGAATCGCGACGCGATAATCCTGGGGAAATCTACTGTCCCAGTGGGCACATGTCGCAGGCTAACAGACCGAATCGACCAACTTGCGAACGATGGGGTGCATGTCGAACTAGCGTGGAACCCAGAGTTCCTGCGTGAGGGGCACGCAATCTCGGACACGCTTCGGCCGGATCGTCTCGTATTGGGATGCGACCCTGGCGGTCGGGCAGAGAAGGTAACCTACCAAGTCTACAGCAGGATTATTGACGAAGGCGTGCCCTTCCTGGTTATGGATACCGCGAGCGCGGAGATCGTAAAAGCTGCGGCTAACTCCTTCCTTGCGACCAAGATTTCATTCATCAACGCCGTCGCAGAGGTATGTGAAGCGTCGGGGGCCGATATCAAGCAGGTTGCGGACGCCATAGGGTACGACGATCGCATCGGTAGCAAGTTTCTTAACGCCGGACTCGGGTTTGGCGGAGGATGCCTGCCTAAGGATATCCGTGCCTTTCAAGCGAGAGCTGGTGAACTGGGTGCCTCCAGTGCCGTCGGATTGCTCCGCGAAGTCGATTTCATAAACATGAACCGTCGCACGAGAATGGTCGAGATCGCGCGGCGGGCCTGCGACGGAAATTTGCTTGGCAAAAGAGTTGCGGTACTGGGCGCATCATTCAAACCTGAATCCGACGATGTGCGGGATTCGCCGGCGCTGAATGTGGCCGGTCAGATGCAGCTACAAGGAGCCTCGGTCGTGGTCTATGACCCTGAAGCGATCGATAACTCCGCAAAAGTATTCCCTACATTGGACTATGCCCCGACGGCGCAGGAAGCATGCGCGGGCGCCGATCTTGTGATGGTTCTAACCGAGTGGAAAGAATTCTCTCGATTGAACCCAACGCAACTAGGAAGCGAGGTCCGCAAGAAGGCAGTAGTTGACGGAAGGATGTGTCTAGACAGGCGCGCTTGGGAATTGGCTGGCTGGAACTATTTATGCTAGTAGACAGACCTGCTATAGCTAGTGCGACCCGCCGAAACTCTCTCTCCGTGCTGTTGGTGGCGGGTGGTTGCACATTGATTGGTGTCGGCGCTGTGGCAGCGCCAACGGCTACGTTCGGTGTGACTGCTCTTGTCTTGCTCACGGCTTTGCTTTGGATGCGCCCACGCCTTTCCCTCATCGCGTGGCTCCTCTCCGTGACTATGGTCCCGTACTGGGTCGGTGTCAGCCAGATAGTGGGCTTTGTACCGCTTGCCGCGGTGCTTGGGGCTACAGCGGTCCTGTCGGCCTACCTTCAGGGGTGGTGGACGCCTCGGACGATCGACTACGCGGTTGCCACCTTTATTGCTGGTGGTTACCTCGCCGTCGCCTTTGGGGGTGCATCGCGCGCTGTCTGGTTGGCGTGGATCACCCACTGGCTCGTCGGGTACTTAGTCGCGCGAGCTGTAGGAGGCTCGTGCGATCGGGACTTCTTGGTTAAGTCCTTTGCTGCCGTAATGAGTCTCGTAGGACTGTTTTCTTCGATTGAGTTCCTGCTGTCCTGGCATCCCTTCGTGTCCTGGTATATGCCAAATCGTTCTTTTGCGTTGTGGCATCCGATTCAACCACGGGGGGAGTTCGAACGATCGGAGTGGGCTTTCGGTCACTCAATTTCTCTCGGAGTGTGCCTGGCAATGGCGTTGCCGTTCGCGCTCTCGATGAAGACATCCGCCTGGGTCAAGACCACCGCCACTCTCGCAATCGCGGCGGGGTGCCTTCTGTCGCTAAGCCGTGCCGGGCTACTGTCCCTATTTGTAACACTAGCTCTATATGTCGTATTTAGCCGCCGAATCGTGGGATGGACGAAAGTTCTGTGCCTAGTTTTCATGGCCGCATTCTCTGTCTCGATCTACGACTTTGTGCAGGCATGGATCGCGGACGAAGCTGATGCTACGGCGAGCACTCAGTATCGGGTCCAAATGTACCGCGAACTAATCGGGAGCATGTCAATTGTCGGGCAATCAGATGCAGCGATTAGTGTTGGAGACCAAATCTACTTTGCGGGCTACAGATCAATCGACAGTGCCTTTCTCTTTATCGGACTAGCCTACGGTTGGCTATTTCCTGTAGTGCTCCTGGCGGGCATCGCGGCAGTTGCTTGTTACATGATCTTTGGCTCGGCGGGTTCGGAGAAAAGGCCGGCCGCGATCGCCATTCTGGGCACGGTCCCCGCCCTATCCACGGTAACCTTTATTACTCAGTATCAAATACTATTTTGGTTTATTGTAGGAATTCTTGTGAACCAGATCCTTGGTGTAGGAAGATCGCCCAACTCCGCTTCGATAGGGCGGTCACGCTTACCCTCAGGTCCCGAGAATGAATATGCCATTGGAATGGCTGAAAGTACGAACGGACGGACCGATGAGTGAACGATCTGCAGTGAAAATCAACAACCCAGGGACAATCGAATTCCTCGCTGGCAAGAAGATTCTCTTTATAGCATCAACTGGCGGTCATCTAGCCCAGCTGGCGCTACTGGCCAAACGGATCAACCCATCGCTGGACTCCCTCTGGGTTACTTTTGAATCTGATCAGTCGCGCAGCGTCCTGTCGAAGTATCGCGTGCGGTATATCGACTACATTCCGCCTAGGGGCTATCGAGAGATGGTTTCGTCTGTAACTGACTTTAACGACATTCTTCGTGAACGATTTGATGCGGTTGTGAGCACCGGTGCAGGCGTCGCGGCCTACCCGCTCATTTCCGCAGCTCGGTTCAAACGAATTCCGACCTTTTATATTGAAAGTGTCTCGAGATTCGATGGTCCATCCCGCACTGGCCGACTGTTGAGGCTCGTGCCTGGAATTCAGTTGCGGACGCAGCACAGTTCTTGGAGCGACTCCCGATGGAAGTTCGAATTCTCTGTCCTCGATATCATATCGGACCATAGTAGCGTGGTTGGCGATTCCAGTGCTCCTCGGTCGATATTCGTCACCCTGGGGACGATCAAGCCATACCGATTCGACCGGTTAATCGACTCCGTACTGGAAGCTATAGCGTCACTGAATCCGCGACCGGATATGACATGGCAAGTCGGCGCCACGTCGCGGGACGATCTTCCAGGACGTGTTTGCGAGCATGTTTCGGCAGAAGAGTTCGATAATCTTGTCTCAAAAGCAGACCTCACCATTACCCATGCCGGAGTTGGAAGCCTACTACGCCTCGTGGAACTGGGAGCGTCGACACTTGTGCTGCCAAGGAAAGCTGCGCTAGGTGAGCATGTAGACGATCACCAGGCGCAGGTAGCGAACTACCTAGCGAATCGGAGGATCGTCTGGTTGCCAGGTTCTGATCGTATTACGCAACAAGACATCGAAGCCGCTAGGCGAATTCGGTTGAAGGTGAATAAGTGATTGTTTCAAAATCTCGAAAACGCTCGGGGTCTGTCCGTTCGTCTGGGGTCGTAGTTTCGTGGATTAGCCACCATGGTCGATCGGTAGATCTGGCTAGTGCTCTCGAAGCGGAACCGATCTTCGTCTACCCGAAGATTCGTCCTACGGTGCTTCGATATCTGCTATCGAGCGTACTGACACTTCGTATTCTTATCGCGAAACATCCAGAATTCGTGGTGTTCATGCAGCCGCCTTTACCGCTTGCGCTTGTGTGCTACCTATACTCACGAATTTGGCGAGTCCCGGTGGCTGTGGACGTGCACAGTGGTGCTGTCAATGATCCTCGCTGGCGCTGGAGCTTCCCGCTTCTTGCAAAACTATTCGAGGACTCGTGTCTGATAGTCACTAACCTTGCTCTTCTTGAGAGCGAGCGGATCGCTGATGCGACTAAGATCATCGTGCTGCACGATATTCTGCCCCGTGGCAGCCAGCCCACGCCACTCGCAAACTCACGTTCGAGCGTGCCCACAATTGTCTTCCCAGCGAGTTACGCCGACGACGAACCAATAACCGAGATTCTAGAAGCTGCGCGTATGCGACCCGACTGGTGCTGGGTTCTGACCGGCAACGCGCCGGAAGAAGTTCGACAACTGGCACCGTCGAATCTTAGGTTCACGGGTTACATCGAACAGTCGGCGTACCTCGAAGTGATTCGATCAGCTGATGTGGTACTAGCTCTCACTCGACGGGAGGCGACCATGCAAAGAGGGGGATATGAAGCGTTAGCCAATTGCCGTCCGATTGTCGCCTCATCAACCCAGGTATTGAAATCCTTCTTCGCTGATTCTGCTCTTTACACCGACAACAGTTCCTCGAGTATCGCATCAGTTGTCGATCAGGCGCTAACTAGTTTACCTAGTCTGTCTTCGGCGGGCCGGCGAATTCTGGAGAAGAACATTGAAAATCAGGAAAGAGCAACTCGAAGTTTGAAGTCATGGCTAATGTGCAACGCTACTGTGATCGATGGTCGTGCCTAATCTGTTACCGGGATCCTTGGCGCGTAGACTGAGGCCTAAGCTGAATATCCTGCGCACCCCGAGTTCACTGATGGTTGGTCGCATCGGTGCATCGATTTTAATGCTCGGCTCAGCGCCGATCATAGCCAGAACGATTGGTCCTGAGGGCCGTGGTGTGACGGCTGCAGCAGTTGCAGTCATCGCGCTGCTTCCTGTCTTTCTCGGCGCAGGTTTGCCGTGGGCGGTGCGCCGTCAGTGCGCGATAGCCGATGATCCGAGATCTGTGGCTCGGACGGCAAGATTTCTCTGCGCTCTTCTGGTCGTTCCTGCGCTGCTGACAGCATTGGTGGTAGATCAGCTCTTGTTCTCGGCCGAGACTGCCGGGGTACGGCTGACGATAGCTCTAGGCGTTGTGAGCGCTCCGGTGATTGTTCACCGGAACAATCTCATCAGTCTCTTCGTCGTCGAGTACAAGTACTTCGAGATCCTCGTCGCTACGTTGTTGCAGCCGGCGGTGTATTTTGTCGGTATCTGTGTCTTGGCGTCGGTCGGTTGGCTCGATGTGCTGGGCGTACTGGCGGGATATAACCTTGGCACACTCGCGACCGTACTCGCAGCTAGTTTCGCCGCCCGCATCGGCTTCAGGGGAATTCGGGTCCCCCGCTGGGGTCTAGTACGTGAGTCAATTAGATCGGCTGGCGCTCAGATAGCGGACGCTTCGTCGCAAAGGCTTGACCAGGTGTTGCTTATGCCGCTAGTCGGCGCCGCGACGCTGGGCCACTACTCCGTGGCAGTGAATTATGGGACTGCACCTACACCGGTCGGCCAAGCTATTGCTGCTTCATACTTCCCTCGAATTGCGCGCAAATCTGACGCGACGTCGGCAGCACTGTCGATTCGAGGAGCCGGTTGCGTAGCCGCCGTCATCGCTCTTGCTGGAGTCTGCGTAGCGCCGATTCTTGTTCCGTTGATTTTTGGCTCCGAGTTCTCAGCCAGCGTATTTCCCGCACAGATCCTCGCTGTTGGCGCGGGTTTCCTAATCGTTTCAGCGTGCGCGTCGTCGGCCCTCTTCGCGTCAGGCCGTGGACTTGCTGTCACGGTTTCGCAGCTAATTGGACTCGTAGTTGGGATAGGTACGATGTATCTCCTCGCGCCGAGCTGGGGTGCTACAGGCGCTGCGTTGGCATCGCTGAGTGGATACGGGGTCTCGTTCATCGCAATGCTGATCCCACTACGTATTCGTCCACTGTCGTTGGTTGGTACGCCCGCCGATGCAAAAGCAGTCTTGGTTGCTGTGCTGGCCAAAGAGAGCCCTGAGAAACTATGAAGGAGTCGAATTCCTTGTCACGAGCACTCCATGTAGTCGTGGTCGCGTTCAACAACACCGACGACGTTATTCGCATTGCGAACCTGGTCTTGGGCAGGGCGAGTTCATCCGTGCTGGTCGTTGACAATTCGACTAACCGAGACGATGCTCGAGCGTTAGCTGACGCTTGTGACCGGATGGCGGAGGTTGTGTACGTGCGGCCCGGCGTCAATATCGGATTCGGGGCCGCCGTGAACTTCGGTGTTGCTCGTTGTCAAGGGGGTCCTGATGATATTCTGTGGATTCTTAATCCCGACACCGACTTTGATCTTAGGGTTGTAGACAGCTTAATTAGCTTGGTGGACGCTTCGGGCTTCGGCGTGATCAGTCCGCGTATCGTCACTGGCAAAGCTAATACCGATTGGTTTGCGGGCGCCAAGCACGACGCGCGACGCGGGATTATCGTTGATCAGAGGCGACGTCCACAATCTGACGACGTCGAAGTAGTCCAGACGGAGTTCATGTGTGGAGCTGCCCCATTGATGACATTGGCCACTTGGCACCGCGTCGGTGGTTTTCGAGACGACTTCTTTATGTACTGGGAGGACGCGGAGTGGTCTCAACGGGCGGCCGACGCAGGGATTCGTATGGGAGTTTCCCTTAGTCACACGATTTGGCACCGTGTAGGTGGTGCAAGCGAGTCGCATGGTGGGAAAAGTGGTCTGTACTACTTCTACATGATGCGGAACAGGATCAAGCTGCATACCGAGTTGTCAGGCATTCGCGGGACATTCTCACTGCCGTTCATAGCAACATCGATTCGGTGGCTTCTCCGATGTGCGCGCGCCAACAGGTTCGACACCGCGAAGTTGATGGCTCTCGCGCGCGGAGTAGTTGCTGGATATATTTGGGCTCTGGCTGACCGTGTATGTAAATCGAAACTTCGCGTTGAACTGGACGATGAATTCGATTCGCCGGTCCTGATTCTTTGGGCAGACTCCCGCTCTCCAAACCTTGGAGTTCGTGTGCTGGCAAGGGGTACCGCTGAACTAATTGGTGGTGTATTGCCTAAGGCGAAGGTCGAGGCCCAGGACTTCAGCGGCGGCGCATTAGGTGTAAATCTTGGACCCCGGACTCTCGCGAAAGACATCTTGAGCGGAGGGCGTCTGTTGCGTCGGCGTCTTCGAAAGTACGAATTGATAATTGATACCGGTGCAGGAGATAGCTTCACGGACATATATGGTCTCCGTCGGCCTTTCATTATGTGGTACGTGCACCGCGTCTGCGTAGCTATGGGTAAGCCGGTTATTCTGTCTCCGCAAACGATTGGTCCATTCGGTAGTCCGGTTTCCAGGATTATTGCACGAAACCGGATTTCGACCTCGGACCTGGTAATTGCGAGAGAGTCAGTCAGCTATCACGTTGCCGCCGGGCTGAGCTCCCGAACTGCGAAGGTTGTTGGAACCGATGTTGTATTCTCTTTGCCTATGCCTTTGCCTCTGGCTCGGACCGAGGTTCATGACGTTCTCTTGAATGTCTCTGGCCTGTTAGTGAACGGGGACAACCATGTCGACGGCGCGGCTCATATACAGGTGCTCGAGACGATAGTGTCTGGTCTCAAGGCACGGGGCCGCCGGGTTGAGCTATTCGCGCATGTTCTTGATTCAGGGAAGAGCGACAATGACGTGTCCGCAATCGAGAAAGTGCAACGATCGTCCACCTTGCTGGGGGACTGCGAAAAAGTTATTCCCGCCGATCTCGAAGAAGCGAGAGGCCACATTGCTTCAAGTAAGTTGGTTGTTGGTGCACGAATGCACGCCTGCTTGAACTCGCTCTCCGTAGGAGTCCCTGCGATCGGTATGGCCTACTCTCGAAAGTTTCATCCTCTGTTTACCTCGTTGGAGTGGCCGTGTCTGGTCGATGCGCGTTTGGCACCGGCCCTTGTGGCTGAGTCGGCACTCGATTACGTGGACCGTATTGCTAATGGAGAGTTCGACTTTCGGTTGAGCGCCGCGCGCGAGCGTGGCTGTGATGGCCTGTCGAGTGCACAAGCTAGTGTCGCGAGGCTTTCAGAAGTAAGGCATAGGAGCGCTAATGATCAGCGATGAGATCAACGCCGTTGTTGAAGCGGGGAACTGCAGCGGATGCGGTGCGTGTGCGCTGCTCAATGGCGCGGTTCAGATGCGTCTAAACGCCCGTGGTTTTCTTCGTCCGGTGGTAACCGATGTTACGGGCGAGAAGACCGGGACAGCCGAGTTTCGTGAGGTGTGTCCAGGCGTATCCGTGGTGCAGACAAATGATGATGGGACGATGGCCGATCCCGTCCTGGGTTCGTATCGAAGTGTGTGGGTTGGTCATGCGACCGATGCGGAGATTCGCTATGCCGGAAGCAGCGCAGGAGTACTAACGGCACTGACACGGTTCATGATTGACGCGGGGATTGCTGATTCCGTTGTAGGTGCGGGTCAATCTAGGGACGAACCAACAGCGACGTCTCCGATTGAGGCTACAACTTATGATGCAGTACTTGGGATGTCGGGTTCAAGGTATGCTCCGGTCGCAATTCTGCCGCTGGTAGACATTACTAATCCGCGTCAGGCTGTCGTTGGTAAGCCGTGCGAAGTTGCCGCTTTGCGAATGCACGAAGCTCGCGCCGACGATACAGCTTCCTCGAATTCCCACTTTCAACGTCCGGTTCTCTCATTCTTCTGTGCGGGTGTCCCAAGCATGCGTGCGACCGAACGCGCGATTGAGCGGCTCGGAGTTCGGCCTGAACAGGTCCAGTCCTTGCGTTACCGAGGAATGGGGTGGCCGGGTCGGTTCACTGTGACATCGTTTGCAGGAGAGTCTAAGTCGATGTCGTATGAAGAGTCTTGGGGCGATATTCTCGGAAAGGACGTGCAGGACCGTTGCAAGATTTGTCCCGACGGCACTGGATCATTCGCGGACGTTTCCGTTGGGGATTTCTGGCGATCAGACGCTAATGGTTACCCAGCTTTCAACGAGTCGGATGGCATCAGCGTAGTTATTGTACGAACTCCATTGGGCGAGCGACTTGTCGCAGAGGCCGTGGAGGCCGGGGTTATCGCACTAGAGCCAGGCGATGCGGATGCGGTGAAAGCTGTACAGCCGCTGCAAGTCAAGCGAGCGCACACGCTTTGGGGGCGGCTTTTGGGCCGGCGACTAGCTAGAGTCCCAGTTCCGAGATATCAGATGCCAGGCGTCGAGGGTTTCCAATGGCGTTCCTCGGTACCCAAGTTGCGTGCAGCGCTCGGTATGTGGAGACGGAGTAGGAGGTGAAGGTCGGACCGCGCTCAGGCAGTTACCGACTGCCGGCGATTCTTCCTGACCACTCGGGAGGATCTGACCGCGAGCACTTCCGGTTTATGGGCAACCTGTGGTTCCCGGCGCGTATGTTCGCACTCTTTGCCGCCTTTCCGCTGGCCGCTGCAGCGGTGGGAGGATTAAACGCTTCGAAGGTGGCAGGGTATCGCGATCAGCAAGCCTTTCATATTCCATCGATCGAAGCTATCGCCGCCAATTTTTCATTTTCTACCCTCGACAGTCTTCCAACGGCGACCACGCCACTGTTGCACACTATTGGTGCGATCTTCGTCGCCTTCTTCGGTCTACCCCCCGAGTGGGTATCTATCATCGCGGCTGCGTGTTCGGGAGCTCTCCTGGTGGCGATTGTTGTCACCGTTCGACCGTTGGTAGGTGAGCGCTTTGCATATATCGCTGTTCTCCCTTTGGTTTTTTCTCCTTACTTCTTGCAGGCGGCGCTTTGGTTCAATACCGATTCCGTGGCGGTATTGCTGGCCCTGCTAGCTCTGCTGGTATTGAATAAAGATCAGGAGCCGTTGTCCCTGTACCGTCCCGTAATCGCCGGTCTGCTAGCGCTGGCGGCCGTGCTTGTGCGACAGAGTTCGGTCTGGGTACTTCCAGTACTTGTCGTCATAGTGGTTCTTTCCGGGAGGGGCCAGAGTTGTCGCACGCTGCTCTTGCGTGTTTTTCTGGCTCTGTTTCCCGCCGTAATCGGTTTGTCGATTTTTGTCGCCCTATGGGGTGGGCTCACTGCACCGCTTGCGAATGAGTTCAATAACTCGGGACGAAGTATAGCTGCAGTCCCGTACGCGATCATTATCTTCGGTCTCATCTTCACGCCCCTTCTCGTAGCGCTACCCCCGAGAGATGGCGGCCCACTCGAGCGTAAGGTGCAGATTGCTTCCGCATTAGTCGGATTGGGTTTAGGCGCGGCTTGGATGAGCGTGCCTAGTGCGGAGTCAGGTCGCCATGGCGGGATGTTGTGGACCGTAGTCGGGCAAGGTTTGGATTTCGCAGATCGGTCGGTAGTGTTCGTTCTTTTCGTCGGCTTAGCGTCGGTCGGTTTAGTCAACGTGCTTTCGAGGCTCACATTGATCGATTCATTGGCTGTCGCGACGGGACTCGTGTCTGTCGGCGTTGTGGTAGCGGCGGGGTCGCAGGTTTTCCAGCGTTATGTTGAATTGCCGGCGCTTGCGCTTCTCGCTTTCGTTTTGGTGGGTTTGAAGATGCGAAATACGCTCGCTCGGATTTGGCCCATCTATCTACTTGTGGCTTGCCAGGCGACGTTAGTCTCGGCCATAGTTGTGCTGCCGACTATGGGGAGCGTGTCTTAAACTGGTGGCATCAGCGTGGAATCCGGGTCTTGCACTCTGCAACTAATTACTATCGTCGTGTTCCCCTCTAGGAGAGGCTCAATTCGTGAATAATTCGGTACGAGACCGTGTCGGAGACGCGCTCCCGATCAGTACGGTCCTGCGAGGGTTACGGGACAGTTGGTGGGTGGTAGTCCTTGCGAGCCTTGTCTGCGGCCTTGTGGCATGGGTGGCGTGTATGTTCGAAACACCTGCCTATCAAGCGCGCAGCACTCTTTACGTTACGTCAGCGGTTGAGTCCTCTGTTCAGTCTGCGTACCAGGGAACTCTTGCCTCTCAACAGCGAATTGATTCCTACGCGAAGCTTGCGACATCCGAATCCGTTCTCGCGGATGCTAGCCAGCGTTTGGGAGGGGGACTGTCTGCAGAGGATCTCCGTTCCACAATCAAGACCAGGCCTGTGCCTGAGACTGTGTTGCTAGAGGTGTCGGCTACTGCTACCGACCCTGTGAGTGCAATGCGTGCTGCAAATGCAGTTTCAGAAGCGCTGAGTGATGCTGTGTCGTCGCTTGAGAGGCCGTCAGCGAGTGCACCTCCGCTCGCAAAGGTCACGGTTGTCACCTCCGCCGAAGCGAGCGCGAAGCCAGTGAGTCCGCGGATTCTTAGAACCGTACTCCTAGCGATGTTCTGTGGCGCAGTTCTGGGAACGGTAGCTGCCTATATCTACTATCGGGTGCGGAACACGATCGATTGGGTAGAGGGAGTTAGTGAAGTTTCGGGGAAGCCGGTCTTGGGCGACATTCCACTCGATGACTCCCTTCCTGCAAACGGCGCACTTGACTTCAATGCTGGTGCAAGCGAATCCGCAGAAGCTTTCAGGAAACTGCGTACCAACCTAGGTTTCAGTAACATTGACGGCTCATCGCGGGTTATTTTGATAACTAGTCCGTCGCAAGCCGACGGCAAGACGACGACCGCCATCAACCTTGCTGCCGCCGTGGCTGAATCCGGCAAGCGGGTGGTTCTTGTGGACACGGATCTGCGGCGGCCTTCGGTGGCAAGGCGCTTCGGTGCCATCGAAGGGATCGGGCTCACTGACTATCTGAGAGGTAGTTTGTCAGTAGTCGATGTTACGCAGACTGTGGGAATCGATGGATTGGACATACTTGGCAGTGGCCCACTTCCCCCAAATCCTGCAGAGTTGCTGGAAAGTCACCGGACGCGAGAGTGCTTTCTTGAGTTGGCGGAAATTTACGATTATGTGATCGTTGATTCGCCGCCGATTCTTCCTGTAACCGATGCAATGGTCGCTGCTCAATGGGCGGACGGTGTCGTTGTTGTAGTGAGGGCCGGCAAGACTCGTCGGTCGGCTCTTGAGACAGTTCTTGCTCAGCTGCAGGTCGGTAGTAGGACTGTGTTCGGCGTAGTGCTGAATGGTGTCGAGGCGTCGCGACGGCAATACCGTTACTACTACGGCGCCGGGACGGGTGGAGTAGACGTCGATGGTGTCGGGTCAAGGGTTTCGTCTAAGGCGCTGTAAACGATTCGCGGCTTGGGGCCGGTACGCTGTGGACCGTCAGTTGGTCTCGAGCTCGCAGCTTTCTTGCTCCAACGTTCACGTATCGATCCGAACCGTCCGGGTACGCAACGACTGCGACAGTTATTGCTGGAAGTAGCGCTCGGGTTCGGGACATCTCGTGCTAGCTGATGATGGTAGGCATTCACGCCGCTCGCCGCGCGCTCCCTGCAAGGGGCGCGGGGCGAGCGGCTTCTGCGAAATTGGTGATCATCTTCTGATAAGGCTTTCGGTTGCTCAGCCAGGCCCCGAAGAATATGCCACCTCGACTCAGCGGCATATTGGCTCTTCCTGATTGACGGTGCGTAGAACGGGTTCTACCGGGCACAAGATGTAGGTCGGGTTCGGCGGCGGCGAGCCGGGGATGCGGGCGGGTCCTGTGGTGTGAAGATGAAAGCCCCTACACCTCATCACTCACACCGACAGGACCCTCGTTGCAGCGTAGCGCCATTGCCGACACGATTTGCCGCACGATCGAACTCGGGGTGACGATCACCGATGCCGCTCTCGACGGCGAGGATCGCACACACCTGTTCTGCGAGGTCTTGGCCCCGAAGAGTAGCTGCCCGAGGTGCGAGCGGGCGG
>NZ_MKKG01000042.1:0-12901 GCF_001942325.1 Gordonia sp. CNJ-863
CGGATGATCTGATCCGGCGTATGCCGCCGGCGCTTGCTACCTGCCATGTCGTCGTCGATTCTTCCTGCCCAAACACTCGGGCAACAGAGTCGCACAACAACTGGACCACTACGAAGGGCCCACCTCAGCTCATCCAGGCTGTATCGACGGATAAACCGACCAACACGCGTAACCCTCGGGTCATCGTGCATCTTGAATAGCACGCCTGCACCCTCGTTGTGCGCGCGCAGGACGTCCTTCAGGGACTCGGCGTCCTGCACCATCGATCGGAATTTCCACATAGTGAATGGGGCGTTGTTTAGACCGACGCGTAGTGCGCGGTAAAAGACAGGCCCCTGAGAGTCGAGTTTGATTGCGACAGCGACCGCTAACAGAACCGGTGCGAGGACTGTCAGGAGGATTGCGGCGCCGACCCGGTCGACTAAAGCCTTTCGGAACCTGTTGGCGCCCTCGTAGCGGGGTTTGTCGATGTGGAGGAGTGGAAGTCCAGCGACGGGCCTCACCATCACACGCGGACCTGCGACGTCGGTTACGCCAGGTGAAACCATCATGTCGACGTCCAGGCCCTCTAGATCCCATGACAGGGCCTGCATAGCGTTGTGGCCTAACGCCTCCGCCGATGTTACAGCGACACTCGTCGCGCCGGACTCGAGAACCGAGCCACACACATCGTCGAAAGACCCGTACACGCGAATATCAGTGCCTGCGACAGTCACGAAACCGCGGTGCCCAGTCCGCTCAGGCAGACAGAGTCCGACCACGCGGTAGCCGAGATTGGGCTGGCTGAGAAGCCTGTCGATCATCGGTACTGCGGAACTCTCACTACCAACTACGAGTACGTGTTCCAGACTCTTGGACTTCAATCGTTGACGGCCCAGTTGTTGCCGCCAGATCCAGCGCGAAATCAGCAGTCCTGCTGTGCCCACGGGTAGAGCTATCGCGATGAACCCTCGGGCGATGTTTAGACGGAACAGCAGGTCGACCATGGCGAGCACACCAAAGATGGACATGCACGCAGTCACAACCCGGCTGTACTCCTGCGAACCCGAACCGACGATGCGTCGGTCAAGCGTTTGAAACGCGCGTAGCGCAAGGATCCACGTGACACCTAATGCGACTGAAACTAGTGTTGCCGGCATCTGCGCTGTTCCGTTTGGAACTAGCGGCCTGTCCGCACCGAAACGCGCAAGTTGTGCCACAGCTACAGCAATGGCGACGATCAGGGCATCACTCCATGCGAGCCGAACCACGTAACCGTGAATCCATGAACGGGACCGCTCGCGTCCCCTGCTAGCGAAGCGCAGCTTCAGCGGTGCGCGCTCCGTATCCCGCCCCAATCCGTCATAAGCCGGACGATGGGCCACTGCCAACCTCCCACAACACAACATGAATGAACTCGAAGGCGGCGATCGGCCCCTGCGCCCAACCACCAGAACGTTGGCTAACGTTCGGTCCCGCAATTTGTCTTTACAGGATGCTGAGAGAGTATTTCAGGACGGTCACAGTTACAACTTGAGGGGTTCGTGTAGTCCGGACGAGGGACATTCAGTACGCAATTCTGCATGATCATTCTCGTGGTAAATCCGCATTCGCCGTGAGCCTCCGCCTCGTCCAGCAGCACATCGCAACTTCCCTCCGCTCATGGGGCTGGGGCTGGGGTACCACATCCACTCTCCTGGATTGTCCGCCGTGCCAGGGACTTTCGACCCAGGTTCCCCGTGGGCATATGTGTTGGTCGTCACACCATCTGGCCCATGGGTGACACTCCCCTGCTCGCGAGAAACCCACTCACAACATCGCCAGAAAATGCACTTGAATCGCACAAAGATCAATCCCGATTTGGTTTCATTGGCTAACACTTTCTCTTCTCAAATCCTCAAATCGGACATTTCGCGATTCGACGTGACATCTTTGTTAACGACCGCCGACAGAGGGTTTGCGATCTATCCTTGCCGCGGTCACTCGCAGGACATCCGTACGCCCCTCCATACTCCGCCGCCTCGATCGGGGACAATGCAGCGATGCACGCTACCAGTCCGGCAATGCCGTCTCGGTTCCTTACGCGACGCAGCTTTTTGTCGGCGAGTGTCGGAACCGCGACCGCTACCATCTTTGGCGCATGTTCGCCGGGGCAGGGATCGCCTTCTAATGCGCTGTCCCAGCGCTTTTGGGGGTGCTTCCTGCCAGGAAGTATCGAGGCCGGTGCGGGTTCAGCGACAGCTATCGATCAACTAGCTCGGCTGGCTGGGACGAGTCCCAACGTCGTCCATGTGTACGCGTCGATAAACGATCAGCTGTCAGTAGAGACTTTGGACGTAGTCCGTCGGGCCGGTGCCACTCCCCTGGTCACCCTCGAACCGTGGAACCCGCACGACGGCCACGACCAATCCGAATACGCGCTGAGCAGCGTCACCGCTGGTCAGCACGATGCGGCACTGCATCGATGGGCCAGTCAGCTTGCCTCATGGACGCACCCCGTCTTGTTGAGATACGCACAGGAGATGAACGGTTCCTGGTACCCGTGGTCGGTAGGAGTAAATGGCAACTCCGCGGCTGAATTCCGGACCGCCTGGCAGCGGATGTACGCGATCATCAGCAACGCCGCTCCCAATGTCAGCTTCGTCTGGGCGCCGAACGCGATCACGGAGGGCACTACCGACTTCACTAACTGCTTTCCGGGGCACGAGTTCGTGGACTATCTAGGACTGGACGGCTACAACTGGGGCTCGATACCCGGACACCAGTGGCAATCCGCCCACAAACTCTTCTCGATGAACATCGCGACTCTCGACCGTCTTGCTCCGCATCTTCCAATTGTCGTAACCGAAGTTGGCTGCGCAGAAGGCAATCGACCAGAGCAAAAAGTAGAGTGGATCCGCGATTTCTTCAGCGTCATGGAGGCAAGCCAACGAGTCTCAGGCTTCGTCTGGTTCCAGATGGACAAGGAACGGGATTGGCGTTTCAACTCGTCCCCCGCGACCACGGCAGCATTCCGCGACAGTCTCGCGCAGTGGACACGCCACTGACTCAGCTCAGCCAGTGACCCGTTCGGTGGCGGCGTATTTCTGTTCGACGGCGTCCTTGGCGGACTGCCACCAGCTGGTGTTGTCGCGGTACCAGTCGATGGTCGCGGCCAGGCCGGCGCGGAAGTCGACATATCGCGGGGTCCAGCCGAGTTCGGTGCGCAGGCGGGTGGAGTCGATGGCGTAGCGGCGGTCGTGGCCGGGACGGTCGGTGACGAAGTCGAACGCATCGGCCGGCTGGCCGAGGAGTTCGAGGATGGTTTCCACCACGGTGCGGTTGTCGACCTCGCCGTCGGCGCCGATCAGATAGGTTTCGCCGATCTGGCCGTTGTCGATGATGGTCCAGACCGCGTCGTTGTGGTCGTCGACGTGGATCCAGTCGCGCACGTTGCGGCCGTCGCCGTAGAGCTTGGGGCGGACCCCGGACAGGACGTTGGTGATCTGGCGGGGGATGAACTTCTCGATGTGCTGATAGGGGCCGTAGTTGTTCGAGCAGTTCGAGATCGTCGCGGCCACCCCGAAGGACCGCACCCACGCCCGCACCAGCAGGTCGGAGCCGGCCTTGGTCGAGGAGTACGGGCTCGACGGGTTGTAGGCGGTGGATTTGGTGAAGCGGGCCGGGTCGTCGAGGTCGAGATCGCCGTAGACCTCGTCGGTGCTGATGTGGTGATAGCGCACCTGGTGGGCGCGCACGGCTTCGAGGAGGGTGTAGGTGCCCACCAGGTTGGTCTGCACGAACGCCGACGGGTCGGCCAGGGAGTTGTCGTTGTGGGATTCGGCGGCGAAATGCACCACCAGATCGCTCTCGCCGACGAGTTTGTGGACAAGGGCGGCGTCGGCGATGTCGCCTTCGATCAGCTCGACACGGTCCGCGACCGGGGCCAGGGTCTCGGGGCTGGCGGCGTAGGTGAGTTTGTCGAGCACCCGGATCGTCACATCGGGGCGGGTGGCCAGGGTGCGCAGCACGAAGTTGGCGCCGATGAAACCGGCACCACCGGTCACGAGAACACGCATGAAGAATCCTTTGCGGAATTAACGGAATGCAGGAACCCATACGTGCGGGCTATTTCTGCGGAATTTGTCACAGAGTACCGATTCGGTTCTGCGAATGCCGAACCAGGCGCTTAGCCTGCTCACCATGAAGGGCATCATTCTGGCTGGTGGCACAGGATCGAGGCTGCACCCCATCACACAGGGTGTGAGCAAGCAACTCGTCCCGGTCTACGACAAGCCGATGATCTACTACCCGCTCTCCACGCTGATGCTCGCCGGCATCCGCGACATCCTCATCATCACCACCCCGCACGACGCCCCGGCCTTCCAGGGATTGCTCGGCAACGGTGACCAGTTCGGCATCAACCTGACCTACAAGACCCAGCCCTCACCTGACGGCCTCGCCCAGGCCTTCACCCTCGGCGCCGACCACATCGGCGGCGAGTCGGTGGCACTCGTGCTGGGCGACAACATCTTCTACGGGCCCGGCGTTGGCAACCAGCTCCAAGGGTTTGAAATCATCGATGGCGGAGCCGTATTCGCCTATTGGGTCGCGAACCCGGAAGCGTACGGAGTGGTCGAGTTCGACCCCAGCGGCAACGCGATCTCGCTCGAGGAGAAGCCGACACAACCGAAGTCGAACTTCGCCGTCCCCGGCCTCTACTTCTACGACAACGATGTGGTCGAGATCGCCCGCAACCTCAAGCCCAGCGCCCGCGGCGAATACGAGATCACCGACATCAACGCCCACTACCTCGGACTGGGCAAGTTGTCCGTTCGCGTCTTGCCTCGAGGCACAGCTTGGCTCGACACCGGAACCTTCGACAGCCTCCTCGACGCAGGCAACTTCGTTCGCACCGTCGAACAACGCCAAGGCCTTAAGATCGCTGCGCCCGAGGAGGTTGCCTGGCGTCAAGGGTTTATTGGCGATGAAGAACTTCGGGCGCGGGCAGTGAAGCTCCAGAAGTCGGGCTACGGCGACTACCTACTCGAGATCCTGTCACGGGGTCGAGCATTCTGAGGTCCGCAGAAACGGGTGTGTGCCCAATTCTGGGGCCACAGCACCCGCGGGGATACTGAGCACATGCCTGCCCAGCCCGTCGATCCTTCCGTGTTTCATGCGTTGGTCCTGCTGAACCTCTTGTTCATGACGGGTGCCTGGTGTCTGGCTCGTCCGACCTACCGAGCCGCAGTCGTCATGGCGGCCGTGTCGTTCGCATGGTTTATGTGGAACGGGCCGATCGAGGGTCGGGTGCTGATCTCGATCAACATCAACCACGGGTTCACCGAGTCGGACATTCTCTCGATCGTCGGAGTCGCAATCGCCGCAATTACTTTCGTACGCACCAGGGAACGGCGGCGGTACGAGGAGTAGGGGATGGTTGAGGAGCTCGGGTCACAGCCCCTTCGTGGCTCCTCGCTAGCGCTCGTCGCACCTCAGGGAGCAGTGGGTGGCTCGCCGTTACACCCCGGGGACCCGTGGGTAGCTTCCCCAACCGGGCTCGCCTATCGGGCGTTGTAGTCGAACCTCTGCTTGTCCAGCTGTGCACGCAGCGCCGGTTCGAGGACCCGCGCGGCCGTCGCCGTCAGGTGCGAGTCGTCGCGGTAGAAGAGGATCTTGTTGTGCGCGGCGAAACACGAGTTGCCCTCGCACAGCAGGTCGTTGACGCTGACCGTTGTCACGTCCTGGTATTCGTCACGTGACGCGGCGTCGGTGATCGGTTCGATGCGCGGGTAGTCGTCGTAGTTGAACTCGCACTTGGTCCAGTTGTCCATCGAGCCGGAGATGCAGTCGGCCACCTGGAAACCCGGGTAGGGCGTGTCGGCGATGTAGACGAGCTTGGCGCCGGTGTTCCGCAGCTGGATCATCGTGTGCGTCCACGCGGCCTCGGAGACCACACGATCCGGCACATACGTCGACAGCGACGAAACGAAGATGATCCGCGGGCCCACCTCGGCGATGCGCTTCAGCGTCTCCTCGCGCCACTCCTGGCAGTCCGGCTTCACGTACGGGTCCGGGATGCGGGGCTGCGGCCGCAGGTGCTGGGCGGGGCAGGCGGCCTTGGTGAACTGGTGGATTCGCCAGCCGTGGTCGGCGCCGAGGTTGCGGATCGCCTGCGCCCACTGGTCGGCGTGACTGTCGCCGAAGAGCACCACCGGGATGCCGTCGGCCGGACCGAAGACGCAGTCGGTGCGGGGCGCGGTGTCCCCCACCGGGATCAGGCACTCGAACGGTTCGGGCCGGTCGTCGAACGCCTGGAACGGGTTGGGCGTCACCGCGCCGGACTGCTCACCGCTGTCGGTGCCGAACACCGACTGATACGTGAGCGACGCGTTCGCGACGGTGTCGCGGCTGGCCACCTGCACGGTGATCACGCCGGCGGTCATCGTGACCGCCAAGGCTGCGACGACGCCGGTCAGACCCAGCGAGATCGACGCCGAGTCATTGCGTTTGAGCTCGCGGTTGCGCAGCAGCGGTTCCTCGAACAGCAGCGTCGAGATGGTCGCAAGCACCAGCGAACCCGCCGACACGGCCAGCAGCACCGGCCAGCTCGACGACCCGACGACCGCCTCGTACAGCACGATCGCCGGCCAATGCCACAGGTACCAGGCATACGAGACCCGGCCGAGGAACTTCAGCGGCGGCGTCGCCAGCAGTCGTCCGACGAACAGCGAACCGGTACCGACCGCACAACCGGAGGCGATGACCAGCGCGGCACCCGCGGTCGGGAGCAGCGCCGCGGTACCGGGATACGGCGTGTGCGCGTTCACGATGAACGCCGCGACGACGATGCCGACCAGACCGGCCCAACCGAGCACGAGGACAACGGGATTGCCTGCGCGGAGACCGCCGAGTCGTGCGAGTGCCGGCATCCCGATGGCCACCAGGCCGCCGACCCCGAACTGCCAGGCGCGGGTGTAGGTGGCCATGTAGGCGGTCGCGGGATCGGTGGGCGTCAGCACGATCGCCCACACCAGCGACGCCACACTGACCAGCAGCACCGCGATACCGACCGACCAGCGGACCGACACGTGTTCACGCAGTCGTGTCCGGGTGGCGAGAGCACCGGCGCCGATCACCAGGAACGGCCAGATGAAGTACAGCTGGGCCTCGATGGCGAGCGACCAGAAGTGCGTCGCCAGGCTGCCGTCGATCGCGCCGGCCAGATAGTCGGCGTTCTGCTCGATGAAATGCCAGTTCGCCAATTGCGCTGCCGCAGCCAGCAGATCGAGCGCCTGCTTGAACACCTTGAGCAGCGGCATGAAGATCGCGGCGCCGATGATCGACACCACGATCACCAGGGCGGCCGGCGGGATGATGCGGCGGGCGCGGCGGGCGAAGAAGCCGCGCAACGAGATCCGTTCGTTGCGCTCGTACTCGCGGACCAGCAGCCCGGTGATCAGGAATCCGGAGATCACGAAGAAGACGTCGACGCCGACGAATCCGCCGGTCAGGTACGGGACGTGCGAGTGGAACAAGACCACGAGCAGCACCGCGATACCGCGCAGGCCGGCGATGTCGTCGAAGAAGGTTCGCGGCACACGTGTCTCGGCAGTTTCCTGCGTCGACGAAACGGTGAGTGCGGCCATCGGTTTCGTCGCGGCGTCGTAGGTCATGCCCTCGCCCGGCCGATCACTTCGTGTCCCACGGGAGCATGAGATCGAACCAGCCGAGCGCCATCGCCGCGATGAACAGGATCACGCACGTGTACCCGATGACCTCCCACACCGAGATGCGGTTCCAGTTGGTCGGGGTCGGGCGTTTGGGAGTGGCTGCGGGGCGGGCGTCGTCGGGTGCGGGACCGAACGGCGTCATGAGGTGATCTCCTTCGGGTCGATCTTCCTCAACTGCACCGTCTCGGCGTCGTCGGTCTCGGCATCGGCGTCGTTCGCGTCGATGTCCTCGGGGTCGACTTCCGCGCTGCGGCTCCGACGCCGCGGCAGCAGGATCTTCACGAACTCGACGAACAGCGGCAACGCCAGATACGTGTAGGCCAGCACCAGCCCGACCATCATCCAGAACTGGGCGAGCCCGTACACCATCACGTCCCGCACGATGAACACCCAGAACGCCAGCAACGACGCCCCGAGCACCGTCGCGCCGAGCCAGGCGATGGAGCGGGCCAGCGAATTCGACTTGCCGATCACACCCGTTGGCACCCAGCCGATCTCCCGGCCGATGATCTTGTGCCAGATCGCCACCGCATGCGCGTAGCTGTAGGCCATCTGGATGCGCAGCACTTCGAAGCGCCAACGCGTGCGCGACACCAGCGGGAACAGCACCACGTACACCCACAGACCCAGCAGGAACGGAACCAGCTGCACGGGCCGGACGTCCTCGGGATAGAAGGCGGCCATGATGACGCCGGGCAGGAAGAGCAGGAAGACGTTCAGCGCAGTGGTGACGTAGTACAGGACACCGGCCCAGCGGGCGATGCGCTGCCGGAGGGTCTGCGACTGTGGGCGGTCGCCCTTCGTGACGGCACTCCGCAAGCTCCGTGCCTCCTCAGGGAGCGACCGGGTGCGGATGCGCGTCAGCGTCCCCTGGCACCAGCGGTACTGCTGGTTGAGGAAGCCGGCGAGGTCCGACGGGCACAGGCCGCGCGACAGCAACACGGGCACGTAGCGGATCGTGTAGCCGGCCTGTTGGAGGTGACGTCCCGTGTGTAGATCCTCGCTGTGCTCGATCGCGGCGAAGCCACCGACGCGCTCGATCGCGCTGCGCCGGTAGACCGCCGACGTGCCGACACAGTTGGCCGCACCGATCCGATCGCGCGAGGGCAGCACCCAGCGGTAGAAGAACTCCTGCGTCGCGCCGGCGGTGCGCTGGATCCAGCCCATCGACTCGGTGGTCGCGAAGCATTGCGGACTCTGGACAATTGCGACTTGCGGGTCGTCCAAATAGGGGACCAAATGTCCGAGAAAATCCGCGCGCGGACAGAAATCGGCGTCGAATATCACGATCAATTCACCGCGGCTGATCTTGCACGCGTTCCGGAGGTTGCCCGCTTTGCGGAGGTGTCCTCTATCCGGACGAACGACGTAGTCAAATCCGAAAGACGCTGCGAGATCGTGAACTTCCTCGCGCGCGGCGTCGTCGAGCACAAAGACCGACAGGCGTCCGGGCCAGTTCATCGCGACGATGTGCTGGTAGGTGTTCCGCAGGATCTCCAGGCTTTCGCCGCACGTCGGGAGAAAGACATCGACGCTCGGGTAGCGGCCGTCGTGCGGATTCCAGGATGTGACGCGTTCCTGATGCGACGCCCACGTCACCCGTCGTCTGTTCATCCCGGTTAACAAAGAGAATGTGTTGCCGATCACATTCAAAACGAGGACAAAAAGCACCGGCGTCAGCCACACGTGGGTGGTGGCAAATGCGACAAGTGAGACAGAGACCAGCAGGAATGCGGCGATCAGAACCAGCTGAATCCAGCGCATCTGCGGTCCGAGGTACTCGTAGACCTCGTCGTCGGTCGGCGCGGTGACGAACTGGGGATCATGCTGCGGCACAGGCGGTTCGGTGTGACGTCGGCCACTGGGCGCAACCGCCGGAGCGTCGTCGGTGAGCACGGAGCGGCCAGCGGACGACGCACCTGTTGTACGGGTCCCGACGGTCAGCTCCACCCACTCAGAATCATTCAACCAATACGTCGACGCAAACCGCAGGAATGGACGGGTTACCGTTACCGGGTGAAATCCAGGTGGGGCCGAGCGCGGTCCGTCGGCGTGTGTGTCGCCGTCGTGTCCGTTTTCGGGATGGGGATCGCCGCATGTACGTCGACATCGAACGACGATTCGACGGCCGGCGCGCCCAGCTCGGCAGCGTCGTCGACGCCTGTTGTGCTGAGCGCGGAGGCGGTTGAGCAGCGTGGCGGAATCGTCCGGACGGACGACATTCCCGATTCGTGGTCGTTGCCGGACGGCACCGTCGCCAAGCGACTGGTCTATCGGTCCACCTCCGGGGTCGACGGGTCGGCGACGAATGTGAGTGGCGCGGTCTTCGTTCCGGGTTCCACTCCCCCGGCCGGCGGCTGGCCACTGATCGCCTACGCGCACGGCACAACGGGCATCACGCCTGACTGTGCGCCGTCGGACCAGGCGGACATGTTCGGTGACCTGACCGCGGTCCGGGATTTCCTCGACGCGGGATATGCCGTGGTCACCACCGATTACCAGGGACTCGGCACCCGCACCGGACGCCAACCGCCGCACCCGTATCTCGAACCGCTCACCGCCGCCTACAACGTCATCGACTCCGCTCGGGCGGCCCAGTCCACCGGTCTCGGCATCGGCTCTCGCTGGCTGGCCGCGGGCCGCTCACAGGGCGGCGCGGCGGTCTGGTCGACCGCCGAGGAGTTCGCCGGTTACGGCGGGGGAAGCGGTGAGTTGCTGGGCGTCGTGGCCGTCGCACCGCTGCTCGATCCCCAGTACTTCGCCACACGCGCGCAGGAGAACACGCTCACCCGTGCCCAACAGCATCTGTATCCGCTGCTGGTGCACGGCGTCTCGCAGGCCGACCCGGCCGTGAAGCCCGGCGACCACCTCTCCACGCTGGACACCTCCGCCGTACCGGCATGTGGGGATGACCGCACCGCGGTGTCGATGTTGTCGGTACCGGCGAACACCTCACTGGGCGCCGTGACGCCGGAAGCCGCCCGGACCCTACACGCGCGCCTCAAGGCCTACACGCTCCCCCGCACCGCGACAAAGGTGCCGATCCTCGCGGTGTACAGCGCGGCCGATGATGTAATCCCGATTGACGTGATGGAAAACACACTCGATCGCGCATGTGACGCCGGGGATCGGGTACTGAGTGCCAGGCATGAAAAGCAAGGGCATATCGTCGACCCTGGCCCCGCTATGGCGGCCTGGGTCCGCGACCGAGTTGCCGGACTGCCCGCACCGAGTAATTGTTGAAACAAACGAAGCCTGACGCCTCACGCATGGCCGATAAATGGCCGCTATGGTGACAAAGTCGCCAGACGAGAATCGTGGGTTGGGAGACTGGTTAAATGTTCAATGCCGTGAAGCGCATTGCAGGTTCTGCACCGATCTGGGCATGGATCGTCATGGTCGTGTGTGCAGTGGTCCTCGTCGTCGGTCTCATCGTGTCGAGCAACCGCACCGCGCCGACGTCGGACACGGCGGCGCAGATGACCCCCACCAGCTCGACCCCGCTCGAGCCGCCCGCCACCCTCGCCTTCGTCGAGGACGCCAAGGCCCATGCGGCTGAGCCCAGAACGATTGTGCTGCTCGGCGACTCGACCGGTGCCGCCCGCGACGGCTGGGCACCCAAGGTCGGCACCGCGATCAGCCAGACCCTTCAGCGGCCGATGGCAACCAAGTTCTGGAACACCACGACCAATGATTACGGCGCAATGGTCGGGCTCGGCGACGGCCCGAACGGACCGATCGGATTCTGGAATGCCAGCGCTTCCGGGAAAGATGCGAATTACGCGGTCGAGAATCTCGGCAAGATGATTCCTGCAGATGTCACGCCGGATTTAATCCTGCTTAATTTCGGACATACGCAGGATGCCGAGACCCCGCTCGCCGAACAGCTGCAGCCGCTCATCGCACAGCTCCGCAAGCAATACCCGAACGCCGACCTCGTCGCGATCAAGCAGAGCCCGGCGCAGGGCAAGAACACCGGTGAGCGGACCGCGGGCTTCGCGTCGGCCATGGACGCCGAGGGCATCCAGGTCATCGACGTCTACTCCGCCTTCCCCACCGACGACGCCGCGCTGGCGCCGCTGCTGAAGGACACCGTCAACCCGAGCGCCGCCGGTCAGCAGATTTGGACGACGACCGTTCTCAAGGCTTTTGAGGTTCAGGCGTAGATCTTCTCCGATCGAGCGCCGCATCAATCAGCTCCTACGCCGCACTCCCCAGGCGAAGGGACCACCGCCGCACTCGACGGCCTGCTCGAAACGCTTTCTCGTAGAACGTTCGGCCGTGATTGTCGGCCGAGGTGCATAGTCCGTGATCGACGCGCAGCTGCAGAATCCTCCGAGTGTGCGGCGACTGCTCCACTCAACGGCCGCCCGGTACGCCTTGTACACGGGTTGAGAAAAAGTCGTGGCGATGAGCCACCGGATCGGTGAACGCGTTTCGCGCCGAACCCCCTACGTCGTGATGGACCATCGCCGAGTCGCCCCGGATTCGGGCGGACGGTAGCCGCGAGCACCCACCGATGATCCGGCTGCAGCGCTACGCGCAATTCCCGTGCACGCGCCCCGTCGACCTGACTGCCGCGCACCGGTCCTGCTCGACGCGCCGCCCGCTCGGGACGATCTGCGGAGCAGGTCCTTGCCGCCAATGCGGACACCGTCGTGGCGGCGGACACGGTCGGCCTCGGCCGAGTGGAAAGCCTGCCGGCTCTGGCATGGGCCAGCGGAGGTGGCGCGACGCTCATCGATACGTATGAGCTCCGGGGCGTCGGGATGTGGGACGGCGATACAGGATCGCTGCCTCGCTACCCGCGATCCACGACCTCTCGCAGCACTGCCGCTTCACAGACTGTGCGCACGAGACCGAACCCGACCAAAGGTGATCAGTCGAGCGCTCTCCGCGCACTACCGGGATCGGCGAGTTCGGTCCTACCCCGGATTTCCTAGTTCGATGTATCGCTATTCTGTGGATTGATCGTCATTTATCCACAGATCTTGTTACTTCTGGGATTACTGTTCACTGGTGTTGCATCATTTCTTTCGCAGGCGTGAAATAGATTGCGAGCAGCGGTAACTCGCTGACAACTGTTGTCAACGGCCAGTTTGATGTCCCCGCTGGTGGCCAGGTAAAAGTCCCCACCCTGTGCGGGATGTTCTAGGTGGGTGGTACCTCCGTTCGGTGTGTCATGCGGTAGGAGTCGCCGTCGGTGATGA
>NZ_MKKG01000043.1:0-12705 GCF_001942325.1 Gordonia sp. CNJ-863
GCACCTGCACCGAGCTCGGAGTCACGGCGAAGTACACACGCCCCTACCGGCCGCAAACCAACGGCAAGATCGAACGGTTCCACCGGACCATGGCCGCCGAATGGGCTTTCGCCCGGCACTACCGGTCTGAACCGTCCTGGGTCTGGTGGAGACCGTGATCTCACCAGGAGAATGCCGGTATGGCTGAACCAAGGAAGTTCGATCCAGAGACCCGCGAGCGGGCTGTGAGGATGTATCACGACCACCTCGCCGAGCACGGCGGCGCGAAACTCGCCGCCCGCGAGCATGTAGGCGCGCTGCTCGACATCAACCAGGCAACGTTGCGCAACTGGATCGAGAAGGATAAGCCGATTGTCACCACACGGGGAACGACGACGGTGGGCGAACAGGACGCCGAACTGGCTGCGCTTCGCAAGGAGAACGCCGAATTACGCAGGGCAAACGAGATTTTGAAGACCGCGTCGGCGTTTTTCGCAGCGGCGGAGGTCGACCGCCGACTGCGGTGATCGTCGACTACATCGACGCTCACAAGGGCCGGTTTGGGGTCGCCCCGATCTGCCGAGTGCTGACCGAGCACGGCGTGCAGATCGCCCCATCCACCTACTACGCCCGCAAACACGCGGGTCCGGTCTCGGCAACACAAATGGCCGAGGCGTACGACGCCCATACCGTCTACCAGGCGTTTCAGCGTAATCGCGGCGTGTACGGCGTTCGTAAACTGTGGCACACGATGCGCCGTGAGGGCCGGGTGATGGGCCGCGATCAGGTAGGCCGGCTGATGGAGATCTGCGGCATCACCGGAGTCGTGCGCGGCAAGCACCGCACAAGCACGACCCAGCGTGATGATCGCGCGCCGCGCCATCCTGATTTAGTGGATCGGCAGTGGTCGCTGCCGTCGCGTCCGGACCAGTGGTGGGTGGCGGATTTCACCTACTGCTGGACGCTGTCGGGATTCGTCTACACAGCGTTTCTGGTCGATGTGTACTCGCGACGGATCCTGGGTTGGCGGGTGATGACGAGCAAGACGACACCGCTGGTGACCAGCGCTCTCGAGCAGGCCCTGTTCACCCGAAGAAGGACCGACTTCTCCTTTACTGCAACAGGTTTGATTCATCACAGCGATGCGGGAAGTCAATACACCTCGTTCGCGTTCACCGAGGCGCTACGCGACTCCGGCCTGGCCGGCTCGATCGGCTCAGTTGGCGATGCCCTGGACAATGCGTTGATGGAATCGACGATCGGGTTGTACAAGAGCGAACTCATCGACCGCCAGCGATCCTGGACCGGACGAGCCGAGGTCGAACGCGAAACCGCCGCATGGGTGCATTGGTACAACACCGAACGGTTGCACTCGGCAATCGGCTACTGCCCGCCGGTCGAGTACGAGACGCGCTACCGTGAGACCGTCGCCTCCGAAGCGGAGGTGGCCTAAACCAGGTCTCCATCCGACCCAGGACGGTTCAGTCCGAACAAGCCCGACGCGCAGCGTTGCCAGGATGGTTGCACACCTACAATCACCACCGGCAACACTCCGCCATCGGCCGGAACGTTCCCTTCAGCCGCTTGACCAACGTCCCTGGGCAGTACAGTTAGTCGCCCACCTCCGCAACTCCTCCCTGGACCGCATCGACATCGTGGTCAGCTTCATTAAGATGTCTGGGCTTGGTCTACTCACTGGTGCACTCGGTGATGCGTTGGACCGGAGCGCGGTTGTCCGAATTCTGACGACCGACTACTTAGGCCTCACCGAGCCTCTCGCCTTGGCCAGGCTGCATGACCTGGCCGATGACTACCCAGGCCAGCTGGCGGTCAAAGTCTTTCAAGATAGTGAAACGAGCTTCCACCCGAGGCGTATCTCTTCTACTCGTCCGCTGCAGGCGGTGGCGAGGCAGCATTTGTGGGGAGCAGCAATTTGAGTCGCTCCGGCCTTAGCGGCGGGATCGAGTGGAGCCTGCACGTCGGGTCAATCGAGGATCTCAAGCGCGGCTTCGAGGACCTATGGTCGGATCACCGCAGTATCCCGCTGACGAATCAGTTGATCGCCGACTACCGACCTGCGCCACAGCACGTTCCGGCCGTCATCGAAGTTGTAGATTCACCGGAACCGGTGCCGTCTCCCCGACCGATTCAACTAGAAGCCCTAGAAGCACTCGCGCGTACCCGCGACGAAGGGTTTAGGGCCGGAATGGTCACCCTCGCTACGGGGTTGGGGAAGACCTGGCTCGCCGCCTTTGATGTTGCCCGCTTCGGCGCACCAAGGGTGCTGTTCCTCGCGCACCGCGAGGAGATCCTCATCCAAAGTCGGGACGTGTTCAGACGCCTGATGCCTACGGCCAGCATGGGACTGTATTTCAGTGGACACGACGACTATCGGGCTGACGTCGTTTTCGCCTCGGTACAGACTCTGTCGCGCAATCTCGCGCTGTTCGACTCAGAGGAATTCGACTACATCGTCGTCGATGAGTTCCACCATGCGGCAGCCACTACCTACCGTGCCGTGCTTGACCACTTCACCCCCCAGTTTCTGCTAGGTCTCACCGCCACGCCCGACCGGATGGACGGCGCAGACCTATTGGCGCTGTGCGCAGATAACCACGTGTACGACTGCGACCTCGTAGACGGAATTCGAAGGTTCGAGCTAGTCCCCTTCCATTACTGGGGAGTCCCGGACCCGGTGGATTTCGAGCCAATCCCATGGCGCAACGGACGGTTCGACCCCGAGGCGCTTGAAGCGGCATTTGCTACCCAGGATCGCGCTCAAGCAGCGCTCGACGAGTGGCGATCACGGAAGGGGCAGCGCACGCTCGCATTCTGTGC
The DNA here is from genome assembly GCF_001942325.1 of Gordonia sp. CNJ-863. NCBI lineage: Bacteria > Bacillati > Actinomycetota > Actinomycetes > Mycobacteriales > Gordoniaceae > Gordonia > Gordonia sp. CNJ-863. The sequence goes on from NZ_MKKG01000043.1 coordinate 2,818, forward strand.
GTCGAAGCATCACGCCGACTTCATGGCTGACTTCTTTGCTGATCGTGGTGTCCGCTGTGCATCCGTTCACAGTGGTCCCTCCAGCGCGCCCCGTAACGAGACGATCGACGCTCTGCGGGACGGTGAGCTCGAAGTGGTGTTCGCAGTTGACCTTTTCAACGAGGGCCTGGACGTGCCTACCATCGACACCGTCCTGATGCTTCGCCCGACAGAGTCATCCATCATCTTCCTGCAGCAACTTGGACGTGGACTCCGGATCTCGGAGGGCAAGGACGCGCTGACTGTCATCGACTTCATCGGCAACCATCGTTCGTTCCTGTTGAAACCAAGAACCATTCTTTCTCTCGCGAAACGCACCGCGCCAACAACGCTGCAGGTCCTCCGAGCCATGGAGGACGGCGACTTCGACCTCCCCCCTGGTTGTTCGGTTGACTATGAGCTCGTCGTGGTCGACATGCTTAAGTCATTGACCCGCACGACAGCATCCGACGCTGTCGAGGAATACTGCCGTTCGTATCAGGAGGATGAAGGACTTCGACCGACAGCGGCACAGACCTTCCGAGCAGGACACGACCCAGCGACCGTCTCATCAAGGCACGGTGGTTGGTTTGGCTTCTTGAATACGTTGGGACTCCTCGGACCCCGACAGGAAGCCGTCTACTCTTCCCACGCCGACGTGCTCCGAGCAATCCAGGTCGAGGACATCACGAAGTGCTACAAGCTGATCGCGATGCGGGCGCTGTTGCACGACGGGCGATTCTGTACTGGGGACTCAGTGGCGAACAATGCGTCGACATCACGGCAGCTGCTGTTAGCGGACCCACGTCTCGCACGCGAAGTGCCTCAGTCCCAGTTCCCCGACCTTCAGCAAGCACCCGAGCAGGAGTGGAGGTCGTACTGGCTCAGCTGGCCTCTTTCTCGGTTGACCGGCGCGGACGGCTCGTCGTCGCGCCGGGACCACTTGTTCCGTCTGGACGCGGAACGCTTAATCCCAAACTTCAACATCGCACCCGATCACCGGGACGTCTTCGAGAGTATGGCGGCCGAACTCATCGAGTATCGCCTCGCCAAGTATCTCCTTAAGCAGGACGCAGGTACCAAACGCCGATGGCCCTGTCGGGTGGCACTCGTCGACGGCCTCCCGTCGGTACTACTTGATCGACGACAGTACGCCGACCTTCCGGCCGGCGACGTGAAGTTGGTGGCCGAGGGTGCCACCTATGAAGCCGTCTTCTCCTCTGTCGCAATCGACGCCATCCGCGCAGGCGGAAACGAAGATTTCGCACCCCGATTGCTCAAACGTTGGTTCGGCCCGACCGCCGGGTATCCCGGGCACGTACATACAGTCGAACTTGTACAAGAGGACGGTCAGCTCACGCTCCGGGAAAATCGTGCTGATGACGGTGGCCGCGTGGAGCTTCCGTTGTTCGGCAGCTTTACTACCGCGATCGGAGCTGGCCCGGCTTCGGGGTCACAAGGCACAATCCGCTCCAGCATCGCTGTGCGCGAGCGCACGGATATCGACCTCTCGTCAGGCAACCAGTTCGTCTGCTTTGCTGATGCGGGAGCGCTAGATCCGAGCGGCGGAGTTCTCGCTGGCGAACCACTTCTGTTCGAGGGGGGTTCGGCCGCGTCTCCGACGGAACTCATCGGCGAAACGATACTCGCCGAGGTTGAACATGGAGGTCAGTCGAAACGGCAGCTGGCGACGGTCAGGAAGATCGACAGCAACCTCGTGCTGGAGTCGGCGGACGGATCGAGACACATCACCACCGGAGCAGACGTACTGCAAGCGGCACGTCTCGTGACCGAACTCTCCGAGAGTGACATCAATCCTCTAGCAGATCGAATCGGCGACCAACTCAAGAGCTTTGACGTACCGGAGCTCTACGGGGAAACCTACAATCCCGGCAACTGGCGGTCCGGACATGTATCGCTCGCGCGACACGCCGTTCTGTTCGTGACCCTTGAGAAGCGTTCGGACAGCATCCAATACGTCGAGCACTTCGAGGGTCCGGATCTGTTCGTATGGAGTTCGCAGAACTCGACCAAACCCGAAGGTAAGAAGGGCCGAGAAATTCTTAGGGCTCCAGCCACCGGAAAATCTATCGAGCTGTGGATGCGTCGCAAGCCGAGCGACCCGTTCACATACCTTGGTCGCGTAATTCCACTGGGGCGAGAGGGTTCGCAGCCGATGACAGTCAAGTATCGGCTGCTCACGCCGCTGTCCGGAGAACTTCGACGGCGTCTGAACTTCGATGAACACAACCGCGCGTAACGCCTAGCCCCTACGCGGTATAACCGCATCCACGTCAGGTCACCGTCGACAAGGTCGGCAGTGACCTTCCGCTGGCTTACGCCTGAACTTCTGTGGGCATCGTCCTGAGGCTCGCGATCGGCTGACCGGACTTCTTCACCTTCCACAGCGACCAACCGTCGACGGTCGATCGCTCGGAATCCCCATAAAAGCGGAGTTGCGCGAGAGCTGCCTCATCGGGGCCCTCGAACTTGCGGCGGCCGACAATCGCGTAGTCCAGAACGACGCTCCAGTCGCTGGTGTCGAGCACTGCCCCAGGGACGAACCCGCCCTCGCACTCCATGTAGATGGCAACCCTGTTGCCTGTTCCCCGGTTTCGGGGGCGGTCGGACGTCTTAGTTGGAAGCTGAATTCTTCGAGTGCCGAACGGCTTCTGCGGTCCCTTCTTAACGTCGACGTGCGCTGAGTTGTCACCTGCGCGGTGGCTCGGATGTTCGACTAGTGGTGGATCATGCCTCTGGCCTAGTTCAGGTTCCCTGACTGATGTTTGGTTTTGCCCCTCTATATGCTCCGCGCGGGTGGCTGCCGAGCCGTCATCCGACACCCTGGATGAGACCCCAGGTAGCTGGATCCTCCCCAGCGCGTCGTCGCCTAGCTGCACAACCTCGTCGTAGGTTCGGTCGAGCTGAGCCGCGATGCTGCTGTTGTCGAGTGGCTCCTCCCCATCGAGACCGAACCGCCGAATCAGAATCTCAGCTTCATCAGGGCCCAAATCGACGATCGCCCGCAGGATCTCGTCGACGCTTTCACATCGATTGAACCGCACCGCACTCGTGACGACGCTTCGAATGTGCGCACTAGCTCGCTGAATGATGGCTGCGCTCTGCGCAACCGTGGCCGTTGCAGTCTCAGCGAGTTCTCGGTCGTTCTCGGTGAGCGCCTGGCCCTCGTGGTCTTTCACTTCGGGTAGCCACTCCTTCACCACTGCTGGGACGCTGTGGACCTCCACAGTTTCGAGGTTTTGCGCGATCTCGGTGAGCTGCTCGAGGAAGGTCCCGTGTGCACCGTTCTTCGGGTCTTCGGAGCTGCCCTCGGCGTAGAGAATGACGAACACCGCGGCGCGTCCGTCGGCCTTTGGTCGGAGCACTCGACCCATTCGTTGGATCATCTGACGCCGAGTGCGACTCGCAGCGAGGACGATCGCAACGTCCGCTTCAGGGACGTCGATACCTTCGTCGAGAACACGGGGAGCGGCCAAAGCCGTGAGGCTTCCGTGCTTGAAGCGACGAAGGAGCGCGATTCGCTCATTCCGGGTGAGGTCGCTCGTGTATGGCGCCGCTGCGATTCCAACTTTTAAGAGAGTTTCGGCTGCAGAAGCGGAGGCCGACATGGTCTCAGCGAAAACTAGCGCCCTACTCGACCGTTCGAGTAAAGGCGCGATCTCGGCGAGTGCCTCCTCTTTGCCGGAGATCGAGGCGAGAAGGTCACGGCGGTCGGAAAATGCTTTGAGGTATCGCCGAGCGGATCTGACGGAGGCGTCGCCGCTAAAGTCGTCCTTCGCCAACATTTGAACGTCCTGCAGAAACGATCCGAACGGCTCTGCGCGGCAGCCGAATCTGCCGATCAGGTTGGTTCGCTCACCGCGGGCAATCTCGTCTAGGTTGTCGTAGCGTGCCCTCTCACGTGGCGAGAACGGTACGGGCACGAGAGCCACGTTTACTGGTGCGAGGATGCCGTCCTTGTACCCACGCTGGTAGGTACAACCGGAGATCACGTTCTCAAAGAACGGCAGCAACACTCGGTCGATGCCGTCGTCCGAGCGTTCCAACGTCGCAGTCAAACCAAGGCGGTGATCGAACGAACTCGTCGAGAGGACTTTCGCGAAAGAGTCCGCGGCGTAACGGTGTACCTCGTCGGCGACGATAAGCGACCCCGCCGGCGGCTTTTCGGCAGCAGGCATTACGGCCGACTGCACGGTGGACACGATCACATCGAATTGACGGAACGAGTCCTGATTGGCATCGCCGCGTCGCCCCACTCGCAAGGCGCCGCTTGCGCCCACGAGCCGTTCGTGCCATTGGCGGAGCAAATCTCGCGATGGCACGACGACGAGGACCCGGCGCCCCTCGGCCACGGCCTCTAGGGTGGCGGCGATTCCGACTTCAGTCTTTCCTGACCCGGTAACAGCTTCGATGACTGCCCGTCGCCCATGCTTGCGCCATTCGTCGAGCGCCTCTTTTTGCCAGGCGCGCAGCGGTTTCAAGCTTTCGACCCCCTCGAGCGGACCCACAGCATCGTGCCGGCTTTGGTCATCTCATCCAGCTCGCCGTCCTCGACCAACGCATCCAGCACGTCGCGCGTAGCGCTCTCGTCGAGTTTCGAGATGTGGCACGCACGGTCGATCGTCAGTGGAACGCTCGGCCACGCGGCCGCCACCAACACGTTCCGAAGTGTCCCTTGCGCTGAGGACGTGGCGGGCGTCGGGCTCTCGCTCTCGGTCTCGGATGCAGCGCGACGCAATAAGTCGTCTCGAGCGTTCACGCCCAGCTTGTAGTCGGACTCATCGTGCCGGCGCTTAGCGCTCTCGGCGAAAAGGTCGCGTAGTACCCGTTCAACCTGCGGTTCAGGAACCTGGAACTGCGCCGCGAGTTCCCTCGATTTCATCGATCGATAGTGTGGCGCACCGGCAACAATCGCGTCCCGGAGACTTTCGTCCGAGATCCGAATGTAGTCAGCCTCGGACGGCAACCTCTGTTCGACGGTTGTCACCGCAGAGTTCTGCTCAATCGGCAGCGACGTCTTTTCTACGATTGTTTCGACGGGGGTGGTGTCGGATAGTGCCCCGTCATCCGGCTCGTCACCGGGGTTCTCAATGGGAGGCACCGGCGGTCCATCATCCGTGGGACTGTCTAGCCCATCGGCGCCGCCGCCGACGACGGTCGAGACCGTTGACGGACTGTGCGAATGCTTCAGGCCGGGTTCGATTCCCAGTCGGTCGAGTTCGGTCCAGAGCGACGACATGGCTTCGATGCGGTCTGCGTAGAACTCGGATTCACGCACTCGCCAGAAAGTCCACCCGCAACGTCGAAGCTCGATCTCACGCTCGAGATCTTCCCGAAGCTGTTCGGGTGTCGTGTGGAACGCGTCCCCGTCACACTCGACTGCCAAACGCGACGCACTGCCGGTGACGACGAGGTCGATTCGACGGTTGTTCACCGGGATCTGCGGATTGACGTGGTATCCCCTAGCGACGATCTCGTTGAACACTCGCTGTTCAAAGAGACTGTCGAAACGCGGATCTCGCACGTCGTTCGACACGTTCTCTGGTACTGGTGCCGTTGTTGCTGGTGGCCGCGAGGTCATGTGCTCAAGAAGTGACCTACGAAGATCCGTTGAACTCAATCGATCCACCGTTACGGAATGGAACAGCCACATCTGGTCTTTCGCCCGCGAAGCACCAACGTTGAATCGCTGTTCGAATTCGGTGCGAGTAAGTGGCACAAATCTCTGCTCCGGCGCCACGACTAGGGACATGAAGATTACATCCCGCTCATCGCCCTGGAAGTCTGGCGGAGTTCCGACACGGAAGCGACGCTCTTCCCACTCATCTTCCGAAACGTGTCCGCGCAAAGCGTTCTGGATCGCAGTAACCTGTGCCTGCCCTTGCAGGACGACGACTCCCATCGTCTTCCCGTCGTACTGCGGGTCATCGAGGCAGGAACGCACCTGGTCGGCTATGGCCAACGCCTCGGCCTTGTTGACGAGTGTGGCGTTTTTGCCGGCAACTGCCGCGCCGGAGACGTACGTACTCCGGAGCGGTGGCAGGCGGTCTGAACCGAACTGACGGACCGGCACCAGCGGAGCGTCCCGATAGAACTGGTTGCTTGACCAGCTGATGATCTCCGGCATCGACCGAAAGTGCTCCCGGAGACGGACGACTTGGCCAAAGCGTGACCGCAGGAGCGAGAAGAGACTCGACCGTGGCGTGAACGTATTTCGGACGTGGTCGGGAAGGTCGCCAAGGTAGTTGTCCAGGCGCGTGAACACGTCGTCGAGGCCACCGAGAGCAACTTCGCTTGGCGTGCACTGCTTGTCGTCGCCAACGACGATCACTCGCGGTGCGAGCCACAGAAGGTAGAGATTCGTGATGTCGACCTGGCTGGCTTCGTCCACGATGACGACGTCGAAGGCGCCTGGCTTGGGCGGGATCGACGCGAGCACCTGTTGCGTAGGCATGACCCACGCCGGCACAGCGCTTTGCGCCTCCTGCATCGCCATGCGGGCCGCCTGCCGGAACCTCTCAGCGTGCTTGCCGGTTCCCTTTCCGATGCTGCGAATGTGATCGCGGTAGGCCTGAAGCGCCGTAACCTCGGTGGCGCTCATGCGCTCGAGAGCGCTCTTCCACGCCCGTTCTGCCGCCAATCGCGCTGTCAGAGAGCTGATATCAGATGTTGTGGCGTCGAGTTCACTGCTGAGCTGCGCCTCCCGGCCGGGAGTCCGCTGTTCCTGAACCCACTCGAACACGCGACGCCAGTGCCACGCTTCATCAATGGTGTCGAGGCGAACACTCAAGCCCGGGTCAGAGAGGTGACACTGGAGTTCATCGAGTAACAACGGGGCTGCCGTTCGCACACGCTGCACAAGAGCCTGGCACTCGTTGTGTTCGCGCTGTTGTTGCTGCGCACGCAAATACGCGCTCACCGCTTGACTGAACTGATGAGCGGATGCTGCTCGAACGCTCTCGGTGAGCTCGCGAGCTTCAGGCGCTGGCGCCGGCCCGAATGCGTTGCCAAGCACATCGGCGATGGCAGTCAGTTCTTGGCGGGCAGTTCTTCGCTGCAGCTCGAGTGTGATTGCTGATGCCGCTTGAGACAGTGTGTCGGCGTCGTCGATGCTGCGGACGGACAGATGCCGCCGAGTGTTCTGATAGAGGGTGTCGGTGAGCGCGCGGCAGCTTGCCACCAAGCGTTCGATCGACCCGAGGTGACGACGCAGGATGACGAGGTTGTTCACCTGCGCCGTACGCGAGGAGTCGGCGGCGAGGTGGACGCCGAGGTCTGCAAGGATTCGCCGTGCGGACTCGACGGCGTCAAGTCCTTTGAGGTGTGCGACGACGATCTCGAGCTCTTCGGCTCGACGCACCGGATCGCCGTCGACAATCAGCTCAAGTTCGAGTTCGTCATACGCCTTCTGCTCGGCGGAACGACGGAATCTTCCCTTCCACTCGGCACCATCCTGCAAGCGGGCGAACCATGCCTCTACCGTCTGGAGGGCCCTACGTGACACGCCGGGTGCATCGACCGCAACGCTACCAACGGCTCGGTCGCACCGGGTGGCGCCCTCGACGAGGGTGTCGAGTTCCGGAACCCGCGCCCACAGATGGTCAATCTCACTTGCGAGCACGCGGTTTGCGAGCTGCTGGTAGTCCGGAGGCAGCGCACGGACGATGTCGACCGCTTCCCTGAGCGTGCCGCACTGGAGCAGGACCTGCTCGGCGGTTCCGCTATCGACACTCTCGATGATGTCGACAAGATCTTGAGTCTGAGCTGGAAGATCCAGCGGCGGGCGGTGGACCGCGTCGAAGAGGTTGGTCATGCGATCAGCACTCGGCAGCAGGCTGTCCAGTGCCGGCAGCATCTGCTCTGCACGGGTCCCATGCTCGGGCGTCTGCAGCTCGAGGAGACGGACCAGTTCCCGGAACTCTCCGGGGGCAAGAGGCGGTTCCGCGGCGTACAACGGGCCGGGAAGCCACGCATGCTTCTCCCGCTGCTCCTCCAACCGTCGCACGATGGCGGCCAGCGTCCCGCGGTATCCCGGAGCGACTTCGGGATGCAGGTATGTCTCGGATTCCCGCAGCGCTCGGATCGACTCGAGGACTGTCGATCGACGTGCCAGCGCTTGCTCGCGCTTGTCGGTGAGGTCGGCGATCGTCCGTTCGGACGCCTCGGGGATGAACGAGGTCTTACGCTCAGCGATCGTCGCAACGCTTCGATTGAGTTCCTGCGAACCACCACGGGCCAGGTCCGTGATGGACACGCACAGTTCCTGCATGTCCGCCGGCAGTTTGTCGCGGAGCACTTGCAGCGCCTGTGACTTCTCACTCGTCACCAGCACTCGTTGTCCCCGCGCAAGGAGCGCGGACATCAGGTTCGCGATTGTGTGCGTCTTACCAGTACCGGGTGGGCCTTCCACGACGACGCCACTGTCGCCGCCGAGTCGCTCAATGATCTTCGACTGTTCGGCGTTGGCGGGCAGCGGAAACAGAGGGTCCTCGGCAAGCTCGCTCGGCGCGGTAGCCCCGGTGGACTCAAGCCACGCGACGCGCTCATCAGCCTCGATCGCGGTCACGAGCTGCGCTAGTCCGAGCGGCGTCTTCGCAGACACCTCTTCGGCCTGGCTGATCATCTGGTTGTAGTACTCGACCAGCGCAAACGCGCCACGCTTCCGCAAGACCAGCGCAGGGGCGAGGGCGAGCGAGACCTCACCGGTGGTCGTAGGAGGTTCGAGCTCGTCGGTGACCGGGATTTCCAGACCGAGCGCACGAGCCGCCCATGTCTTGAGGAACACCTGGATCGACTCGTCAAGGGGTGAGCTCGACTCCCTGAGCTGCGTAAGGAGTGTCCGGCTCCCCGATTGGTCGAAGATCTCGAACCCGGTGAGGAGCTCGCTATCTTCCAGTCGACAGGACGAGAGCTCGACGAACCTCACCAAGAGGTCACCTGTGGTTTCGTCCCGCTCGATGGTCGCTGCCTGCGTGACGAGATGGGTATTCACACGCGACCCGTCCGCGAGCTTCGACGGGAGGGACAGAAGTCCTGATGCGACGACGAGCTCCACCGACTCAGGCCTCGCCGTGAGCTCATGCATCATGTCGGTCAGTGCTTGGTAAAGCTCATGGTGAGGTCGACGCTGCCGATCCGTCTGGGCCCACATTGACCATTCGTGGTACCAGCGCTGGTACGCGGCGCGAGCTTCAGCAATCTCGGATTCAGACGCCGAACTATTTGGACTGGACTCTCGGAATTGAGGGCCGGCGGTAGCGCTGCTGCCGACAGCTCCTGGATCGTCAACCCAGGTCAGAAGCGTCTGAGGCAGCTCGGGAGGCTCTTCGAGATGCACTCGCGGTGCACGAACAACCACATCGCCGGCCGTTGCTGCACGTTCGACCTGGTAGGGCGTGCTACCAGGGAAAAGCCAGTGGTGCTCCTCGTGGTCCTCAACCCTCAGCACCGGTCGTGTCCGGGCCTTCACCATCTCCCGGAGGAACTGCATCAATCTGCCAACGCGATCCTTGAGGTCGACGTCGTTCTCTCGACTGGCCACTAAAACGGCTCTTCCTGATTGACGGTGCGTAGAACGGGTTCTACCGGGCACAAGATGTAGGTCGGGTTCGGCGGCGGCGAGCCGGGGATGCGGGCGGGTCCTGTGGTGTGAAGATGAAAGCCCCTACACCTCATCACTCACACCGACAGGACCCTCGTTGCAGCGTAGCGCCATTGCCGACACGATTTGCCGCACGATCGAACTCGGGGTGACGATCACCGATGCCGCTCTCGACGGCGAGGATCGCACACACCTGTTCTGCGAGGTCTTGGCCCCGAAGAGTAGCTGCCCGAGGTGCGAGCGGGCGG